>CAYQBE010000204.1:0-7567 GCA_964415625.1 uncultured Clostridium sp.
AGGTAGAAATGATCTCGGATGCCGGAAGGTTCAGGTCTGTCTGCAGCGCGTATGCCTTTTCAAATCCGATGCTCATGATATTTCCCGCCTGCAGGATGAACTGGATCACAACCATATCCTTGATCGCCGGCCACTCCACCGCCTTGATCTGCTGCAGGATATTCGCGCCGTCCATGACAGCCGCTTCTTTGAGCTCCTGGCTCGCGTTGGACAAAGACGCCGTATACATGATGGAGGCCCAGCCTGCGCCCTGCCAGATGCCGCTGGCGATGTAGATGGTGCGGAATGCCTCCGGCATGGTCATGAAATTGATCTCCGTTCCCATCAGGAGGTTCAGAGGGCCGGTCACGGAAAGCAGGATCCTCACGATACCGCAGAGTACGATGACAGATACGAAGTTGGGGAGATACAGCACCAATTGTATCTTTTTCTTGATGCCCGTACTCTGGATCCGGTTCAGCAGAAATGCCAGCAGGATCGGCATTGGGAATCCCCACAGGAGGCCATACACACTCAGTTTCAAAGTGTTGGCCAGATAGCCCATAAAGTCCGGCGAGGATAAGAATCTGGTAAAATGCTTCAGGCCTACCCATTCGCTTCCGGAAACTCCCCGGAATGGGTTGTAGTCCTGGAACGCGATCAGAATGCCGCTCATGGGCGCGTACTTGAAGATCAGCGTCAGCAAAAACGCCGGCATCAGGAAGATCGCATACAGCTGCCAGTGCTGCTTTACATACAGCATGGTGTTGTGAAATCCTTTGTCCTGTCTTTGATTTGGAACAGTTGTTGCATTTGTATTCATAATTTCCTCCTTTCTGTCAAATCCCTTGTTTTTTTGCACACTTTTTCTCTCATTTCCCTGTTCTTCTCCTTTCCGGTTTTCGATTTGTGCATTTGTAAAAACATTGTAACATACTTTGGAATTTGTCTATTTAAATTTATAACACTTTTTTTACATTTAGTCAATACTTTATTTATCATTTGCACACTCTTTTTGTTGCATTTTTATTTTTATGCACATATCAATAAGATTTACCGCCATTTTTTACTGCATTTTGGGAAAAATCTCTAAATTTTATATTTTTACATTTGACACAATCTATTTTGTGCATTATAATGTTTTTAGAACAAATTTCTATACTGTGCGGCTGCAATACAACGACTCACCTGCATTGCAGTAAGGAGTTATAGAAAAATAACTGACACATCTTGGCTTGTCTATTTCTCCGGCTGCACAGGCCAAAAAGCCTCGACGATGCCCGCATCGCCTGCGTTTTTTGTCCTGCACATCCGAAGAAATATCCTGCGCAATCTGCATCAGTTATTTTCCTACAACTCCTAAATTGCATACAGGCGGTCTGCCGGATTGCAGCCGCACAGGAGGAACGCTTTCCGGCAGACAGATTCCCGGACTCCGGTCTGAGGATCTGCCGGGACAGCAGAAGGAGGGATCTATGGGCACTAGAGTTACGATCCAGGACATTGCGGATGAGCTTGGCATTTCCCGCAATACTGTATCAAAGGCAATCAACAATACCGGCATCCTGGCCGATTCCACCCGCGAGAAGGTATTAAAAAAGGCAATGCAGATGGGGTACAAGCAGTTTTCCTACGTTACCGCGGCAAGCGCGGCCGCAGGAAGCACCGTGCTTTCCATTCCTGCCGCAAAGCAGAAGACTGAGATTGCGTTATTGATCGCAAATTTTATAGACGGCTCTCATTTCGCGTCCGTCATGCTGGACAAATTCCAGATGGAGCTTTCCGGGCTGGGATACAGCCTGACGATGCACCGGATCATGGCGGATGAGCTGGACGCCATGAAGCTGCCCGCTTCTTTTTCCATGGAGCGGACTGCCGGGATCGTCTGCATTGAGATGTTTAACTATGAATATGATAAGATGCTCTGCGGACTGGGGCTGCCTGTCTTATTTGTAGACGCGCCGGCAGCCTGCTTCCGGGAACCGCTGGAGGCGGACCTGCTCTGTATGGACAACCAGACCGGTATCTACTTATTTATACAGGAGATGGCCCGGCGGGGAAAGACCCGGATCGGATTCATCGGAGAATGCATGCACTGCCGTTCCTTCTTTGAGCGGTATATGGCTTACCGGAATGCCATGCTGCTTCTGGGGCTCCCCTGCCCGGACGAATACTGCATCACAGGGAATAAGAAGGGGGTCCGCAATCCTGGATCGGAGGATTATCAGGAGTACCTCACCGAAAGCATGCAGAAGCTGGAGCCTTTTCCGGAGGTGTTCGTGTGCTCCAATGATTCCATTGCCCTGGTCGCCATGCGGACATTGAAAAAGCTTGGTTATTCGGTTCCGGAGGATGTGTATCTGTGCGGATTTGACGATTCCCCGGAATCCAAGATCGTCACGCCTGCGCTCACCACGATCCACATACACAGCCAGATCATGGGCTTTGCCGCCGTGAATCTGCTGATGTCGCGGATCAACGAGCCATCTTTGAACTACCGCACCCTGTACACAGAAACGAGCCTCATCTACCGCGACTCTACGGAGGGGTGATGAGGATTCATGGGGCGAGGGGGCGCTGCATTGAAAGGAAAGATGCCGAACCGCAGGGGAGAGCGCGCTGCATCGAAAGGCAGGACGCCGAACCGCAGGGGGAGAGCTCTGCGCTGTGAGAAATGTAAATACAATATCATACGAGGAGGAATATCATGAGTAATTTATTTCATCTGGACGGACCGGTCCTGCAGTTTATCAACAAGCTCGTATACAGCGTTTATCTGAATATTTTGTGGTTCATCTGCTGTATTCCCATTGTGACGATCGGGGCGTCCACTACCGCGCTTTTCTATGTTTCATTAAAAATCGCTAAAAACGAGGAAGGGAACCTCACGCAGGCATTTTTCCGCTCCTTCCGGGAAAATTTCCGGCAGGGCACCGTCATCTGGCTGATTCTGCTTGGGGCAGGGATCGTGCTGGGCGTCGATGGGTATGTCCTGTATCACATGCGGTTTGAAAATGCGTTCTGGACGCTCTGCACGGCAATATTTTTTGTGGCCGCGGCCGCTTATGCCGTTGTCCTGATGTATATCTTTCCCCTTCTGGCCAGATTTGACAATACGGTGGGCGCCATGTTCAAAAACGCGCTGTTTATCGGGATCCGTTTTCTGTTCTGTACCGCAGTGATGGCTGTCATCTACTTCGTGATGCTGCTGGTTATCGTTCGTATTTTTACTCCGGCTGTGATTTTCGGGGAGGGCCTGTGCGCGCTGCTCTGCTCCTATCTTCTGTCCAATGTCCTGCTGCTCTGCGAGGAAAAAACGGAGGAACATGAGGCGGCTGCGGATTGAGAAGCACAGCTGTCAGCCGCAAAGATGGGTGCAGGGGAGTTTCCGAGAGTGCTCTACAAAACTTGAGAGGGAATATACATGGGATCACAGGAAAGAAAAAACATTCATTTTAAATACAATTCGAATGAGAAATGGAATTCCCTCAGTGGGAAACAGAAGGTGCAGTATGTCTGGGATTATTATAAATTTCCCATCGCGGTCTGCCTGATCTGCTTATATATCGTTGGCTATACGGTATACGGCCATTTTTCCAAAAAGGAGATTTTGCTTTATACCGGCCTTGTAAATGTGTCCGCAGGGGAACAGCTCACCGGCGAATTGAGCGGCGGTTTCCTGGATTTTCTGGGTGCTGATGCTTCCAAAACGGAGCTGGAACTGTATACGGGAATCAATCTCACCGATGATCCCGATGCCCCCAACCATGAGTACGCCTATGCTTCCCGCGTGAAAATCATCGCTTCGATTGATGATGAAAAGCTGGATGTGGTGCTCATGAACCGGGAAGCGTTCGACGCATTTTCCCAGAATGGATATCTCTATAATATGGAAGAACTGCTCCGGGATACGGATTTGCAGAGTGCGGCCGAATGGGAGCCGTACCTGGTGTCGGGCACGGCCATACTGGAAGACAATGCTGACGAACTGCTGCAGGACAGTTCCCTGGAATACCAGGCTGTGACGGAGGAGTATCCGATGGGGCTTAACGTGTCACAGGCAGACATTTTCCGGCAGGCAGGCTTTGAGGAGGACGTGTACCTGGGCGTGATCAAAAATTCGCCGCGGGTGGATATGGCGGCGGAATATATAAGGTATCTGAATTGAAGCTATGTTTTCTTTAACACTTTTGAAAAAAATATTGAACAATGTACTCATTGAGTGTATTATATTATCAGGGTGAAGATTATGAATATTCGAGAAATGAGAATACGGCTTGGAGATACCCAAAGTGAATTTGCCGCAAGATATAATATCCCCTTCCGCACCGTTCAGAATTGGGAAACGGGTACAAGAAAGCCTCCTGAATATATTTTATCTCTGTTGGAACAACATATAAAGGATGACCTGGTCAACCGAAAAACGGTAACGCTGCCGAAATATGATCCGCAAAAGCGTAACCTTCCGAAGAGAAGCGATTATACCGGTGCTATCTCTTGGCTAAAGGCCGTTCGTGGGTGTCTTGGTGAATCGGTTGTATTTGCTTTGGACGAAGCACTTATGTGTCAGGGCAGCTTCGGCGGACGCAGCGATGAATATATCGTGTGGGTTTACGGTGACGATTCCGTTACGCAGTATAACGGTGTAGTCGTGCTTGGTAATCATATCAGTTCTCATCATGTTAATAGCAGAAGCGGACTGAGATATACCAATTTTAACAGAACAGTATATGATGCCTTTGCAAATGAGTCTATTTTGGATATGCAGGGCATAACCGAAGCGGTCAGCAAGTATTATTATTCAAACGGCGATAGCTTTGAAGGTATCTTTATCGCACCTGAATATCAGGACAGATTTGAAAGATTGGCAAATGAGGCGATAGAATATTACGAAAATTGAGGCGATTATTTTGAATATATCAGCACAGGAAAAAATAATGTATGATGTAATGAAATCCATCTATGACAGCGGCATTCCCATCAGCTTCAAGGGTTCAATGGTTTTGAAAGCCTGCCTGCTTGAAGCGGGAGCTACCGAAGAAACTCGTCATACGGTGGATATTGACGCCAACTGGAACTCGGATGTTGAACCAACAGCGGAGCAGATGACAGGATCCCTGCAAAAGGCACTCGACAAAAGCGGCTTAGATTTGGAAGTGCGCCTGTATAGACTGCACGGTGAAAGACGCTCCGCTGGTTTTGAGCTGATTGAATGCTCCACCGAGGAAATCCTTTTTACAATGGATGTTGATGTAAATCGACCTGCCCCGGCAACAAAAATCTATGAAATAGAGGGGATTCGATTTTGCGGTGCATCCCCCGTGCAGATGATAGCCGATAAGCTTTCGGCAATCTCCACTGACAAGGTGTTCCGCAGAATAAAGAATGTTGTGGATCTCTATTATATTTCAAAGGTTTTTGAATTTAATGCTGCTGATATCCGCTGCATTCTTAAAAACAGTGAACGGGAATTAGACAATTTCGACGGTTTTCTTCACAGATCTGATGATTTGGAGCATTCCTATAAAAAGTTCCGTTTTACGGGCGGCGTAAACAAACCGCCCTTTGAAGAAATCTACAAAAATGTGAAAGCGTTTATAAAAGATGTTCTTCCCAAAGAAAAAAAGTGGGAACCTGAACAGTAAGGAATTGTAGAAATATATACTGCGCGCCAGATAAAACTGCCGCGTAGCATATCATGATGCGCAGTTCCTAACATGAAATACCCGTTCAGAAAAGTAAATTCTTCCAGAAAACAGCCCAAAACTCCTCACAACGAGACTGGCCCAAAAGCCTGCTTTGTAAAAACTATGATTGAGTGATCCGGTGATGTACCGGCAACAAGAACAAAAAAGATGAATATCTTTTTGAATTCTTCCTGTCAAGGATAACACATGATTGTCAGATGCACAACCCCAAATTGTACATGAAGTTCAATCCTGCTTCATAACCCCCTCCATGCACGCAAAAAGGGCAGCTGCAAACCCTTTACAGATTCATAACTGCCCTTGCGCTGTTTCCACATATCCGCCCCTTTACCCCAGATCATACTTCACAACATCCAGATTCACCGTCCCGTCCGCGAAAAAGGAAATCCCCTCCGCTGCCTGTTCGGTATACATGGTTGCCGAGAGCACCTGTTCCCCGTCATTGACAAAGACCTCTACGCTGAACCGATCCAGTATGACCCGCAGCTTCAGCGCATTGTCCGCCGTTCGGACCAGACTGCGCCGCTGATGGATGCTGGCCCGCCTTGAGCCGGAGAACTTCCGGTCGATCTTCAGGATGGACTCCCGCGGCCGGAAACTTAAGGAGGTATGATATCTTTCATTCTGCGCGAACCGGACCGCAAATTTCTGGTACGGCTCCTGCGGGTCTCCCGGGCGGATGGTCAGCTCCAGATCGATCTTCCGGCCTTTGATGCCCTCCAGCCAGACCGTATCCGCCACCGTGACTCCGGTATATTCCACCCGGTTATGCCGCATCGCGTCCAGTTCCTTTGTGGGAGCCTGATAGAGCCTGTTGTTCCTGACGGACAGCTCCCTGGGAAGGCTCATCTGTCCAAACCACGGGTCCTCCGGGGATCGGATGCCGCAGGAATCCCAGTTCTGCATCCAGCCAATCATCACCCGCCGCCCGTCCGGTGTTAGTACCGTCTGGGGCGCGTAAAAATCAATTCCGTAATCAATGGACTGACTGTGCATTTCCTGAAAGACACCTGTCTCCTCGTCAAAATCTCCGATCAGGCAGAGCGTCCCGTTCCCGTTGTGATACTCAAAGCCCTCCGGGAGCATGTCCTGGGGGCTGGTGAGCAGCACCCATTTTCCGTCCAGCTCAAAGAGATCCGGACACTCCCACATTTTCCCAAACCGGTTGAAATTGGAAACCAGGACATTCTTAAATTTCCAGTGAAATGCATCCTCGCTGGTGTAGAACAGAATCTGTCCGCTGCCATCCGCAGGGCGGTTTCCCACGATGCAGCAGTAGGTTCCGTCCTTCTTTCTCCAGATTTTGGGATCGCGGAAATCCAATTTGCTGCCCCCTTCCGGAAGATCTTTTTCGTCCAGAACCGGGTTGTGCTCATATTTTTCATAATCTACCCCGTCCCCGACGGCAATGCACTGCGTCTGCAGGGAATCCCGGCGGGAGCCACAGTGCCGGCTCTCCTCGGTCACGCCCGTATACATCAGAAGCTGCCTGCCGTCCGGGAGCGCGATCGCGCTCCCGGAAAAACAGCCGCCCATATCATAGAACTCATCTGGGGCCAACGCCGCAGGAAGATATTCCCAATGCAGCAGATCACGGCTCACCGCATGCCCCCAGTGCATGGGTCCCCACTTGGATTCGTAGGGATAATACTGGTAGAACATGTGATACTGCCCTTTGTACCACGAAAACCCGTTGGGATCATTCATCCAGCCCGTACGCGGAGTCAAATGAAATTCCGGGCGTTCCTCTTTCCGGATGGTTTTCTCAAGTGCCTCTTCATATTTTCTCGCTTCACGTAATGTCTGACTCGTCATACTGACACCAACCTCCTGAATGTAATTTTTTCCAGCTGTGCGGTTGCGATTCACCAGGTCATTTG
>CAYQBE010000205.1:0-7541 GCA_964415625.1 uncultured Clostridium sp.
GCAGATTTTTAATGCGGGCAATTCCCGTATCGTTTTTTCATACGATACTTTACACGACCATTTTGGAAACAATCAATTTATTATAACAGATTTTAGAGGAAAATGCGAAAGAAATTTCACGCAAAAGCCGGAACTTCCTTTTTGCTGTCGTTGATCTTCTTGATTGCCGCGGCATCCACCTTATATTGATGCATCTCATCCAGCAGTCCGTTCTGCTCTTGTTCAATATCTGTCAGCTGGGTATAACAGAAGCCGCAGATCAGATCCGAATCATAGATGTCGCCGATCAGCCGTTCATAAACCTCAAGAAACGCCTCCGGGCCGTCCGCGCCCGTATAGCCCCAGCTTGTATTGCCGTCGCCGTTCCTGCACGGATCTGCTTCCACCGTACCGAATGTATCCGCATCAGCTCCGGCCGTGTTTTCTGCTGCCCCGCTGGTTCCGGCCGTACTGTCCGCTTCTTCTCCGTGCCCTTCCTCCGCCGTCCGGATGGCAACGCCTCCGATCTCGGTCAGCATGACCGGCTGTCCTTCATAGGAAAATCCTTTTGCAAACAGGGACCTTTCTACAAGTCCTGACAGTCCCTCCAGGCTCCGCACCCCTGCGCGGAAGCGCGCCTGCTGCCCGGTGTCTCCCTGCTCGCCGTGCTTATAGGTGTGGAACGCGCAGATATCATTTTCCGTCATTTCCCAGCCGTCGTTGGCAATCACAAGCCGGGTATCGTCCAGCCCCCGCGCCATATGGTACATGGCTCTTGCGAAATGCTGATGCTGCCTGTCATCATATACGTGGGGAACCCCCCAGCTTTCATTCATCATATTCCAAAGCACGATGCAGGGATGGTTGTAATCCCTCTGGATCACCCGGGTCCATTCCTCGGCAAATGCCGTCCCCCCCTGGGGGGTGAAGCTCCAAAAGCTTGCCATGCTCTCCCACACGAGGAACCCCAGCTTATCCGCCCAGTAGAGGAATACCGGATCCTCTACCTTTTCATGCTTCCGGCAGCCGTTGAATCCCATCGCCTTCGCTTTGCGGATATCCTCCGCGTATTCCTCCTGATCCGGCGCGGTCATGAGTCCGTCCTTCCAGTAGCCCTGATCCAGCAGAAGCTTCTGATAATAGGGCTGGTTGTTCAGGTACACCCTGCCGTCCCGGACATGGATCTTGCGCATTCCGAAATACGTCTCAATGCTGTCCCGGCAGTCGTCCCCATCCCGGAGCTTTGCCTTCACATCGAATAAGTAAGGATGCTCCGGCGACCAGTACCACCCGGTAAAATGAAACGCGCCGCACAGCGCCTTGTTCCGGAACACATCCACAATGATCTTTCCTCTTTTATTGATTCCTTCTATCATCCCCGTATACACCTTACTGCCGCGGAATTGGATGTCCAGCTCCATCCGGCAGGTATCCGGCGTGTCATCTGATACCTGGTAGGTGATCTCCACCGTTCCCTGATCGATGTCCGGCGTAAAATGCATCCACTCCATATGGGCGCGATCCACAGGCTCGATCCAGACCGACTGCCAGATGCCGCTGGACTGGGTATACCAGATGAACTGTCCCTTCTCCTTCCAGTACTGCTTTCCCCGGGGAATGCTCTCGTCTGTCAGATAGTCCACCGCAGACACCCTCAGATGCTCTTCGACCCCGTTTAAAAAATCTGTGATATCAAATGCAAAAGGAGTCTGACCGCCCTGATGAGTGCCTGTGCACTGGCCATTCACCCATACGCTGCACCGATAATCCACCGCCCCGAAATGCAGCAGGATCCGCTTGCCTTCCCATTCCCTGGGAACCGTAAACAGTCTCTCATATAAAATGGTATCCGAGGTCAGATTTCTGCCGATACCGCTGAGTCGGCTCTGAGGTACGAAAGGCACCTGAATCTGCAGCTTTTCCGCCCTGAGCCCTTCATAGAAATCCCATGTTCCATTTAAACTCTGCCATTGCTCCCGCACAAAGTCCGGACGCGGATATTCATTTCTCATTTGCTCCACCTGTTCCTTTTTATTTTAATTTCTGTTTTTTTGAAATTTATACATTTTATTTTATGCGTCAAAATTCATTTTTTTGAAATTCAGACAAACTATCAATTTCATTTTTATTAATCCAAGTATAAATTTGTAATTATTTCTGTTTTTTTGTTTTATCTTTTTTAGTCTTTATATGTCTTTTTGCTAGATGTTATATTTTAACTATACTCCCCATTTTTTGTAAATGCAATCATTTTTGTTCAAAATATCAAATTCAGTTTATTTTCACAATTTATTTCTCGCCATTTTGTGCAATATTGCTTGACAAACCATTTTATTCTATTTATAATGAAATAAATACTTTTTATTTCTTTATTTCAAAATATTTATTTTGTAATATTTTTTGTTATTTTTACTACAATATTTTCGAAAGGAATATGATCATGTCAGCAATCCAAAACACCCCAAAAGTCCTCGGAGAAAAAAATCTGGAATTCAACCTGGCTGTATCCGGCCACAAGGAACATATTGTCGCGATCGGCAAAGCACTGTCTTCCCCTGTCCGGATCGACATTATGAACCTGATCAAGACCAAGCCCTTATCCCTGCAGGAGATCTCACGGCTTCTGCAGATCCCGCTGTCCTCCACAGCCATGCACATCCGCTGCCTGGAGGACGCCGGGCTGATCATCACAGAAAACCAGCCCGGGATCCGCGGCTCCATGCGGGTCTGTATGTGCCATATCCTTTCCTTCCACCTGGAAGCATATGACACGGACATCGATTCCGCCGACCATTCTTTTCTATATGACATGCCCATCGGCAGCTATTACAATTTTGACGTCAGCCCCACCTGCGGCCTGGCCGGCATGGACGGGATCATCGACTGCTTTGACAACCCGGTTTCCTTTTATTCCGCCGAACGCAGCAGCGCACAGCTCATCTGGTTCAACCATGGATTTCTGGAATACCGTTTCCCGAACAAAGTCAACAGCCTGCTGACCCTGCAGGAGCTTTCCTTCACCCTGGAGCTCTGCTCCGAGGCGCCCGGTTACAGCGAGGACTGGCCGTCGGACATCACATTTTCCATCAATGGGCAGGAGGTCGGAACCTACACGTGTCCCGGAGATTTCGGCGTAAGAAGAGGGAAGCTGACCCCGGATATCTGGCCCATGGGCCGCACCCAGTACGGACAGCTGACCACCATATCGCTGCGCCCGGACGGGGGATATATCAATGAGATGCCGGTCAACCCTGCTGTCAATCTGAATACGATCGGGCTGACGGAGCATCCTTATATTTCATTTAAGATCTGCATCAAGCCGGATGCCGCGAACCTGGGCGGGGTGAATATCTTCGGAGAGAAGTACGGAGATTATCCGCAGGGGATCTGTATGAGAGTTGTGTATTAAATCGCTTTTACTTGCGCAAGCCGCCATCCGATGTTATGATTATCTGAGCATATTTTCACAAAAATGCGGCTGCAGAAAACAGCAAAAGAAAAGGTCTGAAACCGATGTCCCATCTTTTCTGCTGTTCTACAATAGCTGCAAAATAAAACGATTGGAGACCTGCAGGCTTGCGTTCAAGAAAACAGATTCGAAAAGATTTAAAGGCACGCGCCAAAAAAGTATTAAAAAAACACTACCGCCTGTTCCTGCTGCTCTGTGTCATATCGTCCATACTCGGCGGGCAGTCCGTCATGTCGGGATCCGGTATGAATATCCAGGAAGCGGATGTATCACAGGCAAGCGTTACATTTACCAACACCATCATCAATTCCTTCCTGAATTATACCATGGAGATCGCGGAGGACAACTTTGCGGACCAAAAACGGGAGGTCCGCGAAACGGAAAAGCGGTATGTGGAGGATTCGCTGGTCAATCCCGGCGCTGCCCTTGGTCGGAGCCGCGGCGTATTTGCTTCTGTTGTCAATAAGCTGTCCTCCGGAGCGTATCTTCTGACCCTGACAGTAGGCATCCGCTCCCTGGCTGGAACCGACAGCGGCGCTATTGTGATCATGCTTTTGGGAGCGCTGCTCCTGGTGTTCCTGATCCAGATCTTTGTGGTCGGAGTGTACCAGACCGTAATGCTGCGGATGTTTCTGGAAGGCCGCTGCTATGAAAAGGTGCCGGCCCAGCGGGTGTGGTTTCTGCTGCGGGTGAAAAAATGGTGCCACGTAGGGATCGCGCATTTTGTGACGGGTCTTTTGAATACCCTCTGGTCTCTGACGATCGTGGGCGGCATCATCAAGACTTATTCCTATTATCTGGTGCCCTGCATTCTGGCGGAAAATCCGGGCATCCGGACCATGGACGCGATCACCCTGTCGCGGAAGCTGATGTACGGCCATAAATGGGAATGCTTTGTGCTGGAGCTCTCCCTCCTTGGCTGGGAAATGCTCGGGATCCTGACCTTCGGCCTTTCCAATATCTTCTTTACCGTTCCGTATAAGACCGCGGTGCTGGCAGAATACTACGCGGAGCTCCGCCGCCTGGGCCGTGAGCGCGAGATGGAACGGACAGAGCTTTTGAATGATACCTGTTTATTTGAAAATGCGGATCCTCTGATGCTGGAATTTACTTATTCCGATGTGTATGAGGAATACGGCAGAAAATTGCCGGAGGCCGCGAAGCTGGGAGGCATTCAGAAATTTTTAGCAGATGTGTTCGGAGTCACATTCCGACGGAATAAAGCAATCGAGATACTGGAAGAGGAACAGAGTCTGCGCTTCCAGCTGGAATATGACAAAAAGGCAGCGGAAGGACTGGTATATCCCACCAGGCTGTACCCCATTCCGGAGCATAAAAAACGGAAATGGATCGCCAGCCAGAATTATCTCCGGTACTATTCCATCTGGTCCGTGATCCTGATCTTTTTCACGCTGTCCTTTGCCGGATGGCTGTGGGAGGTGAGCCTCCACCTGATCACGGACGGAGAATTTGCCAACCGGGGCGTCCTGCACGGCCCCTGGCTTCCGATCTATGGATTCGGAAGCGTCATGATCCTGCTGCTGTTAAATAAATTCCGCAAAAAGCCGGCAGTGGAATTTGTCCTTGCCATCCTCCTCTGCGGATGCGTGGAATATTTCACGTCCCTTTTCCTGGAATCCCTCCATGGCGGCACAAGATGGTGGGATTATACTGGGTACTTCCTCAATCTGCACGGCAGGATCTGCGCGGAAGGACTGCTCACTTTCGGCATCGGCGGCATGGCAGTAGTGTATGTGCTGGTTCCCTTCCTGGACGGAGTGTTCCGGAAGCTTCCCGCCAGAACCCTGATGGTGACTGCATGTATCTTGGTAGCGGTCTTTGCGGCGGATCAGCTGTATTCGGTGAAATATCCCAATGAAGGGAAAGGGATCACGGATTTTCAGGAGGTAACGGTGGGGAAAGGAACGTTTGCCGAGCACTTTTGAGATCTGAAATAAACTCTGCGCTTTGATCCCGTTCAAGCTTCTTTTTATTAAGAACCGTAATCATGGCGGCAGCGTTTTGACTGCCGCCATGCACTTTTCACAGATCCCTAGCCCCAAAAACAGGATCGGCCGTTTAGGATCTGTTAAAAATTAACTTTGCATGTGACGCAACATAAGAAGATTTAGACAAGTCAGATGTGAAGATTAATTCTTTAACAGTTCCTAGTCGCCCTCTTCATATAAAAGCGTGATCAGGTTCAGCAATTTATCGAGTGAGATCCCGCTTACCCGGGCAATCTCTATTGCTTCTGAAAACTTTTCTTCAATTTTCTTTTGCTGTTCTTCCAGATAAAAGTCCTGATTCTGTGCCGATACATAGCAGCCTTTTCCGGCCGTGGTCTCAATAAAGCCATCCTCCTGCAGCGTGGAATATGCTTTTTGGACAGTCAAAATGCTGATATGCAGAGATTTTGCCATCGCCCGCACTGAGGGAATTGCTTCGCCGGCCTTCAATTCCCCGCTCATAATTGCCGATTTGATCTGTGTGGCAATCTGCTCGTATAAGGGGCGGCTTGCCTTATTGCTCACTATGATCTCCAAATCCTCACCGCCATTCTGTTTTATGGTGTGTTATCAATGTAAGCACAGTATAAAACATAAGCACGTTATTGTCAATAGCCGGAGAGGCTGCATATAAAAGCCGGCTTTCAGTCCATCCAGTGCCGCAGGCAATTTTAAATGACGCTCTGAGTTACCAAACATGCCTGATCAAGATATCATCAGTAACACATATTCTTTTTAAACCGTCTTTGCTCCTGTCATATACTTGCCGGAGAACCGCTTATTTAGTATACTTTACGAAACGGCCGAATGGCCATAATGGGATGCCCTTGGGTATACTTTTGCACACAGGTAAAAATACGCTATTGACAGGAGGTTATTCGAAAAAATGACAGCGATTTCTCATGCAAATGATTCTTTGAGGACAGGATTGCCAAGGTTCCAGACATTGAATATGCATAAAATGAAAAATGGAACCGCAAAGCGCAGCACCTCTTCGAAAGCAAACAGCACTGCCGGAACCAGCGGCTATTCCAGACTGAGTGGAATTTCTTCCCTTGCCGGACTGGCCCGATTCAGCAGCGCAATGGCAGCCGCAGGATCTGGCGGGCTGAATAGCTCCGCAGCGCTTGGAAGCCTTGCCGGAATGAACAGTCTCTCGGCGTTTGGCAGCTTTACCGGAATGAACAGTCTCTCGGCGCTTAGCAGCCTTGCCGGAATGAACAGTCTCTCGGCACTTAGCAGTCTTGCCGGGCTTTATGGTTCTGCCGTACTGGGCGGCCTCACAGGAGTAAATGCGTATTCCGGGTCGAATGGACTGACAGGTTTAAACAGCTATGCCGGACTGGCCGCATCACGGACAGCCGGAACGTCCGGAGGGGGATGGAGTTCATATTCCTCACTTCCGCCCGGCGATGCTTCGGAGACCACCTGGCTGGGCCATACGATTGATGTCGAGGAAGATGTGTTCGGCGAGACGTGGGAGCAGGTAGATGAACTGCCAGGGTACTATGAGCTGAAAGACAATAGCCCACTTACCTGGATGGGGATTCAGCCTGATCTGGAATTTCGTTTTTACCATGCAGCCGAATCCACAGAGGACGAACCGGTTCTGGTCGCAAGAGGCGCTGACGGACAAGGAAGAGTATTTGAGCAGAAGATTCATCTGAACAGAATCAATCCCTACAATGCCACCCGTATGGAAATGGAAGCGCTGACAACTTACTATAAGTCAGAAAATAAAGATATCTCGATTCCGTTTCTTGACTATTATGATCATCCGAAAATGGATGACCGGTTTGATTACATCAACAGCCTGCGCTCCGCGATCACAGCCAGCAGAACCCTCGGATTTGTGCGGCAGGCCAGGCAGTATCAGGACGATATTGATTTTTTGCTCACAGTCACTAAAAATCAGGTTTCTCCGAATGCGGCATGGCTCAATACGGCAAAGGATAAACGAAACCTGGAGCTATGCACCAGCGCTGCCCGGGAACGCTTTTTATCCAATCTGTCCCGGAATTGTTCGGACGGTTACAGGTCAGACCCTGACCAATCACCACGCTGATTGGTCAGGAGGATGCACA
>CAYQBE010000206.1:0-7448 GCA_964415625.1 uncultured Clostridium sp.
GGATGAAGGAAAATTACAAATCGGGTTTTGTGACCCTGATCGGGCGGCCCAATGTGGGAAAATCGACATTGATGAATTATCTGATCGGTCAGAAGGTTGCCATCACCTCCAACAAGCCCCAGACCACCAGGAACCGGATCCAGACGGTGCTGACCCGGCCGGAAGGGCAGATCGTGTTCGTGGATACGCCGGGAATCCATAAGGCGAAGAATAAGCTGGGGGAATATATGGTGAACATTGCAAGGCATTCCCTGGATGACGTGGACGCGGCACTGTGGCTGGTGGAGCCTTCCACGTTTATCGGCGCCGGGGAGCGGCACATCATAGAGCAGCTGAAAAAGATCACGACCCCGGTGGTGCTTGTGATCAACAAGATCGATATGGTGAAAAAGGAAGAGGTCCTGACCTGTATCGACGCGTACCGGAAGGAATATGATTTTGCCGAGATCGTTCCGGTCTCCGCACGGAGCGGGGAAAACACGGAGGAACTAATCCGGGTGATCCTGCAGTATCTTCCCTACGGACCGCAGTTCTACGACGAGGACACCATTACGGACCAGCCCGAGCGGCAGATCGTGGCGGAGCTGATCCGGGAGAAGGCGCTGCACTGCCTGGAGGATGAGATCCCCCACGGCATCGCGGTGGCCATCGACCGGATGAAGGTGCAGAACAAGGTTATGCACATCGACGCCACGGTGATCTGTGAGCGGGATTCCCACAAAGGGATCATCATCGGGAAGCAGGGTGCCATGCTGAAAAAGATCGGAAGCACGGCACGGTTTGAGATTGAGAAAATGCTGGGCTGCAGGGTCAATCTGAAGCTCTGGGTGAAGGTGCAGAAAAACTGGCGGGACAGCGACTTTTTGATGAAAAATTTCGGGTATACGAAGGACGAGATGTGACCGGACAGCCCATGCACTTGAAAAACGGGGCTGTCAAGGGGAGCATGGGAAAAAAGCGCTGCCAGATTTTACGAGGTATAGACCTGACAAAATTCGGAAAACCTAAATCTATAGACAGGATGCTGTGCGACAGATCGATCCGGCGTTCAGTATCACACAGATGAAGAGGTGATCCGATGGAGAAGAGATACTGGGAGCAATTTTCAAAAACCGGCGGGGTATGTGACTATCTGGAATATAAGATGGAGCTGTATGGACACCGGGAAAACAGGAATCAGGCGGACGGTGAAGGGCGGATCCGTAAGGAGCAGGATTCGGTCATCATTCCGTTGTACACAGAGGCAGATGATACGGCGTAAGGAGTTATTTTTCTACAACTCCTAAGGAACTGTGAAAGCATTTTGCGGCGTATCATTGCCGGGGCAGGGGCGAGGAATTTGAATGAGATAACAGTAACCGGCATGGTGCTTTCTACAGCGCCGGTAGGGGAATATGACAGGCGGGTTGTGATCCTGACCAGGGAACAGGGAAAGGTTGCCGCATTTGCCAGAGGAGCCAGAAAACCGAACAGCCCCCTGGTGGGCGCAGTCAACCCCTGTTCCTTCGGTGAGTTTACACTGTATGCGGGACGAACCTCCTACACGGTGAAGTCCGCGAAGATATCCAACTATTTTGCGGAGCTGCGGGAGGATATGGTGGGCGCGTATTATGGCTTTTATTTTCTCGAATTTGCAAATTTTTATGCAAAGGAAGCCAATGACGAGCGGGAAATGTTAAAGCTTTTGTACCAGTCCATGCGCGCCCTGACCAATGAAAAGATCCCCAACCGGCTGGTCCGGTACATATTTGAACTGCGGGCACTGTGTATCAACGGGGAAGGCCCCCAGGTCTTCCGGTGCATTTCCTGCGGGGATGAAAAACGTCCGGCTGTGTTCAGCGTGAAAAAGGGCGGGCTGGTGTGCAGCGAATGCATGCAGGATGTGATGGACGGGATGCAGCTGGATACATCCACGCTGTACAGCATGCAGTATATTGAGAGCAGCCGGATCGAGAAGCTCTATACCTTTGTGGTCAGCGACGCGGTGCTGGAGGAGCTGGGGCGGGTGATGGAGCGGTATCTGGATGTCTATGTGGAGAAGAAATTCAAGTCACTGGAAATCCTGGAGACCCTGGAGATCTGACCTGAAATTTATATCCCTGTTCATCTTTACAAATCCCGGCGGAATCGGTATAATGACTATTGTTTAGGAAGCGGCAGACAGGATCCGGCTGAGAGGATTCCTGTTTACAGCTGTAAAGAGTGATGAAAAAAAGAATGTGAGGAACAGACAGTATGGTAGAAAAGACGATGGAAAAGATTGTGGCCCTTGCAAAATCGAGAGGTTTCGTATATCCCGGCTCCGAGATCTACGGAGGCCTGGCGAATACCTGGGATTACGGCAATCTTGGCGTGGAATTGAAGAATAATGTAAAAAAAGCCTGGTGGCAGAAGTTCGTCCAGGAATCCCCCTATAATGTGGGTGTGGACTGTGCGATCCTGATGAATCCCCAGACCTGGGTGGCATCCGGACATCTGGGCGGATTTTCCGACCCTCTGATGGACTGTAAGGAGTGCCATGAGCGGTTCCGCGCGGATAAGCTGATCGAGGACTTCTGTGAGGAAAAGGGGATTGCCCTAGAGGGCACCGTGGATGCCTGGACTCAGGAGCAGATGACCGCGTTTATCCAGGAGCACCAGGTTCCGTGTCCCACCTGCGGAAAGCATAATTTTACCGATATCCGGCAGTTCAACCTGATGTTCAAGACCTTCCAGGGCGTGACCGAGGATGCCAAGAATACGGTATACCTTCGGCCAGAGACTGCCCAGGGGATCTTCGTGAACTTTAAGAACGTACAGCGGACATCCAGAAAGAAGATTCCGTTCGGCATCGCGCAGATCGGGAAGTCCTTCCGGAACGAGATCACACCGGGCAACTTTACCTTCCGTACCAGAGAATTTGAACAGATGGAGCTGGAATTCTTCTGTGAGCCGGATACGGACCTGGAGTGGTTTGCTTACTGGAAGCAGTTCTGTCTGGACTGGCTCAGCTCCCTCGGACTCAAAGAGGATGAGGTGCGCTACCGTGACCATGATAAGGAAGAGCTTTCCTTCTACAGCAAGGCCACCACGGACGTGGAATTTTTGTTCCCCTTCGGCTGGGGAGAACTGTGGGGAATCGCGGACCGTACCAATTACGACTTGTCCCAGCACATGGAAGTGTCCAAGCAGGATCTGACGTATTTTGACGATGTGAAGAACGAAAAGTACATCCCATACGTGATTGAGCCCTCATTGGGCGCGGACCGTATGGTACTGGCATTTTTGTGCAGTGCGTATGACGAGGAAGAGCTGGAAGGCGGAGACATGCGAACCGTGCTCCATTTCCATCCGGCGCTGGCTCCGGTGAAGGTCGGCGTGCTGCCGCTGTCCAAGAAGCTGAACGAAGGCGCGGAGAAGGTTTACGCGGAGCTGTCCAAATATTTCAACTGTGAGTATGACGACAGGGGCAATATCGGAAAACGCTACCGCCGCCAGGATGAGATTGGGACCCCGTTCTGCGTGACATATGACTTTGATTCTCAGGAAGACGGCGCCGTAACCGTGCGTGACCGTGATACCATGGAACAGGAGCGGGTGAAGATCGAAGACCTGAAGTCCTATTTTGAGGAGAAGTTCAGATTTTAAGAAATGATAGAAGATCAGAAGGCCCCGCGGTTTTTGGCGGGGCTTTCCGTATGGTTTATTCGTGTGGGTGATACCAGGAAAGAAGGAGACGAAAGATGAAAGAGAAAAATTTATGGCTGACTTATGAAGCAGACGAACTGGATGCACTGGAAAAGGTATGCGGGGACTACCGTGCCTTCCTGGATGCCGGCAAGACGGAGCGGGAGTGTGTGACCGAGATCATCCGTCAGGCCGAGGAAAGGGGCTACCGCAATTTATACACGGCAGAGCAGCTCCGGCCCGGAGACAGGGTCTATGCGGCATGGATGGAAAAATCCATTGCGTTGTTCCAGATTGGGACAGAGCCCCTGGAAAACGGCATGAACATCCTGGGGGCGCATATTGATTCCCCGCGCCTGGACCTGAAACAGAACCCGCTCTATGAAGAAAGCGGATTCGCTTATTTTGATACCCACTATTACGGCGGGATCAAGAAATACCAGTGGGTTACGGTGCCTCTGGCGATCCATGGGGTGATCGTGAGAAAAGACGGGACGAGAGAGACTATTTCCATCGGGGAACAGGATACGGATCCGGTTTTTGTGGTGACGGACCTTTTGGTACATCTTTCTTCCAAGCAGATGGAGAAGAAGGCTTCCGTGGTGGTGGAAGGGGAAAACCTGGACATCCTGATCGGAAGCAGGCCGCTGGCAGGAGAGGAGAAGGACGCTGCTGCCGCGCAGATATTGAAATTGATCCGGGAGACATACCACATTGAGAAGGAAGATCTGATGTCTGCGGAGCTGGAAGTGGTGCCCGCAGGAAAGGCAAGGGAGTGCGGATTGGACCGCAGCATGATCATGGCTTACGGGCAGGACGACCGGATCTGCGCGTATACCTCCCTGGCAGCTATGCTGGATACACAGCAGGTAGACCGCACGGCCTGCTGCATCCTGGTGGATAAGGAAGAGATCGGAAGCGTGGGGGCAACCGGAATGCATTCCAGATTCTTTGAAAATGCGGTGGCAGAGCTGTATGATAAGCTGGGAGGCTTCTCCGAGTTAAAGCTGCGCCGTGCCCTGGCGCATTCCACCATGATCTCCTCCGATGTGAGCGCGGCCTATGACCCCATGTATACGGATGTATACGAAAAAAGGTCTTCCAGCTTCTTCGGAAAAGGGCCTGTGTTTACCAAGCATACGGGATCACGCGGAAAGAGCGGTTCCAATGACGCCAATGCGGAGTATATCGCAAAGCTGCGCCGGGTATTTGATGACAATCATGTGGGCTTCCAGATGGCGGAGATGGGCAAGATCGACGCAGGCGGCGGCGGCACCATTGCGTACATACTGGCCGCATACGGCATGGAAGTGATCGACGGCGGAGTGGCAGTCCTGTGCATGCACGCGCCATGGGAGATTTCCAGCAAGGCGGATATATATGAAGCGTATAGAGGATACCGCGCATTTTTGAAGGATATGCGATAAAGCGCAGCAATCCTCCATGAAACAGGAATAAAAATAGGAATTTTCTCCATACTATGATAGATTCAGTTTATAAAAGGAGCAGATGGTATGGAGAGAAAAAACGCATGGAATTTTTATAATGAGCAAGATTTGGCGGCGGTAGAAGAACTGAGCATTCGATACCGCCGTTTTTTGGATGCGGGAAAAACGGAGCGGGAGTGCGCCGCAGAGTCCGTCCGCATGGCACGGGAGGCGGGATACCGAGATCTCCTGCAGATGATCCATCAAGGAGAGTCCTTGAAGCCCGGCGACAAGGTGTATATTTCCTTTATGGAGAAGTCGGCCGCCTTTTTTCGGATCGGCACAGAGCCTTTGGAACAGGGCATGAACATCATCGGCGCCCACATCGATTCCCCGCGCCTGGACCTGAAACAGGTGCCCTGCTATGAGGAAGCCGGAAATGTGTACCTGGATACCCACTACTACGGCGGGATCAAAAAATACCAGTGGTTCGCGCTTCCATTGGCGCTGCACGGGATCATCGTCCGGAAAGACGGAACCTGTGTCCATCTGTCCGTGGGTGAGAAGGAAGACGATCCGGTGTTCGTGATCACGGATCTGCTGCCCCATCTCGGCAGAGAGCGGAATGAGCAGAAGGTGAAGGATTTTTTTGACGCGGAGAAGATGGACCTGCTGATCGGAAACCGGCCCATAAAGGATCAGGACGTAAAGCAGCACATCCTGGAGATCCTGTCTGAAACCTACCAGATTCAGGAGGAGGATTTCCTGTCCGCGGAGCTGGAGATCGTGCCGGCCGGGAGGGCAAGGGAATGCGGACTGGATCGGAGCATGGTGCTCTCCTACGGGCAGGACGACCGGAGCTGTGCGTTTGCCGCTTTGAGCGCGCTGCTGGAAGACCGGGACAAAGAAGCCGGGACAAACGGCTTTGAAAGAACGGCCTGCTGCCTGCTGGTGGACAAGGAGGAGACCGGGAGCAACGGCGCCACGGGTATGAAGTCCCGTTTTTTTGAAAACGCGGTGGCCGAGCTCCTTGCCATGACCGGGGAAGCATTCGGAAAAACGTCCATGCGGGAGATCCCGTTTGACCTCCGTCTGCGCCGGGCACTTCTGCATTCCCGGATGCTGTCCGCGGATGTAAGCGCCGCCTATGACCCGGCTTTTGAGAAATATTTTGAAAAGAAAAATTCCGCCTATCTGGGAAACGGGCTGGTCTTCAACAAATACAGCGGCAGCGGTGGCAAATCCGGGGCCAATGACGCGAATCCGGAATATATGGCGAAGCTTTGCCGGATCATGGAGGAAAACCATGTGACCTTCCAGACTGCGGAACTGGGAGCCGTAGACCAGGGGGGCGGCGGTACCATTGCCTATATTATGGCAAAATACGGGATGGAAGTGATCGACTGCGGTCTTGCGGTTTTGAGCATGCATGCCCCCTGGGAGGCGACCAGCAAGGCGGATCTGTATGAGGCTGTGAAAGGTTACAGGGCATTTTACAAAAAAATGCTTTAAAATCAGAGGGCATTGTGCTATAATATTGCGGAGCAGCGGTATCTGCAGGTCCGAAGGCCGGTTTCGGCAGAACCGCAGAGCATGATGAGTAGGAGGAAAAGAGATGAAACACATTAAGACACTGAATACGCAGACATTGAACCATACAGTGAATCAAGGCGGATGTGGAGAATGTCAGACGTCCTGTCAGTCCGCATGCAAGACTTCCTGTACCGTGGGAAATCAGACATGCGAGCATAAAAAATAGACAGAATAAGATTGTTAAGGCAGCGGCCGGAGTCGCTGCTTTATCCATGTATAAAGAAGAAAGCGGGGCATATCGTGATACATCAATACCAGAATCATGGATACAACATCGTCCTGGATGTAAACAGCGGTTCTGTCCATGTGGTGGACAAGATCGCCTATGATGTGATCGCCTGTCTGGAGCGGCAGAATCCCTCCCATACCTGTGACACGCTGAACAGCCCGGGAACCCTGGAAGCCCTTTTGCGGGAGCTGCCGGGATATCCGGAGGAGGAAGTATCGGAGGTGCTGGAGGCAGTGACAGAACTGGCCAGGACGGGGCAATTATTTACCCAGGACATTTATGAAGATTATATAGACGAGGTGAAGCAGAGGAAGACGGTAGTTAAGGCACTGTGCCTCCATATCGCCCATGACTGCAACCTTGCCTGCAAGTACTGTTTTGCGGAGGAAGGGGAGTATCACGGGCGGCGCGCCATGATGTCCCCGGAGATCGGGAAGAAGGCATTGGACTTCCTGGCCCAGCATTCCGGCAACAGACACAACCTGGAGGTGGATTTCTTCGGCGGGGAGCCGCTCATGAACTGGAAGACGGTG
>CAYQBE010000207.1:0-7401 GCA_964415625.1 uncultured Clostridium sp.
GCTTCTGGTCAGGAGACAGACTGATACCATCCATCACGGTGACTATATTTTTTGGCTCGGAAGAGTGGGATGGGCCATTAAGCCTGTTTGACATGATGGATGTGTCTGACCCGGATGTGCTTGCCTGCATGGACAATTACCATGTGCGGCTGATTGCCCCGGCGCAGATGGCAGATGAGGAGATCATGAAATTCCAGTCCAGTCTGCGGGAAGTCATGCTGTTCATCAAGTATTCGAAAGACAAGGAAAATTTAAGCAGGGTATTGGCAGCCAATGAAGAGCGTTTCCGAGAAGTGGAGCGCAGGGCGGCGGATGTGATTGAGGCAATTACAAATTCAGGAATAAAATATGATGAAAGTGAAGAGGTGGTTGATGTGTGTCAGGCGATTCAGGAAATAAGAAAAGAATCCGAACAGAAGAAAGCGATGGAAATAGCCAGGAATTTTTATAATCTTGGGGTTGATGTTGAAAAGATTTCCCAAGGCGTAGGTTATGCGGTAGAAACCATAAAGGAATGGCTTGGGCTTCCTGGTGATGCCAAGTGAGAAGTCATTACAATAGGCCTTATGCTTCGGTCGGATAAGCTCAGAAAACTCCGCAACCCCCCAGTATATCCATGGACATATGTTCGGCGGCCTCGGAATCCTGGCCGGAAGTATCGGGAACTGGGTCTGCATCCCCCTGTCCGTCCGTCTCCATGACGGCCTCCAGGCTGCCGGGAACTGGAAGGATGCCTCCATCTCCTGTGCCTCCCATGTAGTCCAAATGGTGGAGGATGCATACCGTGCTGCTGAAATTTAAAGAGAATCCGTCCATTTTATGAAAGTGATCTTATCAAAGTCCTGATTTTAAAAACGCAATCATTTTACCCCATGAGTCTTCATTCGCTTTCAGCATCTCCAACTTTTTTCCTCCAGTTTCTACTACTGGTTCAAAAACAAATGGAACATAGAATGCATGTCCGCATTGATCATACTGATAACTTTTGACTTTATGACTTAAATTTAATGAATCAAAAATTTCATTTATTTTCTTGATTGCTCCGCAGCTATTCCACATAGAGTCTTTTTTCCCTCCAATTAAACATATCTCTCCTTTTATGTTCTCAACAGGTATTCTTTTTTTGCTTCTGTTTAAACAGAAACGCTGGCTCAATTCATAAGTCAGCCAATATCCTTTCGGCAATTTCATCATGGGAAATATCATATTTTTATAAAAATCAAATGATGAGACAACTGGATTTAAGTGTATACAGGGCAATCGTTTCCCGTTTAAGGACCAGGAGGAAATCGGAAAAGGAATACCGCTATATACATAGAGAGAAGGGGCTATTGCTACCACTTTTTTTACAAAAGACAGTTTCGATGCAATAAGCATTGCCAATTCTGCCCCTTTTGACAGACCCATAATGGATATTTCTGAAACTCCCTTCTCCCTTTTTAACCATTCTATCGCTTGAAAAATATATTCAAGTTTGATATTCATTAAAAATTTAGGCAAATAGGATACCGGTAAAGTATCCCTAGGGGGACTAAAGTATTGCAGCGCAAGGACATCAAACCCATAATTTGCTAAAACTGCGGCGATAGGTAAAATAGGATTTATGTTTCCTTCTGACCCTCCAAGAAGCAAAATTTGCTCTCTGCTCTCTTGGTCTTTATGAGCAAAATACTCTCCGCGAAAAGGTTCATACATATGCAGCTGTTCAATATTGTTATAAATAAACTTTCTCTTGATTTCAGCTTCTGCGGAGGATTGCTGAGTGACAGCGCTAAATTTACAGATAATATACTCTTTTGTAAAATCACGCTCTGCTCTTTTTGAAGCAATGACCTGTTTATCCTTTAGTAAAGCAAACAGCCCCATGGCATTCGCTTCTGTATAGCTTCCGCAGATCGGAATATCTTGATCAAGATTTATACAGCCCTCCTCATTTGATCTGAAACGTGCAGAAGATTCCATCTCATACTCAGTCCATGAATAATATACATTAAGTCTGATCGTACACTCTTCATTCGGTAATAATCCACTGATTAATAAATGAATTCTTTTATCTATTTTTTCGGTTTCTCCAGTAAGATGTATATCCATACAACACCTCTCAACTTTTATTTATATTACAATTTTAGCAAAAATATTATATGGTTGCAACTCTTCTTTATTTGCTGCGTCCTTCCCCGCCTGTTGGAACGATCTCGCCTGTTTCCCCATCCCGTGAAAAGTAACTTTTCAGGGAGGTGCAAATATAGAAGGTCAAAAATAATATCAGATTTTTGACCTTTTTCCATATAAGGAAAAGTGCATGTCAGCATCCAAAGTCAAAATCGGACGCTGAAAAAGTTGCGGGGGAAGAAGCGGCTTCATACAGTTTCTGTTAAACTAAACTCATCAAAAACAATAGAAATCGGAGGAATCAAACATGAGTAAATTAAAAATTGCAGTCATTGGATGCGGCGGTATCGCGAACCAGAAACATTTTCCGGCATTAAAGAACAATGCGGATTTGGCTGAGATCGTGTCGTTCTGTGATATCAAGATCGAGCGCGCGGAGGCAGCGGCAAAGGAATACGGTGCAGAGGGCGCACAGGTGACCGCGGATTATAAAGAGGTTCTTGCCAATCCGGATGTAGAGGTGGTACATATCTGTACGCCGAATGTTTCCCACAGTGAGATCGCAATCGCGGCATTTGAGGCAAAGAAGCATGTATACTGCGAGAAGCCCATGTCCCACAGCACGGAAGAGGCGCAGAAGATGGTGGATGCGTGGAAGAAGTCGGGAATGCAGTTTACGGTAGGCTACCAGAACCGTTTCCGGGCAGAGGTGCAGAACCTGCACAGCGCATGCCAAAAAGGCGAACTGGGAGACATCTATTATGCCAAGGCACACGCGGTAAGGAGAAGGGGCGTTCCCACATGGGGCGTATTCATGGACAAGGAAGCCCAGGGCGGCGGTCCGCTGATCGATATCGGCACACATGCATTGGATATCACACTGTGGTGCATGGGTAATTATGAGGTCGAGAGCGTGTCCGGTTCCGTATTTTACAAGCTCGGCGGTCTGGAGCAGGCGACGGAAGGAAATTTATTCGGGCCATGGGATCCCAAGACCTACGAGGTGGAAGACTCTGCAGTCGGTTTTGTGAAAATGAAAAACGGAGCGACTATCGCGCTGGAAGCAAGCTGGGCGCTGAATATGCTGGAGTCAAGAGAAGCATCCACCACACTCTGCGGAACACTGGCCGGTGCGGAGATCCATTCCGGCATGAGCTATGGAAAAAATGAACTGATCTATAACCGCGGAAGAAACGGACAGCTTATGGAAGAGACCATATCCCCGGTAGGCGGAGTCGCTTATTTCGGCGGTGGCGGCGGAGAGGAAGGAACCGTTGACTGCAGGCAGTGGCTGGAAGCGGTACAGAATGGGACGCAGCCTCTTGTGAAGCCGGAAGAAGCACTGGCAGTCACAAAGGTTCTGGACGCGATCTACAGATCCGCCGCGGAAAACAAAGAGATCAGGTTTTAGACTTGTTTAAAAAGGAGGCGCACAAATGGGATTTGCAATGCGGATGAATTTTGTGGATGTCATCGTGGATGACAGCTTTAAGAATTACTATGTAAACGGGAAAAAAATGGGGTATCAGTTTGACATCCGGCTCAGCTACTATCGGGGACATTTTCTGTCCGTGATCGATGAGTTTGGGGTAAAGGTAGACGATTTTGAAGTACCTGCTGAGCGGATCAAATTCTGTATCAACGGGAAGGAATTCAGCCCCGTGGAGTTTGACAAATGCTACACCGAATTCTGGCAGATCAAGGAGCCGGCAACAATCCGGGTATTCTATCCGGGCGGACTTCCGGAGGGAGAGCATAAGATTGATGTGACATTATTCTTCCGTTCCCCGTATATGCCGATCGGATCGGACCATATGTACATGCCGGTGGACAGCTGCGGGACAAAAACAATGGCGATAACAGACTAAAAATTACAGATTTGGAGGTATGCATTATGGCAAACGTAAAAACAGGTATCACACTTTTTTCACTGGGAACTCCTTATCTGAAAGGAGAGCTGGATTTGGAAGGCGTCATCCGCACGGCCGCGGAGCTTGGTGCGGAAGGATATGAGATCGTGGCGACACAGATGATCCCGTCCTACCCTCATGTCTCAGATGAATTTGTAGATTTTATCCGCCAATGTACGGAAAAGTATGGGATCGGCCCCATTTGCTATGCGGCGAATATGGACCGGGGTATGTTAAAGGATCGGGATCTGACCGAGGATGAGATGGTGGCGCGGGCGATCACAGATATTGTCTCTGCCAATAAGCTGGGATGTACGGTCATGCGGGAGCAGTATCTTCTGTCGCCCAATGGGCTGGCAAGGATCGCGCCCTATGCGGAGGCGTACAATGTACATGTGGGGATCGAGATCCATAATCCGGACAGCCCCATCACGCAGCCCATACTGGATTATCTGGAAGTGATCGAAAAGACCGGAAGTAAGTATATCGGGTTCGTCCCGGATTTCGGATGCTTCGCGACAAAACCGAACAAGCCGTACTGGGATCGGGCACTGGCAGCAGGAGCCACGGTAGAACAGCTTGAGAAATGCGCGCAGCTCCGGTACGACGAGGTTCCCATGGAGGAAGCCATGAAGATCATGGGTCCCGATATGGCGAAATGCCCTGCGCTGGGCGCCACCCTCAACAGTATGTACGGATTCGTACAGTTCCGGAAGAGCTGTAAGGCAGAGCTGGAAGGCTTAAAGCGGATCATGCCGTACTGCTTTGAGATGCATGGAAAATGTCATTACGTGGACGAGAACCTGCATGAACCCGCGATCCCGTATGAGGAGATCATCCCGGTGATCGCAGGTACGGATTATGACGGCTTCATCGTGACGGAATACGAAGATGAAGGCGGGTACGATGCGGTAGAGCAGACTACAAGACATGTGGCCATGGTCAAGAAGCTGCTGAAGGAGGCAGAATAGGGCTGTTACAATTCACGGCGGGCCTGCCCTTCCTTATATGGAAGATTCCACATCCGCAACGGTGATCCATGCGTCACGCTGTAAATACTGCATTGCCTTCAATGCATAGTTATGTGCTTCCGTACTGGAACCGCTGCAGGCGTCTGTCACAACCTTGAAATGATAATCATGCTGGTGTGCATCCACTGCCGTATAATGAATACAAACATCCGTCAATCCGCCGATCAGGTACAGTGTGTCTACTCCAAGCCCTTTTAACAAAATTTCCAGGTCTGTACCAAAGAAAGCACTGTACCTTCTCTTTGAAATTAAATATTCTCCCTCTATCGGATAGGTCAAATCTGCATAATCTGTATAGGGGGAGCTTTCTATACAGTGAACGTCCTCGGAACCATCTAACTCCCGCCCGAAATCGATCATATCCGGCCGATGAACCTCTTTGATCTGGATCACAGGCAGCTTCTTTGCACGAAACACATCCAATACCCTCTTCGCATTCCGAATGCAGTCCCATTCCGGGCTGTGCAGAGTATCCTCTGTCATCTCTTTAAAATCTTCCTGTTGGATGTCGATGACAAGTAATGCGCTTCTTTCTTCAATCTTCATAATCTGTTGTTCCTTTCTGTTTGTTTTTATGCTTATCTATTACAAATCCGAGTATCGCAGTGAAAAATTCTGATATCGGATAAGTAAGCCAGACCCCTGTCATTTTCCATAAAGCAGACAGTAAAAATGCCATGGGAATGATCAAAACCAATCCCCTTAATATCGAAAGTATATGTGCAGGCAGCGCCCTTTCTATGGAAGTAAAAAAGGTGGCTAAAATAATATTATATCCGACGAATGGAACAGACATAAAATATAATTTTAAACCGGTTACGGAAATCCGCTGCAGCTCCAAATTGTTCTCGCTATTGAAAACAGCGGTAATCGGCTCTGCAAAGACAAAAATGAGCAGATACACAATCGCAGATACCGACAGCATCGTTACCAGGGCGTAATGAAATACGTCTTTTGCCTGCCTGCTGTTCCTGACCCCGTAAAAGGTGCTGACCAATGGCTGAATACCCTGCGCAATGCCCGTATATACAGCAACGATCACAAGCGAAATGTTTGCAATGACGCCATATGCGGCGACCCCCGTATTTCCCGCCAGCTTTAATATAATTGCGTTAAATGTGATCATCACGATTCCAGAGGAAACTTGTGCGATCAAAGACGGAAAACCCAATGATAAAACCAGCTTTATCATATATTTCCTGATTTTTGTTTTTACAAAATGGAAGGTATTTTTCTTCCTGCTCCAGTGCGGAAGCATCATCACAATACTGATAACCGGGGATAGCCCTGTGGCAAAAATGGCGCCGAAAATTCCCATTTTCATCGGAAAGATAAAAATATAATCCAACAGGATATTGGAAAAACTTCCGATCAGCATAGCGGCCATGGAAAGCTGCGGGCCGTCATCATTTCTTACAAAGCAAAGGAACACATCATTCAAAATAAAAGCAGGCGCAAACAGCAGCAGCCAGCGCAGATAAGTATCTGTCATTTCCAATACGCTTGCGTCCGCCCCCAGGAGGATTGCCATTTGACGAGAAAAAAACAAACCGATCAGGACAAATACTCCCGAAAAAAACAAGGCAAGATAGATGGTGTTTGTATAAACCCGATCAATTTCCTCCGCCTTTTTCTGGCTTTTACAAACTGAAAATCTGGTTGCGCCGCCCATACCAAGCATCAGTCCTGTGCCATGAATAAAATTATACACAGGAATAGCAAGATTTAATGCGGTAAGGCCGTTTGTCCCCAGACCTTTTGATACAAAAAATGTATCGGCTAAAATATAGCAGGATACTCCCAATGTTCCTAAAACACTTAAAATTGTATAGTGGGCAAAATCCCGCATACAAGACTGTTGTTCCATATGTCTGCTCACTCCTGAAATCTAAAAAAAATAGCGTCAGAACTTTCTATCTTCCATGGCCTAACGATAGAAACTCTGACGCTGAACTCCTTACCCGGCGGCAAGAAGTGCGATTCATATTTTCCTGTATTATACAATGTACAGGAGGAAAAATCAATAATAAATTTTCTTGCTGTGCGGCTGCGTTCCTTGTTGATATGCTGCAGCAAACTCATGGTCTCTGCTCCTGTAGACTTAATTTCCGCAATCGTCTTAGGCTCTTTCAGTACCAGAGCGGTATAAGTAGATGTGAAAAAGCGATAACGGAAACAGGCCGGGATTCAGAAATGCGCTGGCTCCCGGCTTGTAAAATCAGGAGGTTTATGGTAGTATGGAGATACAAAAATGGAAGGGAAAGCAGGTGGGAAGATTGACAGTGACGGAACAGATAGACCAGAAACATCAGGAAGATTTACAGAGGCTAAGAGGCTTTCGCCTGCTT
>CAYQBE010000208.1:0-7334 GCA_964415625.1 uncultured Clostridium sp.
TTGTTGCGACCAATTGAAAAAGGTTTTTAGTACGTATTATCCTACTTTAGGGTTACCACATAGTTTTCAAAATAATGTCCGCTTGCCGCCCCGTTCATAAGCGTATCCCGGGTAAGCCACATAGACAGATACGCGCACAGTCCCGTATCGCAAAAATATAGCTTCGGCGTTTTGGTGAGCCGTTTCAATTCATTATTGGCATATGGCGGCAGCAGATAAACAATACCTAAGCCCTGCAGCAAACGCACCCATTCTTTTGCCGTCGGCTGAGATATTTCTGCTGCTTCTGCCAATGTCTTATAATTTACCTGCTGTGCAGCCAATGCGGCACAAGCCTTCATGAATTTATAGAAGCGGACCGTATCCGTAATTCCTCCCTCTTCCGCGACATCCCGCATGAGGTAGGTTTCGATATAGGAATTAAAATATTCCTGCCTTTGCTCTGAATCTGCCTCCTGTGCATCCGGCATACCTCCGCGCCAGATATGTTCAAATACCTGAATAATATCATTTTTGGGGACAAGCGGCTGCCTTGCCAGCAAACAGGGCAGAGAAAAATCCATTTCATTCGGAAATGTCAGCCCCTCCGCTTCATTCTTCGAAAAGCTGTACAGTTCCAAAATCCCAATCCTGCCGGCCAATGTCTCACGGATGTTTTTCATCATTTTGAATTGCTGTGATCCGGTCAGCCAAAACAATCCCCGTTCTTCGCTTTCATCGCACATCATCTTAATCTGTTCAAACAACTCTGGCGCTTTCTGTATTTCATCAATGATAATCGGCGGCTTATAGGTTTGGAAAAACAACACCGGATCGGATTTTGCAAGTGTCCGTGCCATTGTATGATCCATTGAAACATAAGTACGGTTTTGTTCCGCCGCCAAATGCTTTAACATCGTTGTCTTTCCAACCTGTCTTGCACCGGTTACAAGAACCGCCTTAAAAAAGGAACTCATGTGTAAGAATTTACGCTCCAATGCACGCTCTAAATATTTCATATTCCGGCCTCCATTTATGATAAAATAAAGTATACTTTATTTTATCATAAATAACTCATCTCTTCAATCTTTTTATCTATAGCATAAACTCTCAATCAATTAATTCCACGGTCTCGCTTTCTTGATAAATCATCTGATCGCCTCTTAAAAAGATTCTACCCACATTCTAACCCTTCTAACCTTCCTTGTTAATAAATGGTTAGAATAGACATCCAATTGCAAAGACTCCTATTTTACTTAAAGCTGATCCAAAATTTCTCCAATATCACCATTGATACAAATGGATTTCCTTTCTATTTCATCCGGCGCAAATGCCTCTCCATAGTTCAGACAGGCATAAACAGCGTCTTTCCATTCGTGCGTCATACGCCAAAAGCTATATTTTATTATTGTTGGCGTATTGAATCCGACTGCCGCCTCTAAAAACAGCACTTTCCTATTCTGATGTCTGCGTAAGAATTCTGCATACCGCTCCGAGGCCCGATGCCATCCTTCATCCTCTACAAAAGTATGGTCCGCCCGGAGGTTCATGCTCATGGGCTCCCCGCATTTCGGACAATGCGGGATAAGGTCTGACGGAACTATCATTTCAAGTGATGCGCCTTCCGGCGGAAGCAATGTACCATCCGCATCAATAACATAGCCCTGTGCTTCAACCATTTCCTGGATAACAGCCCCATTGTCGTAAGTATTCTGGTGACAGGGCCTGCTGCACTGGAACAGCCCATAATCCCCCTGTGTATAAAATAACCGGTGTTTATCAAAGCCTGCTTTCTGGAAACAGTGATCCACATTCGTAGTGAGCACAAAATAATCCTTATCCTTCACAAGCTGAAAAAGTCTGTCGTATACCGGTTTCGGCGCATCCATGTACCGGTTGATATAGATATAGCGGCTCCAGTACGCCCAATGCTCCTCCAGCGTACTGTACGGATAAAAGCCCCCCGAATACATATCCTGAAAACCGTACTTTACCTCAAAGTCGGAAAAATAGTGCGTAAATCTTTCCCCTGTATACTCAAAGCCTGCAGCAGCCGAAAGGCCTGCGCCGGCTCCAATGACCACCGCATCCGCCTGTGCAAGCTCTTTTTTCAGTTTTTCAATCTGCTCCAAGCAGTTTTCTGTAGATTTCGTAATCCTCATTTTTGAAAACATTGAATATCACCTCCATGCTGCTGTGAATCTGTTCCCGGTATTGCTTTACCGTTCTGACGGCAATCTCTGCCGCTTTGTCATTTGGGAAATGAAATTCTCCCGTAGAAATGCAGCAGAACGCAATGCTTTTTACCTCGTTTTCCTCTGCCAGCTCCAGGCAGGAACGGTAGCAGGATGCCAGCATTTTACAATCCTGATCGGTAAGCCGTCCGTGAACCATGGGTCCCACCGTGTGAAGGACATAACGGCAGGGCAGATTAAAGCCCGGCGTGATCTTTGCCTTTCCCACAGGCTCCTCATGTCCCTGCTCCCCCATCAGCTCCGCGCAGGCAGACCGAAGCTGAATGCCTGAAAAAGTGTGGATCGCATTGTCAATGCAGCCGTGGCAGGGGCAAAAGCAGCCCAGCATCTGGCTGTTCGCCGCATTGACGACCGCATCGCAGGCAAGAGTCGTGATATCTCCCTGCCAGAGATAGATCCCCTCCTGTACCGGAGCCAGCTCCGAGAACCTTGTAATTCCCTTTTTCCTCGTTTCCTCCTGCAGATAAGCATCCTGTATTTCCAAAAATTCATCGCTTGCAGACATGGGCATCCGGATATTGAAAAGAGAACGCAGAAGCCTTTTCTGCCCGCCTTCCTCCTCTGGAATCTGCAGCTTTGCATATTCCGGCCGCTCTGACAACAATTCGCGGATCAGGTAAATTCTTCTTTCTGACTGATTCATTTTTCCACCTCGTTTCTGAAAACCGCCTTCAATCCTATTTTCAATTTCTATTATATAAGATTCTTCCGCTCTCACAAGTACGCATTTTTTTATGCCTTAGTTACTTTAAAGTTAGAATTGTGTATTTTCGGGCAGTTTCAGCATTAAGATTTTTTTCTATAATCAGTTTCAGGCAGTTTGAAGTCAAAGTTGTGTACCAAAATCCCCAAAGAACCTTGATTTTCTAAGGGTTCTATCCATCTTGTGTACAAATCGCCAGTATAGTCAAAAATCCTATATAAATTTTTGGAGAGGTTGACTCTCTTTTTTGTCCAAAAATCAATCAAAAGAAAAGGAGTGTGAAAGATATGAGCAAAGAAGATTTTATTTTAGTATTTGAAACCACTTTAATATGCGCTAATTTGATATTATTGCTTTATCTCTGATTGATGATAATACAGCGCAAATTACATTTAAGAGCGGCGGAACAAGGAAAGTAAACATTGAAGCAGACAGCTACAGCGCGATCATTACCGACATTATGAAGCACGTGTACTAATTAAGAAAGGGAGATATTGATGACCAGATCATTAGAAATGTGGAAAGCATATTTAGACTACACAAATAATCATAATATCGGTGATCACTTTATTGTTGGTGATGTGATAGGTGCAGATGCAAAACCCTCCATTTTTACTTCATTATAGCAATATGGAGAGATATAGACTCTGAAGGGGCGAAATGAATATAGTATTTATTGACTGATATGTAACACCATGTTACATTATTTGAGGTACCTTAATTATGAAGCATGATTTTTATGAGGAGAAAACATATGGATATTACATCAAGCCCCAAATGGAAAGAATTAGCAGGAAAGATTGGAAGCATTAAGGATAAGGAGACTTATCAAGAAACACTTGCATTGTTTTTTGCGGAATTTGGATATGAGAATATGACAGAAACGGGAGTGATTCCTGATTTTATAGATACTTTTGGATTGGGAACACTTATCTCTTATACAAATGTAAGAGAAGATTTGCTTTTATTAGAGAAAGACGGAAAAATACCAACAATTGCAGTAAAAAAGATGGATAAAATCAAAAGCCAAATACCTGTTATTGATAACAATGAAACTTATATAAAAGCACTTGAATTACTTTATACATTGTATGGAGAAACGTTAATTAATGTTTTTGTAAAATGTTATGAATTGGATACATTGCTTCATATAAGTATCGAGGATGTACAGACTGATTTGAAAAAGATAAAATATACAAGAGAATTTGGAACTATTACGGACAGAGAATCTTATAAAAGAGTACTTGAAAAATGTTATGACAAATATGGTTTTGAAGAATTAGATGAAGAATGGATACATGACTTTATAGATATTTATAAATTGGATACATTGCTTCATATAAGTATCGAAGATGTACAGACTGATTTGAAGAAAATAAACTATACAAGAGAATTTGGAACTATCACAGACAAAGAATCTTATAAAAAAGTTCTTGAAATATATTATAATAAGAAATGTAGTTCTGAAATATTTGATAAAGATAAGATACAAGAATTTATAGATATGTATGAATTAGATACATTGCTCCATATCAATGTTAATGATGTGCAGACTGATTTGAGGAAAATAAAGTATACAAGAGAATTCGGAACTATCACAGACAAAGAATCTTATAAAAAAGTTCTTGAAAAATGTTATGAGAAATATGGTTCTGAAGTATTAGATGAAGAGTGGATGCAAAAATTTATAGATATTTATGAATTGGATATATTGCTTCATATCAATGTTAATGATGTACAGACTGATTTGAAGAAAATAAAGTATACAGGTAGAATTGACGCCATTACAGATATAGAATCATATAGAGATGCACTTGAATTATGCTATGGGAAATTTAAAGAGGAACTATTTGACAAAGAGAAAACACAAGAATTTATAGATATTTATGAATTGGATACATTGCTTCATATCGGTTTTAATGATGTACAGACTGATTTGAAGAAAATAAAATATACAGGTGAAATTATCACCATCACAGACAAAGAATCATATAGAAAAGCACTTGAATTATATTATAAGGAATACACTGGTAGAATATTTGATAAAGATAAGATACAAGAATTTATAGATATATATAAATTAGATATATTGCTCCATATCAGTTTTAGTGATGTGTGTATTGATTTAGTTAGACTTCATTTTGAAAACAAGCGAATTAAAGTTATTACAGACAATTATTCATATTTGAGGGCACTTGAATTACTTTATTTTAACTTTGATGATATCATAATTTTTGACGAAGATTTTATATGTAAATTTATTAACGCTTATCATCTTGATACAAGATTTAATATTTCTCCAAACGATGTATGGAATGATTTAGCGAAAATCAAAAGACAATCGGAACTTGAAGATAAAATATTAGATGAAATAGATACTGTTGAGGATATTGAATCATACAAAGAAGCTCTTGAATTATATTATAATGTATTTGGCAAAGATATGTTTGAAATTGATAAAGTACAAGAATTTATAGATACTTTTGATTTGTATGATATAGACATAACTTCTAATACGGTATACAGGGATTTGCGGGCAATAGAACGTGCATTTGGAAGTAGAGATGAAATTTCTCAAAGTAATTTTACTTCATTACATCCTGATATTAAACCTGCTAAAACCATTACACCATCAGAAGAAGAACCGTATACCCAGATACAAACCACAAATACTATTCAACCAGAAGAAGACGATCATGACTATTTGGAAAGAAGAGATATTGACAAAGACTTTGGAAGAAAAGTTGATGGACACGAAGATTTTTACTTTTTTGTAATTAATATGTCTGATACGGAATTAATAAATACGATCAATAGTCAATATAAAAATATTAAAGGTTCATGGATATTAGCACCACATATGGGCGAATATGGAAGTGTAGAATTTGCGGCAGTATTATTACTTTGGAGATATGCAGTAACTAACTTTGTTAGAAATCCAGAGAGTTATGGTTCATTGCAGATTACTTTAGGCGATGTAATATGCTGTGCATTTTTTGGTATGACCGCAGGAGAGTGGAGCGATAAAGTAGACACTATTTTAAATGCTCATAGTGATATTGTTTCTTATGAAGAATTTGGAAATGTGTATAATTATTTGAGGAATAATCATATTGATAAAATTCATTCTCTGGAATTTAATGATGGAAATATGCGGGAAGAAGTATATAGGCAATTTTATACAAAGTTTACAGAAATATATAATTCCACAAATGGTTTTAAAGAAATGATAGATTTCTATACATCAAAAGGTTTAAAGATAAAAGATGATATCCATTTTAATGTTGCCAATGACAAAAACGATATTTTAAAATACGCACTTTTACGAGAATGGAAATCCGATTGGGGAAATCTTGAGGAAGACACCGATATCCAACAACTTCCCCCATTGCTAACAGATAAATTTTACATTAGCAGTTATCGTTGCCCCATTTGTGGCAGACATATGTATAAGACGGTATTCCCTATAGGCGGCGAATTTCCTATAAGGACGACAGATGGTTATATTTCAATGAAACGGGTATTCACATGTAAGACATGCTTAAGATTTTTCACTTCACTGCCAGAACGTAAATTATCATGCGGTCAATATTATTCTTTAAGGATGGATACGCTTAATGAATATAAGATGTTGTTAGAAGCTTTTGATAATCATGGAACTACAGTTGGACGACCAGATGCATAATAAAGTGCAAATAAACATTTTTTATTATGATTGGCAAAATAACTACCCTTACATCCATAAATACGTTTATTTAGCCTTTAAATGCAACATAAGGAGATACTTTGAAGGTATCTCTTTTTTAATATTTTTCGATTGCTTGTATCCGGCTTATCACTTTACGCTCCAAGCCTATTTACTTTATTGTTTTTCATCATTTCCTATATTTAAATAATGTTAGTGAAAGCACAGTGCTCAGGCGGTTGCGTGGAAGTTTAAGCGTGGAGCATGAAAAGTCCATTTTAAAAGCAATGGAGCGGCTAATAGCGAATAAGGAATAATAGTATGTCAAGACGAAAGCGAACCCCATTTCAGCCTTGGGGATAGAAAACATTAGATGATTCATCGCTTACTGACTATCTTTCTTTCCGAAAACAGAAAAAGCAGCGAATTGTTTTCTCTAATAAAAACAAACCCTCTGCTTTACTGCTTATATTATTAAGTTACCATAGTTATGCCAATACAGGCTCCCGCTTTTTTATGACAGCCTCTACTTCCTCAATAGTCTTTTCCACACATTCTGCTATCTGCTCTAATCTATCGCCTTTCCTGTGCATATTCATAATTATTTTTACAATTTCTGCATCCCTGATTCCCTGTGACAAATTACACATAGCGTCCATATCCTTTCTCAATTTATCATCTACTGAAATACTATACTCCGTTCTTATAATCC
>CAYQBE010000209.1:0-7222 GCA_964415625.1 uncultured Clostridium sp.
CGTTAAAGCCTGTATTTTCAAGGCATAAAGGGGATGGGGTACAGATTACCGACGAACCTACGGGGAACCTGGACTCCCACACCGAGATGGAGGTAGTCGCCATGCTGAAAAGCTGCGTGGCAAAATACGGCCAGACACTGGTCATGATCACCCACGACGAGACCATTGCCCAGATGGCGGACCGCACCCTCATCATCGAGGACGGGAAGGTGGTGGGCTAGATGAATACGATCAGCAGGACGGCGCTTTCCAATTTCAGGAAAAATAAAAGCAGGAATCTATTGATCGGCACGGCGATCGCGCTCACCGCGTTTTTACTGACCGCTGCGCCTACCGTCATTCTCGGTTTTATCAAGATCCAGAATCAGGCAGTGAACCAATATTATCCGACATTTCATGCGATGTTCCGGGATGTGGACAGCCAGACCGCAAAAAAACTCCTGGCGGATGAACGGATCGAACAGGCCGGGCTTCGGGAGGATGCGGCGGCCATGTACTGCGACCGGGATCCCGACGTCCGGATCACCATGATGTCTATTGACCAGGCAGCGGCGGAGCTTTCCAGACAGGAACTGGCGGAAGGGCATTTGCCGGAGAAGGCGGAAGAGATCGTGGTATCAAAGGGAGTCCTGGAAGCTATGGGACTGGAAGGGACGGTAGGGAATCGGATTCAGATCCCATACCGTCCGAACGGCAGGAGCGAGACCAGGGAAACCCGGGAATTTACCATTTCGGGAATGGTCACGGACTCCGAGATCTCCATTCGGGATGGCCTGTACTTCTGCTTCGTCTCGGACGCGTTTGCCGGAGAAATCCTGGCGGAGGAGGAGCACGAATATCGGATCTACTTCCGGCTGGCCGGGACGGACGGGATGACCACCGACGCCATCCAGGAGCAGATCGAAACACTGGGCGGGGAGTATGGCATTGCGAAAAATGAGATCGTTCTGAATGGGGAATATCTCATGGCAAATTATGTGGATCCGTCTGTGTACAGCGGGCTTGGGCTGGTGCTGGCGGTGATCGCGCTGGTTGGGGTGCTGACCATTTACGGCATTTACTATGTGTCCATGCTGGATAAAGTGCAGGAATACGGAAGGCTGCGGGCGGTGGGAGCCACGAAACGGCAGATTCGCCAGCTTGTCTTCCGGGAGGGGCTTGCGGTGGCGGCGATTGCAGTTCCCATAGGGACCTTTTTGGGACTTTTGGCGGGGGTGCAGGTGATCCGGCTGACGGCCAGATACAGTGTCAGCGGTGACATTGCCGTAGCAGAGCAGATGAAGCAGATCGTGGAAAACGGCGAAGTGAATCTGATCCAGCCATGGATCATTGCGTTTGGTGTCCTGATCAGCCTTGCGACGGTCTACATTTCACTGTTGAAGCCCATGCGCACGGCGGCCAGGATTTCGCCCATCGAGGCGCTGCGCTTCCGGGGCGATGAGGGAAATGCAGCCGCTTCCCGGAAAAAATCTGCGGGCCATCTGCATTTCCGGCAGAAAAACGGCAGCACGTCCGGGAAGACCAGAAAGGGCTACGAGGAGATCGACATCCGGAAACTGACCCTCACCAACCTGAGCCGAAATAAGAAACGCACGGTCATGACCATTTTCACGCTGGGGGCGACCGGGATCCTGTTCATGGTCGTTGCCGCAGTCTGTAGCTGTCTCTCTCCCGAGGATATGGTGAAGGACGATCTGCGGGAGGATATCCGGGTATCCGTGGACTCCTGGTCGGATCCCATGTATCCGGAGCGGGCTCTGAATAAAATCCAGCAGAACAATCCTCTGACAGAGGAATTGAAGAAACAGATCCTGCAGATTGACGGAGTGGCCGATGTGGATGTGGACACCTCTGTAAATGCCATGCTGGAGGGTCCCACGGAGGCGGACGGAAGCCCGCTGGTAAGCAGCATCACCGGAGTCAGCGCGAAGGCATTGGAAGCTCTTAAGGGCTATGTCGCGGAAGGATCCCTGGATGACCCGTCCCTGGCGGACGGCACCGGGATTATTTTAGGAGAAAAGTTCCGGGATAGGTTTGAAGAGATGAAGGACTGGAAGCCCGGGAAAACAATCCGCATGGAACTGATGGACGGTGAGAAAATACTGCAGAAGGAGTTCCGGATCGCGGCAGTGGTCAACGGCCCCATCAGCTATGGGGGAACCTGGCTCGCCATGCCCTCGGACGCGCTCCAAAGCCTCTGCGAAACGGATCTGACAGATTGCTTTGAGATCACAGTGGAGCCCGGGATGGAGAAAAGCGCGGCAGAGGAAATCCGGCAATGGACGGCGGATCTGGAATACCTGGAGATCCGGACGTATGCGGAAGCCTATGAGGAGGCAGAAAAGTCCATCGGCATCCTTCTCTCGGGCTGCTACGGGGTGCTTCTGATCTTCGGCCTCATTGGTATCCTGAACCTGGTCAATACCATGATCAACAGCGTGTATGTCAGGCGTAGGGAGCTGGGTATGCTGCAGGCCATCGGCATGTCCGAGCGGCAGACAGTGCATATGCTGCAGATGGAAGGGCTGTTCTACACGCTGGGGACACTGGTGCTCTCGCTGGGGCTTGGAAGCCTGCTGGGGTACGGCGCGTTCCTGTGGTCAAAAAAGACGGGGATCTTCTCCATTACAAGTTACCGCTATCCGGTGGTTCCGGCGCTGGTTCTCGCGGCGGCGGTGCTGGCGGTGCAGCTTCTGGTCACGTATCTGGTGAACCGGAGTTTCCGGAAGCAGAGCCTGATCGACCGGATCCGGTTTGCGGAATGAGAGGATCTGTGTAATCAATATTTTCCGACAGCCCCATTTATGCTTCGATGTACTAGACACATATCATCGGCATCGATGCGCCTGCCGGAAGTCATGTGGAGAGACGGAAAACCTTTCCATAAAAAGCTTCCGGAAATGGCTGACATTGGAGTACCCGATCCGGGCGGAAATCTCGCTCACCGGCAGGTCGGTCTCTTCCAACAGTACCGCCGCCTCATTGAGCCGGATCTGCTGGATATTTTTGGAAAAGCTCATCCCCGTATAATCCTGGATCAGCCGGATCAGATGACGTTCGCTGTAATGGAAAAAATCCGCCATTTCCTTCAGGCTGGTATTCTGATAATGACTTTCCATGTATTTCAGCAGAAATACAAAATCTGGTTCGTCATTTTCACCGGTAGGGTTGGGGATGAAAACATCCTTCTCATGATTGCGGAGCAGAATCGAAAAGAACAGCTCGGCAATCTGATTTTTTTATACGGATGTCACTTTACGTGCTGTTCTGTGTGTTGTGAAATTGCTATATTGTAACTATCAGCAATATGAAAAGACAAAATTAGCAAAAAGAAAACGGAGGATGATTATGAGCACACAGGCAAAAGGAAAATTAAAAGTGATGGAAAAGGTTGCGTATGCAGTTGGGGGGCTGCCAGAAGTGGCAAATTCCATTATCGCGGCATTTTTGACGATGTTTTATACAGACAGTATTGGAATGGCGGCCGGAATGGTAGGGACGATGTTTTTTATTTCAAAATTGTTTGATGGAATCAGCGATCTGGTTGCGGGAACTCTAATTGACCATACAAGGACGAAATGGGGGAAAGCAAGGCCCTGGCTGCTATGGCTTTCGATTCCTACCGGATTGTCACTGGCGCTGATCTTTTTTATCCCAAAGGATGGAAATGCTACAATGCAGCTCGTATATGCATTTGTGACTTATAATTTGTATACAACTGTTATGTATACAATTACAGGCGTCGCAAAAAATGCGTTAATGCCGTTGATGACACAGGACATGAACGAGAGGGCGATCCGATGCTGATGACCTCATTGAGCCTTGTGAGTGTTGTTCCGACATTGCTTAGTATTGCAGTCTTTACAGGACCGTGTCTTATAAAATTTGGAAAGAAAAAATGTATGTATATCGGCGCGGCCGGGCAGATGATTGGAAGCATCATTAAAGCAATCGCGGCCTTTACAATGAATGTTCCGGTGCTGATCGTGGGAACGGTCATTGGCGGATTGGTTACGGGGCTGCTTTCAGTGCCGGTAGGGACACTTTGCTCGGACGGTATTGACTACGGTGAATATCTTTTTAATAAACGTATTGAAGGTATAGGTTCAGCTGTTACAAGTTTTTCGCAAAAGCTCAGTTCGGGTCTTGCCGCGGCTCTGGTTGGCTGGGTATTGGCATGGACCGGTTATGTGGCAAACAGCACTCAGAATGCATCTACCAATATGGGAATTATTTCACTGTATGCAATCGTGCCGGCTATTTTGGAAATTATCATAATTGCCATATTGTATATGTTCTACCACTATGATGAAGAGGCAGAAAATGTTTTGAAAGAATTGGAAAGCAGAAAACAGAAGAGGTGAAGATCATGAAATACCCATTTCCAGAAGAACTTGTAAAACAAATAAAAGAGGAAATCTGTAAAGAAGCAAGAGAGATGCGCCGGATTAACCAGACGGCTCCGGTTTCAGGAGAACGGCTCAGTATCAAAAGACCAGGGCGTGAGATATCCATCGTACTTTACAGAGCAGAGAAAGAAAATGCGCCATTGATCTTAGGTTTTCATGGAGGCGGTTTCCTATTTGGAGGAAATGCATTAAATGATGCTATGTGGTGTGCGGTACAAAAGGCTACCGGGGCAGCCGTAGCATCAGTGGAATATCGGAAAAGCCCGGATTATCAGTATCAGGCAGCGTTAGAAGATGCCTATGACGCGGCTGTATTTTTTAAGGAACACGCAGAAGAATACGGGATTGATAAGACAAAACTCTCTGTTATGGGATGCAGTGCGGGAGCGCAGCTTGCGGCTTCGGTATGCCTGTACGCGAAGCAGAAAGGGAAAAAGCTGTTTGAGTATCAGATCCTGATGTATCCGATGCTGGATTCATATACGGATCCGCTGTCAAAAGGACCGGGAAGCCTTCAGGGACCGATCATGTATATATTTAACGAACTGCATTGTGCGGAGGAAGAGGCCCGGCTTCCCATAGTATCTCCGGTTTTTGCTGCAGAAGATGAACTGGCAGGGCTTCCGGGTGCGATTATCTGCTATGCAGATAATGACTGCCTGAAAAATGAAGGAATCCAATATTCTCAGATGCTCCGCAATGCGGGAGTTGAGGTGTATGATATGCTTGCGGAGGGCATGCCGCACGGTTTTTTTGAAAGTGGATTCGGAGAGAACGCGGAACAAGGTCAGGATTTTCTTGGAGAAGAGGTGGTTCGGATGATTAAGGACGGTACGATTGCAAAAAAATCAGAAGAGTCCCTGGCGTTTATAAAAAAATACTTTTGCAGATGAAAGAATCCCGCTTCCGCTGCAGAGGGCTGCTGATTTTACGGCAGCCCTCTTTGCAAGTGCTTTTTTTGCAGGTTTACAGGTTTGGGCAGGATATGTATAATGACAGTAGCGATACAAAACTATACGCAAGAGATTACGCATTTAAAAATATGCAATCAGCAAAAACAGTCTAAGGAGAATAAAACACATGCATACAAGTGAGATTAACATCAGAGATCCCTATGTTCTTGTACATGACGGAGCTTATTATCTGTACGGGACCCGAAGCGAGACCTGCTGGGGGCCGGCGGAAGGCTTCGACTGCTATATGAGCCGGGATATGGAAAAATGGACAGGCCCTGTAGAAATTTTTAAACGGCCGGAAGGATTTTTCGCGACGCAGAATTTTTGGGCGCCGGAGTGCTACGCTTATAACGGCAGCTTCTATCTGCTGACCACATTCGGCGGATCCGATATCAAGAAGGGGATTTATATCCTGAAGGCGGAACAGCCTCAGGGATCCTACGCCCTCTATGGAAAACGGCTGACGCCTGACGACTGGACCTGCATTGACGGGACGCTTTATTTTGAAAACGGCCATGTCTATATGGTATATTCCCACAGCTTTGAGGACACGCCGGACGGTGACATCTGTATGACCGAACTGGAACCGGATCTTTCCGCTGCCAGAACCGAGCCTGTTGTTTTATTTTCTGCAAAGGACGCACCCTGGGCGAAGCCGGTTCCTTTTGCGGAAGCGGAGTTCGGCATCAAGGGGGATGTATATTTTACGGACGGCCCCTGCCTGTTTCCGATGGAGGACGGGAAGCTGTACATGACCTGGTCCAGCTGGGGCGATGTGGATTATGCGGTGGGGGTTGCCGTATCGGAAAGCGGAAACATACAAGGCCCATGGAAACAACTGGCGGAGCCCATCTGGCCGCAGAACGGCGGGCATGGGATGGTATTTCGGAACCTTTCAGGGGAACGGTATTTTGTGTTCCATTATCCCAACGATAAGACGAAGGAGCGTCCCTGCTTTAAAAAGCTGGTGTTGGAAAATGGTATATTACGTACCATTGGATAGATTGTTTCAAAAATATTTCTCTGTATGTCAACATTTCAGGCTCCGTATAAAGCGGTTTTGGTTTCTCTTTATGAATATGCGATTCAGAGCGAAAATATTTCCCATAAAGGAAAAAACACGTAATGAGAATCAGAAAGCACTGGGCGCAGATAAATTTTCTGGGTAATTGTCTGATAATTTAAGCATCTGCATACATGGGTGCTTAAATTAGTTATACTGCGCGCCAGATAAATCTGCCGTGCAGTATAACATGATGCGCACAGCCGCATGAGGAATTATGCCGCTTCGCGGCTGCGGCTGGCGCGATACTCACGGCAGATTTCATCGGCCGTGAGTATAAATATTTATAGGCCCTCTTCAAAGTTCGCTTTCCCGTTTAGAAACAAGAGTCATTAGATATTGTGCAGTTGATACGCCCCATCTCATTCCGGCTTGTTTGAGTCTATATAATGATATGGATTAAGAGATTTTATTTAGCGTTTTCCATCTATAAAGTAATCATAGGAAACCTGGCTATAAAATTTATATTTTTCCTTACCGTTCTACACTGTTTGAAGTCCGGCGAGCTGCTCTACTTCTGAAACACTCAGACCTGTATCCTCCGCAATTTCTTCAACTGTCTGTTTCCCTCTTTTCAGCAGCTTAAGTGCCGTTTCCTTATTTGCTTCATTCATGCCTTTTTTCAAAATCCTTCTTGCCTCTGTTTCAATCAATGCTCCGCTCATCATATCACCTACACCTTTCTGCACATTTTCATATTTCTGTGCAATCTCTTTAATCACATCGCCGGAAAGCTCTATGATTGTGCGTTTGTCAAATGCCCCGATCACTCCCTGCTGTTCCAGCCCGTCAAG
>CAYQBE010000210.1:0-7148 GCA_964415625.1 uncultured Clostridium sp.
ATCACAGGATGTTCCTTTACACCAAGCAGTTTGACTGGGAGAAGATGTGGGCGATCGCCGACGACATCACAGACGAGGATGCGATCCGCGCAAAGGCACAGGATATTCTGGACACCTTCGACATCGAGGGCGGCGGAAGCATCGAGGGAGTATGGGAAATGGCAAAATATGTGGTTGCCTTCGAGCAGTGGGTGAAGGATGAGAAGCTCGGACTGGTTGCTTCCCACTATGACGGATTTGCACAGGGCAAGGCGGGCGTCCTTGACAGTATGCTAATCCCAGCATTCTCCATGCTGATCAAGCAGGGAACAGCCTGCGCGGTAGAAGGGGACATGAAGGTTGCCATGGCCATGAGTATCTTAAAGACCATCTCCGGTACAGGCCAGCTTGCGGAAATGTATTCTATCGATTTCAATGACGATATCGCGATCATCGGACACAGCGGATCCGGGGATGCGGATATTTCTGACAAGAAGCCGACCATGAAGATCGTAAAGGTCTTCCACGGAAAGACCGGCGGCGGCTATCTGACCCAGTTCTATCCGTACACAGGACCGGTGACCTACCTTGCCATCACACAGGATGGAGACGGACACTTCAAGTTCATCGTGGCAGAGGGCGTCAACGAAGAGGGCAAGATCCTGTCCTTCGGCGATACCAACATGCGGACACGCTTCACCTGCGGAGCAAGAGAGTTCGTGAACCAGTGGAGCGAATGCGGCCCGACCCATCACTTTGCGGCAGCGACAGGAAGGCATATCGATACGATCCTGAAGGTGGCGAAGATCTTCAATGTGCCGGTGGATATTGTGACCAGATAAAGCAACTTTTGATAAGGAGCTAATAGAGAAAAAGACAGCCCGTGCAGACATATAAAAACTGCGTAAGGCTGTCTTTTTTTCTTTAAAATCAGATCAGTGACCTTTACCAGATATGGGCTGCTGCTGGGTTGCGCAGTGTATATTTCCGCCGCCTAAAAACATTTCATGACAGCTGATCCCGATCACCTCGCGTTCAGGATAGATTTCTTTTAAAAGCTGTTCCGCCGCCGTATCATACTCATCATCAAATTTCGGGAATATGACCGCACGGTTCGCTGTGTAATAGTTTACATATGAGGCAGGCAGTCTTGTTCCCGCCTCCGGGGGCCAAAATTCACAGACCTGATCCATGCCTTCACGCTCTTCCTCCGTGAGGTAGATCGGGTTGGGGATATGCAGCTTATGTATGATCAATTTCCTTCCCATCGCATCTGTTTCAGAGGATAAGATGTCATAGCATTCCTTTGAAATCGCATATTGGGGATCTGACTCGTCATCCGTCCATGCCAGTACACATTCTCCGGGCCTTACAAAATTGAAAATATTATCTACATGTCCGTTGGTCTCGTCAAGATAGATTCCCTGCTTCAGCCAGATGATCTTTGTGACATTCAGATATTCTTTCAGGACTTCTTCGATTTCTTCTCTGCTTAACTGCGGATTTCTTCCCTCGCTCAGAAGACAGGACTCAGTGACGACCAGCGTACCTTCTCCATCTACATGTATGGAGCCGCCCTCCAGGATAAAATCTTCCAGCTTATAGCAATCTGCGTTTATCAGGCCGCACATCTTATCCGCTACCTTTTCATCTTTGTCCCAGGGGAAATATAATCCGTCTGTCAGTCCGCCCCACGCGTTAAATCCCCAGCTGATCCCCCGGATTTCGCTTCCGTTGGTAACAAAGGTTGCCCCGGTATCGCGCATCCAGAAATCATCGTTGGAGAGTTCGATCACCTGTGCATATTCTCCCACAGCCATAAAAGCCGTATCATACTGGTCACCGTTTACGCAGACAGTAACAGGCTCAAACCTGCTGATCGTTTTTACAAATTCAACAAAAGCCTTCTGCGCCAATTTAGCGCCGTACCGAAACGTATCTCTTCTTTGCGGCCAGATCATCCAGCACCGTTCATGGGGTTCAAATTCTCCAGGCATGCGGAAACCATCCTGACGGGGTGTGGTTTTTAAATATTTCATAGTAATTCCATCCTTTCTTTTCAACTGGTATTATGTCAACTGTTTTTATGCTTTCCTTGCTGCGATTCCAATTAAGATCTCACCAATGATCTGGGTGACGGCCAAACCGGCTACCAGGATCAGGACATAAGTGACAGGATTTTCACCCTCCGGCGGAAGTAAATATCCGATGATCGCGATCACTAAAAGGATGAAATTCAGGATCGCAACGATGCTTGGAAACACCTTCCCCGGGATTTTAAACGGACGTTCCGTATCCGGATCGATCTTTCTGAGCCGTAAAAATGCAAATGAAAGAACGACATACGGCAGGAAGAAAATAATGGAAGTGAATGCAAGCAGAGTCCAAAACAGCTCGCTGCTCGAGTTCGCGGTAAATCCATAGACCAGCAGCAGGGCTGTAGAAGCGATTCCCAGCAGGATCGCCGGACCTGACGGGGCATGCTTCTTATTGGATTTTGCAAACCATCCCGGTAATTCTCCTGCTTCTCCGGCTTCCAGAGCTGCGGAATTGCCGCCGATCGTCCAGCCGAAGATATAGCTGGCATACACAAAGACCAGGGCAATGCCGATCAGTACTGCTACAATGCGGCTTCCGCCGAAAACGGTGATGATCGCATCGATCATGCCGGAGGCAGAATCAATCTCGGCCTGGGGCATGATGATTAAAATTGCAACGGCGCATAAAATATAGATTGAAATGGACATGATGCCTGTAATAAGAAGCGCTTTTGGCACATCCTTTTTCGGGTTTTCCATTTCACCGGAATTACATGAAATAATATCCATGCCATTCAATCCATAGATATAAACCGGTAATAATGCAAACAGCTGCATATCAAATTTGGGAATGACTGTATCCATTGAAAACACATTTTGGGATCCGCTCACAGCAAGAGTATAGAGTCCTCCGCCGATCAGAGCCAGGCAGACGACCAGCTTCAAAACGGATCCCGTGTTTGAAAGGAGCTTGCTGTCCTCCAGAGACATACAGTTCAGCAGCACTGCGATCCAGGTTCCCGCGATACAGATCAGAGTGGTAGTGATCACCGACATATCCGGCCAGAATAACTGCTGGAAAACAACGACTAACGCAACCATGGTACATGGAACGAATGCTACTACATTTGCCCAGTACCACCAGGTCGTGCGGGCTGCCCATTTACTTCCGAATGCCTGCAGAGTCCAGACATAGATCCCTCCCTGATCCGGATATGCCGCGCCCATTTCCGCGCAGATCAGCCCATGGCTGACCAGATATAAGCCTCCGAAAAGCAGCATGCTGAATATCATGGATGGACCAAGAGTGGCCTGTGATGCGACCAGTTCAATGGAAAAAAATGAGGCAAAAGATAAACAGATAATGTCAAACAATTTCAATTTCTTTTTTGTTTCTTCCATAAGAAAATTCTCCTTCTCTCTTTTCTAAATGTTTGATTTCCCATAACCGTTTAATAGCAATAATCCTGCTAAAATAATAAAATACACAAAGCCGGGTGTAAAGGCAGATCCGGCTTTGTGTAACGGGTGAAACAAAAAAGATTTCGTTAACATTTATGTGTACAGTGTTACTTATTTTGAGATCAGGCTGTATACCAGTAATTCAATTGTTGCGATCATGGAGATCCTGGCGGTCAGATCAGCATCCTTATATATGACCTGTTCCGCGAAAACATAAAAGTCGATATCACTCATGCTCTGGATCAGGTTATTTGCAGACTGGGTCAGGGATGCTATTTTCAATTTACAGCCCATCCGTGCTTTTTCTATAAACTGAATACATTCGCGGTCTTTTCCGCTGATTGAAAATATAAAAAGCAGATCCTCGTCTGTAAGCTGCCGGAGCACAGAGCTGCGCTCATAGGCTTCTAAAGGGCATGCCGTCCGATATCCAAGAGAAGTGAACAGATGGTAAGCATAACGGGCAACCTCCCTGTCCATGCCCGTACCGAAGAAATAGATGCGCCCGCCCTTGTCGATGGCTGTTTTGAAATTCTGGATCGTCCTGGCGGAAAGCACCCGGACACTTTCCATCACATTTTTCAGGTACTCTTCGCTGTATTCCTTTTTCCAGAGTATTTCGGGAACCTCTGTTGTATCAGCCATATGAACGCTGATGCTCAGTGCGTCAATAAACTCACGGTATCCCGCAAAGCCTAATTTCTTGGTAAAGCGCATGATCGTTGTAGCTGAAACATAACATTTTTCCGCCAGCATCCGGATCTGCATTTTTTGTACTTCATTGATATTGCTGACAACATACTCAAATATTTTTTTCTCGTTATCATTTAGCTTTGAAACATGTTGATTTGCCTGTTCAAAAAAATCCATATCAGGTCTCCTTATCTGTTTGTATCATGGATGTTACAGTGTACACATAATTGTAACATATTATTATTTTTCACACAAGCACAACAGAAGTGTTACAGCCCATTGTATTTTGGGAGAAATCGTGCTAGTTTTTTTGCAATAGCAATGATCATATCCAGAAACAGTTCCAGACAGGCGGTTGATGCGAATGACAGGCCTTATGGACTAAAAAAATTTCAACAGTAGAAAAGGAGACTTGATTTATGAAAGCACGGACACAGGGAAATGTAAGACACTTGATCGATACGATTGATTTTACAAAAGAAGAACTGATGAGTCTGTTCGAAACGATCAGGATGCTAAAAGAATTTGATATGCAGGGAGCTGTTCCGAAAATACTGAAAGGGGCTACGCTTGCCATGATTTTTGAGGAGCCGTCAACACGGACGAGAGTTTCATTTGAGACAGCCATGACCGATCTGGGAGGACATGCGCTTTATCTGAAGCCGGGAGAGATCCATTTCGGCTCTCATGAGGCGATCAAGGATACGGCAAGAATCTTATCTTCTATGTGCCACGGGATCATGCTTCGGACAAAAGAGCATGAAGGAATCCTGAAGCTTTGTGAATATGCATCAGTTCCGGTATTTAATGCAATGACCTATTATAATCATCCGACACAGGGAATCTGCGATTTCTTTACGATGTCCGAGCATCTTCCGGAAGGAAAGAAGCTGGAAGATATTCATGTTGTATTTGTGGGGGATTCCAGAGAGGATACCGGTATCATGAGCAAGGAAACCGGGCATATGTGTGCGGCACTTGGACTGCGTTATACGGTATGCTCACCGAAAAAATATTCCATGTCCGAAAAAGAACAGAAAAAAATCAGGGATAAAATGCAGATTACCGGGGGAACCCTGACGGTGACGGATCAGGTGGATGAGGCAGTGGCGGACGCTGACTTTATTGTTCCGGATGTATGGACATATTACGGATATGAAGAGGAAGAAGCAGACCGCATGGCAAGCTTCATGCCGAAATATCAGTTAAATATGGATATGCTCCGCCGTGCGCCTAAGCATTGCAAAGCCCTGCACTGCCTGCCCGCGAACCGTGAGGTGGAGATCACAAGTGAAGTTCTGGATCATCCGACCCGTTCCATCGTATTCCAGGAGGCGGAAAACAGACTTCATACCCAGCGCGGCCTTCTTGCATGGTATCTCTATCCGCGTATGCGGGAAGCGGATCAGACACTGGTCCGGTATAACGAAGGAAAACTGAGAAGCTTTCTGGATACAAAATTAAAATAAGACGGACGATCTTTGATCAGCATCGCCCGCTGTTCACACCATCGCTGCATTGGAGCCAGTCAACGATGCTGCCGGCATCAGTCAGACAGCTATATCCGCTGCAGCATCTGCGGCTGCCGCATCCACAGAAACAGAACCCGCCAACGCGCTGGCGCCTGGTTCTGCGGAGACTGCCGCGGAACCCGCTACGCTCCCGGATCCCGTCCCGGCGGCGGAAACCAGACCCTCTGCCGCCGCCGCTGACGCGGAGGAACTGCCCAGGCCTGCGATGGAATCCAGGGTCTCCTGCAACGCTTCCTTCCGGTCCTGCATGACTTCCCTGGACGCATAATGATTCTCTTCTCTGCGCCGTTTTCTCTTACGTTTGGAAATCTCCCTGCGGATTTCCATTTCTTTCTCCTGCTGCTGCCGTTCTTCGGCACGCTTTTTCTGCAGCTGCAGTTGTTCTTCCTTGGTCAGATTCTTTATTTTCTTCTGGATCTGCCGGGTCAGCTTCTGCATGCGCCGGATCATCCGGCCGATCTTCTCCTTGTCCTCGCCTTCACTGAGAGCATAAGCAATCTTCAGAGTACCCAGTGCACGCAGGGTCTTGGAAGAAACCTGCAGCACATTCATCTTGGTCTCTGAACGCGCCAGCTCGGTCGCAAGCTGCCCCACGGAATCATCCGGCATGGAAACGGACATCTTGAAGTTCGAGCTTTCCTTCGCCTGCCCCAGTAAAGAAGCCAGAAAGCTCTCGTCCTCTTTATCCTTTCCAAGCATGGAATCTAAAAGGCTCTTTTCGTCCTTCCCGAGCATGGAGGCCAGGAAATCCTCCGGCTCCTCTCCGAGCAGAGAGTTTAAAAAGCTGGTCTGATCCTGAACCTGTCCACGGATAGACTGATAAAAATCTTTCTGTGCTGCGTCCTTCGTATTGAGATAACGGTCCGTCACTGCCTCTGTCTGTATCGGAATACCGGAAGCCTTCTCAGCGTCGCTGCTGGGAGCAGCAGACTGGACCTGATCTTTATAACGGCTGTCGGCTGCAGACTGCCAGTTTCTCATAGTGACCTTCATGAAAATTCCCTCCTTCTTTTGTAACCAATTTACGCATATATTTTCAATGTGATCCATATCCGTACCATGTATAATATATATATCGGCCTGGTTTTCAGAATCAAAATAATATTTTGTAAAATCATATTTTTTTCTGATTCGGGTTGCAATTTCACAACCATTATACTACAATATCCATGTATAGGCAGCTTGAGGATCGCAACAATGTACAGATTTTTTTGAAGCAGTTCTCTACAGGGGTAAGGGAGAGTAGTTTTATGAGTGATAACAATAAGATGCGTTCAATCCTTGAAATCATGAATGATGTTCTGAGTACGGTAAGAGATTATTATGACTCAGAATATGCTTATTATATCGAAAAGGATGAATACGAGATACTGACAATATACGAGTGGTGTGCGGAGAATATCCCGTGGCAGCGCGACCGGATCAAGATGCTGGAGCCGGAACA
>CAYQBE010000211.1:0-7129 GCA_964415625.1 uncultured Clostridium sp.
ATTTTCTGCTTAGAAAAATCGTCCCAATATTTTATGCTATCCTGTGTTTCGAACCATTTATTACTGGTCTTTTTACGCGCTTTGACAAACTGACCATTAACATTATAAGTTTTACCTGTTTGTTCAAGACGTTCTATGCCAAATGTGAGCAAGTGATTTTTTATAGCAGGATAGTCATCAATATTGTAACAACGACTTGGAAATGTTGCAATCACCCACAAATCTGCAAACGTATATTCATACCGTTTTATGTCCCTGCCACGTAAAATCGGTCGAATAATTTCAGCAGATTTTGGATCCAACGCGATTAATTCATCTTTTTTAGCACCAGATATAATAAAGGCTTCATTAAATCCAGTGAGAATGCCACGGTATATTTTGATGTTCCAATCTTTTAGAGGTGTTCCAATACTATCAATTTTTGCCTTTATATTAGTTTCTATTGGACTTAAGATTGTCCAACTGCTATCGGTTTCGTAACTTGTAATTGAACTTGCCTGCTGAACAAAAACGCTCAAATTATTTCTACATTCTTTATCAACAATGCAGGCTTTTGTCACGCCTTTATTCTTTGTATTCTCAAAAATCAAAATATTCACGTCCACAGTTGCCGTTTCAAAAATTTTCTGTCCTGCGAAATCTATCAATACGATTGGATTCGTATTAACGGAAAAATAATTACGCAGATTTTTACCATATCCTGCACGCATCCATTTATTGCTTGTAATAAATGCCAAAAAACCGCCTTTCTTTAAAAGTTTGCTCCCTTTTTCATAAAAGAGGCAATAAATGTCCCCTGTCTTGACAAATGTTTCATAGCCCATTGTCCGATACTGATCACCCAGTTTTTCATCCCCATGCTCCAAAACAGCCTTTTGCAACTGAATGTATGGCGGATTCCCAATCACAATATCAAACCCGCCATTCTCCTTGAACACCCGCGGAAAATACAACTGCCACAAAACAAACGGTTTTGATGTCTCATTTTTTGTATCATAATACGCATCAATCAGCTCATTATTTCCCTGTAATTGTTCCAAAATAATATTATCATATATTCTCTGAATATCCGCCTTAATTTCTTCTTTATCATTATGCTCTTTTGTAAAAAATAGTTTATCCTGTAACTCAATCAGCTTTAAAAGCATACCATCCACACCCTGCTGAAACATCGACTGCTGGCTGTTTTCAGAAACATTATTTAACAAAACACTTTCTGTTATCAGTTTATTCCCCTTGAACTCATCAATCAAACTGTTTCCACATATAATATTGCACTCCAGGTTCGGCAACTGTTTCGGCTTTGAGTGTGCATCAAAATCACCATTTCCGGCATTCTCCGTAATCTCATCATCAATAACAATAGACAACCATAATCTCAATTTTGCAATGTCAACTGCACTCGGCTCTATATCACACGCAAAAATACAGTTTTTGATTGTATTGATTTTCAAATCATAAGGCTTGCGCTCATACGCATAGAACGTTTTTTTCTGAAATCCATTCATTTCTATCGCAAGATATTCTGTAAGTACCTGACGCGCTTTAACAATTTCATTGAGCATTCCAAGTGGAAATGCTCCTGAACCCACTGCCAAATCTGCCACTTTGACATTTGCCAGTAACCCATCCAGTTCTTTTAATCTATTGACGCCATTTTTAAAGCTAAAGATTTCTTCTGAAATCAATAACTCTCTATTCTTATCAAATTCATAATGCTGTTTTCCATTGTCATCAGTCACCTTTAATGTCTTTATAGTATCCTCATCTCTAAGATATTCCCCATAAAGTATAAAATCACGAATGGCTGATTCAGAAATACCTGTTTTACTTACCAAATGATTGATGAGAGTTTCCTGACACATATAATGTACAATTTCTCGCGGTGTGTAAAAAGCTCCTTTGGATTTTCTGTCTTTTACATCCAAAAGATTTTCAAATACCTTACCCAGCATCTCCGGATCAATCGCCACTTCACGCTCCATTGGCTCATCTTCATTCATAGTAAAATTATATCTGTCAAAAATATCTAAGATGCCATCTGCATTTCTGCCCTTGTCATCCTTGTTAGAGAAAATGCTGTTTGGGATATTGAAATTATTATTTTCCCATTCATAATTATCCAACTGTTCAAACAAACCGCCATTCAAGAATGGAATACGGCGATGTAATGCCGGATAAAATCCATTCTCTCCACGATTCTTATTTAATCCTGTATAAAACAGTGGTTCCAAATAATCATCAAAATAATTTTTTCCCGCAGATACACACCCTTCAAAAATTTTACGCATAAAATTCTTCGGACCAGTTCCCCACGGCTTGCCTTTTACAATTCCGGCAAGAAATTCCTCGTCTTCATCTGATAATTGTTTCAATTTATTATATACAATTTTATACGTACCGTCTTGCTGAAGTGCATATACAGAACCTACGATATCTCTAGATTTCTGACCTCTTGCAAAAAATGCATTCTTATACTCTTTCTCTGTCATAATAACAGGAATCGCATCTACCCCAAGCCAACCTTTCTTTTGGATAAAATATAAGAATACAATCTGTCCCAGCAACTTTTTTGCAAACTGCTCACTGGTAAAATTCCTATACTGTGCCTCTTGCATAAAATCATCATTCGCTTCGAGGAATTCTCTTAACTGATGATATTTCTCACAATACTGCTGAAAAAATTCGTTTGTAACTTTCTCAACACTAAACGCTTCTTCCAATTCATCAATACTTGGGTTATTATTGTCATCATTAAATATCGGAAATAATCTCTGCTTTGCAGTATTACATGGCTCTCCTTTACCCACCAGATAAGAATACCTTCTTGCTGGCGTTAGCTTCTGCGTTATCTTTCCTTTAGAAAATTCGTAATCCAGTCGGATAAATGATAACCGCCATTTTTCAGGTTCCTCTGATGTATAGAACGCCACCAATGCCCCGGCACACATACTGTTTTCCAACAAAGGTTTCACAAAGTTCCTCTGCATAGTTCTAGCTCTTTCAACACTATCTCCCTTTCTGAGGGCAACAGAAAAAACAGCAATCTTATTACCATCATTTCCTGTATAGTTTCCAATATGATAGTACCCATCTACATAATACGAAAAATTATTAAATACTTTTTTGTACGCTGTCGGTGCTATTAACTCCATATCATTTAGAAATTCCCGAACAAAATTTACAAATACACGATTATCATATGCTGCGGTTAAAACCGTTTCAAACATCTCTAATTTTCTACTCACCAGACTTTACTCCTTTCATGTAACATGACAAAATAACTTGTTTCTCTCCGTCACGCTTTATCGTCATTTGTCTACGTCCCATTAAATACTTATCATCTATCTGTTCTACAATCTTGTAATATGCTTCTACACCATCTTCGATATTTTTAATGCTTTTTAAGATATTTTTTGTATCCGTCACTGGAATATCGCCATTTTCCCACACTTCAATCATCCGCTTAATCTTTTCTTCCTGCTCTTCTGTAAAAGTCTTTATAGTTGTCAAAAGTGCTCTTAGATAGCGAATTATCTTCTGATCGTTGGCCCCAACAGCTGTATGTCCTACGGTAATTATTTCTTTATCTGCCAAAGATAAATCAAACGCTTCATTATTAGCATTATAATGTTCAAAATAATTCTTTCCAACACTAATTTGTTTCTCATCAGCTTTACATCTAAAATATCCAATGGCATCCATAAACGAAATCTGTCTTGTTTCATTTTCTCCAGCCATAAAAAATGTTTTCAGATAGCCCTTACGGATAAATGAAATTGTTGTGTCAGCCTGTACCCTATCAGAATATCTTCCAGTTTTTGATTTTTTAGGTAATCTTTTGATTTTTTCAAAAAGAGAAGCATCATCATCTCGAATCCGCCTGATAATTGCCAAATACGCTAACTCCGGATTTGCGCCTTCTTCATCTTCTTCCAAATCTTTATTTAAGTCTTGAAACAATTTCTGTGAGCTTACTTCCTCTTCGTCCGATAAATACTTAAAATCTTCTCCCAAAGTGTCATGAAACGCCTGCAACTTTTCTATAATTCGGTCTTTCAACGGAAGATGCTTGCTCGTTGCAGCTGTAGGGAAAAAATTAAATACATAAATTGTATCATATTCAGAACCCACACGATTGATACGCCCAACACGCTGCATAATCCTGGTCGGATTCCACGGAAGATCATAATTAATCAATGCATTTGCCCTATGTAAATTAATTCCTTCCGCTAATACATCTGTTGTAATCAATACTTCAAACTGATTGTTTCCTTTCGCCGCAAATTTGGGATTAAAGCTGTCCTCTATCACACTTTTTAATATCATACTACTAGATCCTGTGTACGCAACCACCCTGTCACCATAAACTTCCACAAGTTCCTTCGCTAAGTATTCCGCAGTCTCTCTTGACTCTGTAAAGACAATTTTTTTATTGTCCACCAATTTTTTATTTGACCGCAGTTCCTCCTTGAATTGGGTAAGCTTTGGATCGCCACTGATGGTTTCCCACATATTACTGAGATATTGCAACTTTGCCAAATCCCATTTTAAGTCCTTAATAAATTTTTCATCAAATTCATCGACACTAAAATGCATAACCACCTCAGCTTCTATCATCTCCATCAGCTTTTCGTCATCCCCACTGTCTAACAAATCATACACATCAACCTTTTTGCTGATATATACCTCGCCTCGTTCATACATCTCAATAAACTTCTCATAGGATGTCTGAAATCTTCCAAGCGTCTTTTTAAATGCAAAAAAACTACTTTCTAAACGCTTCACTAATATGGATTTCATAAACCCACCCATATTATGCTGGGCGGTCAGAAGAGAGGCATACTTCTTTGTATCTTTCAGATATACCAATGGCTTATATCTTGAATATTTAAAATTCTTAATCGTATCTACTGTTTCATTAAATACAGCATTCGTATCTTCATCAAATACATAGACAATAGGCTCCGGCGTGCCAAGTTCAGGAAATTTTAACCCCTGTTTTTCAAGATCAGAAGTATAATATTCCATAATTTCACTTCTGGTTCTTCGAATCATGATATGGCGCAAAATTTGATCCCGAATTTTCTCCGAATTTGCCCGGACTTGATCGAGGTACATTTGTGTGCCTTTTGTATATTTCTTTTCCTTGGTTCGTAATTCCCGAAAGAACGCCTCCAAATCCTTCAGTCCAATAATAGTACTATTATGTTTTGGCTGAAATAAATATATTTGATTCTCAATATCGCTGGAATAATTATTGATAGGTGTTGCTGATATCAATACTACTTTTTTGCCATAGCAAATTTTATGCAGACTACTAAAACTCTCTGTTCCTTGATTGCGGAATCTGTGAGCCTCATCAATAAATACATATGTAAATTTATCTACCCCTTTTTCTAAAATAGAATCCAATTTCCCCAGTGATTTCACCTCGGCAGCCACATCAAACTCCTGCAATACTTCATTCCAATAGTCCACCAATACGGGCGGGCATATTACCAGTTTTCTGCCCTTTTTCAAACTTTTGGCAAGCATTGCACATATGTACGTTTTTCCCAAGCCAACAACATCCGAAACAAATACGCCATTGTAAGCTTCCAATATTTTTTTAGCCTGAACCACCGCATCCAATTGGTATTGCAATCTCATATAACCATCCGGCATCAAGTTTTCTGCCAGTAAATCTTTATCCGAATTGATTTCTTCTTTAAAAAATTCATACAATGTCTTCAAATAAATTTCATATGGCGTAATATCGTTACGTAACCAAGTTTTATATTCCACTGCATCTATATAATCTTCTGTAACAGAAACACCTTTGCTCCATAATTCTTCAAATTTTTCTAACGCAAACTGCACATCCCGACTGTCTTTCAATTCAACATTAAATTCAAGATTATTTTGTAAACCAGCCTCCGAAAAATTACTGGAACCTGTAATAACACTTCCAAAAATGTCCGGTGTTTTCTCCATATTTTTACGCATAATATACACCTTTGCATGAATAGGCGCTTCCATATACATACGAAGTTCCACTTTACCATTTTTTAGCCAATCAATAAATGTTCTAACTCCCTGCTCAACTCTTGAGGTCGGATCGATCATTTCAAATTCATTTTCAATGGAATACGAAAAAAACTCCTTCGCCTGTTTTGTAGTCGGAGACTCGTATTTCAACTCCATATTAGCCTTATCAATAATTTTAACAGTATACTTATCAACATTTAGGCCAACTAGTATACGGACTTTCTCAACACTTTCCATCGCATCTTTCAATTTAAAAAAGCCACTTGTCCTAAAATAACCTACAAGAATATCAAAAAATTGGGTATTACTTCTTAAAATCGTACTAAATCTACTATACAAATCCCGTTCAGGTTCATTTGTAAAAAATGTCAAATCATTATGCACTATATGTCCTCCTCAATCTTTTGTAAATTAAATCTCCTAATCTATTTCCACAAACGATCATAGCTTACTTTCATTTACTCTACCATCCACATATTTTAAATTATATTACTATATTGCTTCTTTTTCCACCATTTTTGTATTTACCCACTTAATAGACAAAGCAAATGATTGCTATCGCATATGGATATCTAATTATCCGCTAGAATCTGACAGCCTCTATGTAACAGCTTATCTCTATAATACTTAGGAAATTCTGTTATCACAGCTTACCAAATCCCAGCAAGCCTTCAAGAAATCACGGAAAATCCTATAAATTCAATCCCTCACGGTATCCGTATCTCCACCTCTGTCCCCGCCCCAGGCGTACTGCTGTATCTCAGCCCATATTCCATACCATACATAAGCTGCAGGCGCCGGTGGGTATTGTACACCGCAATATTCGTCCCGGAGCTTCCCGCCGCGATCTTTTTCTCGGCCAGAATATTCTCCAGTATATCTGGCTGGATCCCCACCCCGTCGTCCGAGATCAGGATCACAATTCCCTGCTCCTCCTCCCATCCGGTAAGCACGATGGTTCCTTCCTTCTCCTCCTTTTCCATGATGCCGTGAAGGATCGAGTTCTCCACCACCGGCTGGAAGGTCAGCTTCGGGATCGGACGCTCCATCAGGCTGTCCGGCATATCCACAATAAAATCAATGTTATCCGCAAACCGCA
>CAYQBE010000212.1:0-7097 GCA_964415625.1 uncultured Clostridium sp.
TGCCGCAGCTTCACAGATCCTTTGTATCTCCACTGCTCTGAATAAGAGAAAGTCTATTTTATGAAATTGTATTTATCCCACATCGGAAGTGCTCCTGCGCATTCCGTATAAGATATAATAAGACTTTACACCGTATACTGCAAAATGTCAATATACAGATACAGGAAAATCTCAAAAAATCATTTTAAATATTCCGATAGTTCTCTGCATCCCCTGGATTGGAGACTCAGCTCACCTTCAAAACAAACTTCTGGATCTCCTTCTCACTGGCTACCCTTTCGATGATGCCGCCGATGCTCTGCAGCTTCTCCTCAAACCGTTCATAGCCCCTCTGGATATACTTGATATCGTCCACGATCGTCACGCCGTCAGTTGCAAGCCCTGCAATACAGAGTGCCGCGCCTGCCCGAAGATCCGGTGCGCTGATCCTGGTGCCGGAAAATTTCTCCACGCCTTCTATGGTAGCCGAGTTGCCTTCCACCTTGATGACTGCCCCCATCCTTGCCAGCTCATCCAGATACTTGAACCGGTTTTCAAAAATACTCTCCGTGATCGTACTGGTTCCGTTCGCCAAAGCCAGAACCACCCCGATCTGGGGCTGCATATCCGTCGGATAACCCGGATACGGCAGTGTCTTAACCTGTGTGCTCCTGAGTCTTCCCTTTGCCACCACGCGGACAGCATCGTCAAATTCTTCAACCTCGCAGCCAATGTCCTTTAATTTGGAGATGGTCGCGTCCAGATGCTTCGGGATCACATTGAGCACCGTCACATCCCCCTTGGTAGCCGCCGCCGCAAACATAAAGGTTCCTGCTTCGATCTGATCCGGTATGATGGAATATTCGGACTTATGCAGGGAATGTACTCCGCGGATCTTGATCACGTCCGTTCCTGCTCCCCTGATATTGGCTCCCATGCTGTTGAGGAAGTTGGCAACGTCTACGACATGAGGCTCCTTTGCCACATTTTCCATGATCGTAAGGCCGTCTGCCATTGCTGCCGCCATCATCACGTTGATGGTCGCTCCTACGCTGACCACGTCAAAATACAGATGCGTCCCCCGCATATGCTCGGACTCCGCCACGATCTTGCCGTGCTCGATATCCACATCCGCGCCCAGCGCACGGAATCCCTTCAAATGCTGGTCAATGGGCCTGCTTCCGATATTGCAGCCTCCCGGAAGCGCCACCTCTGCCTTGCTGTACTTCCCGAGCAGAGCGCCCAGCAGATAATAAGATGCCCTGATCTTCTTTATATAATCATACTCAATATTAAAGTCTGTAATCGTACCTCCGTTGATCTTCACCCTGTGCCGGTCCAGTCTCTGCACGGTTGCCCCGATGCCTGAGATGGCCTCCAGCATTACATTAATATCATTGACATCCGGGAGGTTGTCAATCAATACCGTCTCATCTGTCATAATTGCAGCCGCAAGAATTGCAAGCGCCGCATTCTTCGCCCCGCTGATCTCGACCTCCCCTACCAGCGGGTTCCCACCCTTAATTACATACTGCTCCATTACCGCACCTCGATTATCCGATATTGTTACAATGACTGATTCTAAAAATCGTATTTGATCGGAACGATTTCAAAAATCTTATATAGTATACCACAAAAATCCAATTTGTAAAATCTTTTTTCTCAGATGCAACATTATAATTATAATTTTGTTAAATTTTTATTACAGAGAGCACTTTTCCTATTGTTTCTTCTATAGAAAGTTGATCCTCTTCTATCGTAATATCCGCATATTTTTCAAATAATTTTACCCGTTCCTCATAAAGATCCTGAAAACTCTGGCCTTCCCGCAATACGACACCCCGCTGCTGCGGATTCCGGATCCTCCGCCTGATCGTCTGGTAAGAGACCTTCAGGTAAATGACGGTTCCAATATCTTTAAAATGCCGCATTGCCTCTTCACTGTAGACCACACTTCCCCCGGGGGCAATAACCGCATTCTCCACATTGAGGTCCCGGTTCACCTGGTTTTCGATGGCAAGGAAGCCGTCCTCCCCTGCCTCCGCAATGATCTCATGGAGCAGCTTCCCCTCCTGCTCCTGGATCAGGAGGTCTGTATCTACAAACCGCATCCCCAGCCGTTTTGCAGCCACCACGCCGATCGTACTTTTTCCAACGGCAGGCATGCCGATAAAAATAATATTCTTCTTTTTCATATCATTTCTGTTCCCTTTATCTCATGCCCAAAGGACATTCCATGCCCTTCGGACCGCAGACCCCGCCCATGTAAGCGCGTATCCACAGTATTGTATTTTTTATCAATAGAACCTCTGCCGCAGCCTGCGGTTCTCGCTCCGCCGCTTATACAGCTCCTGATAAAGCATCACATCAATCAGATCCCGCAGCCAGTCCTGACGCACCCTGCGGAACTGCTGCCCTTCCACGCCCTTCATCTCCTGGGCCGAGTCATTTTCCCCAAAGGGCCGTTCCTCCGCCTTTACCCGGTCGTAGATCCTGCCGCTCATCAGCCGCAGCTGAAGCTGGTCGGGATATTCGTCATAGATCATGCTGTCCGGGCCGTCACAGCGGTCACACTCTTCTTCCACATAAGGCAGTACTCGTTTTGCCGTATCCGGATACAGGCTCCTCATGTATTCATAATCCCTTCGGTCCAGCCGTTCATCATCGTAGATAAAGGGCATGGGATACACCATGTAATATGGCAGTTTTCCTTCCATCGCTTCCACTTCCATTTCAGACATTTATATTTTCATTGTATGCAGAAGGAAACGGTTTTGGCACACTGCCTTTTTTGGGTTACACTAATTTTCGAAATGCCTCTTTATATGGTGGACGCGCGATCCCTTTTTCCGTGATGATCGCGGCGATCAGGCTGTGATCCGTCACATCGAAGCAGGGATTATACACCTTCACGGACTCCGGCGCCATGCGCGTCTCATACCACATCTCCGTGATTTCTTCCGGAGCGCGTTCTTCAATCGGAATCTCGTCCCCTGTCCCCAGCGTCATATCGATCGTGGATGTGGGCGCGCAGACGTAAAGCGGAACGTTGTACTGCTTCGCCACGCATGCCACGACGGAGGTTCCGATCTTGTTAGCCGTATCTCCGTTGGCCGCCACCCGGTCGCATCCCACAAATACGGCCTGAACCAGCCCTTTTTTCATGACAGCCGCGGACATATTATCGCAGATCAGAGTCACATCCATCCCTGCCGCATGCAGCTCCGACGCAGTCAGACGGGCGCCCTGCAGGAGTGGACGGGTCTCATCCACAAAGATGTGAAAATCATATCCCCGTTCCTGTCCCAGATACATGGGAGCCGTAGCCGTCCCGTACTTTACCGTGGCCAGCTGACCCGCATTGCAGTGGGTCAGAAGTCCGTCTCCCGGCTTTACCAGGGTCAGCGCATGCTCTCCGATCCTCCGGCAGACCTCAATATCCTCATCGTGGATGCGGATGGCCTCTCTTTGAAGAAGACGCCTGATCTCAGCGGTTCCTTCCGTCAGATGGACCCTGACCACCTGTTCCATGCGGTCCAGTGCCCAGAATAGATTCACCGCCGTGGGTCGGGAGCCTGCGAGGTAATTCTTCGCCTTCCGGAACTCCTCATAAAAGACCTGCGGATCATCCGTACTGATCTGCTCCGCAGCCAGATAAATCCCGATAGCCGCTGCAACACCGATGGCCGGAGCTCCCCGCACCTTCAAAAGGCGGATAGCCTCCCAGATATCCTTGAGATCCGTCAGGGAAAGCAGCTCGATCTTTCCCGGAAGCTGTGTCTGGTCAATGATCACCAATGCATGCTTCTCAATATCCAGTGTAACTGTCTCATAATCTAAAATATTTTTTTCTGAATTTTTCATATTATTTATCAACCATTTTTCTTTTCAATATCCATGATCATATTCACCCGGTTGACGTGGCGCTCTGCTCCGGAAAATTCTGTGCGCATCCACACATCCACGATCATTTTCGCCAATTCTGCCCCTACGACCCTGGCTCCAAATGCCAGGATGTTGCAGTCGTTATGCTCCCTCGACATCTTGGCCGTAAACGGCTCGCTGCATACTGCCGCCCGGATTCCCTTTACCTTATTCGCTGCCAGAGAGATTCCCAGCCCGGTTCCGCAGATCAGGATCCCCCGGTCTACTTCCCCCTTTACAACCGCATTTGCCACAATCTCCCCATAGATCGGATAATCGCAGCTTTCCGCAGAATTCGTTCCGTAATCGATCACCTCGTGTCCGTTTTCCGTTAAAAATTCTATGATCTCTGCCTTCAACTCCAGTGCCGAATGGTCATTTCCGATTCCTACTATCATATCCTTTATCCTCCTTTATATGTAACCAATTTGCGCAGCAAATTGATTGCCTACTGCATGTAATCACTTGTATAGCAAGTGATTGCGTGCCCGCCATCTGCGAAGCAGATTTTTAATGCGGGCAATTCCCGTATCGTTTTTTCATACGATACTTTACACTACCTTTCATACGTCTTGCGTGCAGTATGTCGCACGGCCTGTTCTTATTGTAACAGATTTCAGGGTTCGTTACAATGTATAAATTTGCGGCGGCAATGGACAGCCTGAAGATCAGCTTTTCTATATACTTTAGCCCGAAAAACACATGGATATGATACGATATTTGTGATAATATATCTGGTAGAGTCTCAGAGCAGAAGGCATCCCTTCCGTCTGGGAAATTTTCACCTGTACGGTTGAATGATCTAAAGATCCTCCAACCTGCGCATCCAGGTGGAAGATTTCTAAAAAGAATATAGAATGGAGATTGATCATGCAAAACTTACCAACTGAGATTTCGCAGCTTTTTAAATTTCTGGAAAGCGGCACCTCTGCTTTTCATGTGACTGCCTACAGTAAAAAAGTTCTCATAGAAGCAGGCTTTTCTGAATTAAAGCTCAATGCCCCCTGGACGTTGGAGCGGGGCGGGCGTTATTTCTGCTGTCCTTTTGATACCACACTTTACGCTTTTACCATCGGACAGGACTGCGATCTGTCCAACGGCATTCATATCGGCGGCGCGCACACAGATTTTCCGGCCATCAAGGTGAAGCCGAACCCGGAAATATTTACTCATGGATACATGCAGCTAAATACGGAGCTTTATGGCGGTCCGATCTTAAGCAGCTTTTTCGACCGCTCCCTGTCCCTGGCAGGAAAGGTGGTCACACGCGGCCCCTCTTATGACCGTCCTGTCGGTCATCTGATCGATTTTCAGCGCCCCGTGGTCTGTCTTCCGAACCTGGCCATCCATATGAACCGTGCAGCCAATGAGAAGGGCTCTCCGATTGATAACCAGAAGCATCTCCTTCCCATCCTGGGGACTCTGGATGATATGCTGAACAAGGATTCCACCCTGATCAAGCTGCTGGCAGAGGAGCTTGATGTGGATGCAGAGGAGATCCTGGATTATGATTTGTGCCTTTATAATCTGGACCGGCCGGAGCTGGCAGGTATCACAGAAGAATTTATCTCCGCCCCCCGGCTTGACGATATCACCTCCGTCTGTGCACTGGTACACGGACTGGCTGAAAACCATAATCGGAGCAGGGTCAATCTGGTCTGCCTGTTTGACAACGAGGAGATCGGAAGCCTCAGCAAGCAGGGCGCGGATTCCTTCCTCCCTGCCGTGATCATCGGGAAGATCTGGCAGGCCTTCGGGAAGAGCATGATCGACTGCATGGCAGACCTGTCGGAAGGTCTGATGGTGTCTGCGGATGTCGCCCATGCCTATCATCCCAACTATCCTGCAGTCCAGGATATCACCAACTATCCGGTCATGAATCAGGGCTTTGTGTTCAAGTCAGCCAGCAATCAATCCTATGCCTGGGACTGCGAAGCGCTGGGCACCATGATCGCCCTGTGTGAGGAAAAGCGGATTCCTTATCAGCGTTTTGCCAAACATTCCAACACCAAGGGCGGAGGGACCATCGCTTCAATCCTTTCCTCCCATCTGCCCGTCAAGACCGTTGACACCGGAGCCGGCATCCTAGCCATGCATTCCAGCAGGGAGATGATGGGCATTAAAGATCAGATCGCGCTGAGCCGGTTTGCGAAAGCATTCTTCGAGTAGTTCTAACTGTACAAAGGGACTGATTTAGAAATTTAAACCAGTCCCTTCTCTATTCATCATTTCTGTTTTTACCAAATCCATATCCGCCAAAAGCACCAACTACAACGCCTCCAACTGTATAAATAATCTTTTCCATTACATCTGGATTATCTTTTAGCAAAACAACTAAAAAGATAAAAAATACCATAGCTACAATCATTGTCAAAAAGGTAAATACTTTTCTATGAAATTTCTCAGCATAGCTATTTTTCATTTCTAATTCTACACCATCTAAATATTTAGAAATATGATCCGGTGTCAGCTTTTTCATCACCGCAGTTTCAGGTGAAGGTAAACTACGATGCATCTGAACAGATGAAGAAATAATCATTCTTTCTATTACTTTCCTATGCTCTGGTGGTACACTTTCGAGAACATCTTCTAATTCAGCTTCTTCCAAATTATCTTTATTTACATTTTCTAAAGACTGTGTTTCTTTATCATTTTGTTCCCTATTTTCTTCCAAATTTTGCCTCCTCATAAAATTCCTGAATAATCATCTGCGTCATACATCTTATGATTGACTGCATTTTGTCGGATATATCATTTCCTACTGTAGATGCAACATATGCTTGGATCTCTATGTCTTGATGCTTTGGAAATCTTGGCTCATAATTTTTATAAAATGATCTCCGTGGCTTCTCCTTAGTAAAATACATATTAAAACCTCCTTTTTCTCATGAGCACCTCCACATATAAAGTATGCCCAAAATATTGAAAATTGACTTAGCATTAACGCATCCTTGTTATGTGTCTTTTTTTTGTATTTATTATAGCATTTTCTTCTCGTCTTGTCTCATAAAAATAAAATATGCTAATTATTCAGAGCCATCTTAGAGCCACTTTTTCAAATAATATTGCTATTTTAGCAAAAAGGGACTTTCTGAAATCCCAGAAAGCCCCATAAAATCTAGCTTTTAAAAATTATTCAATAATCTTAGCTACTGTACCAGATCCTACTGTACGTCCGCCTTCACGGATAGCGA
>CAYQBE010000213.1:0-7092 GCA_964415625.1 uncultured Clostridium sp.
CTGCCATGACATTTGACATCGGATATACCAGGATGGATACGCTGCAGGTGTCCTGTGCGGAGGCGAACCTGAACCTGTTTGTGATCAACGGCGACTCGCCCTACGACATCGTAAAGCAGTTCCGAAAGATCATCGGCAGAAGCTACATCCCGCCGAAATACGCCTTTGGTTTCGGGCAGAGCCGGTGGGGATATAAGACGAAGGAGGATTTCCGCAAGGTCGCGGACGGCTATCGGAAAAATAACATCCCGCTGGATATGGTCTACATGGATATCGATTATATGCAGGATTTTAAGGATTTCACGCTGAATGAAAAAAATTTCCCGGATTTTCCGGAATTTGTACAGGAAATGAAGGACAAAAACCTCCGGCTCATCCCTATCATTGACGCGGGCGTCAAGATCGAGGACGGTTACGATGTGTACGAGGAGGGCGTGAAGAACCGCTACTTCTGCCAGCGGGAGGACGGCAGTGATTTTGTGGCGGCGGTTTGGCCAGGGGATACCCATTTTCCGGATGTGCTCAATGACGAGGCCCGCGCGTGGTTCGGAGATAAGTACCGGATTCTGACAGACCAGGGGATCGAGGGCTTCTGGAATGATATGAACGAGCCTGCGATCTTCTACTCCCCGGAGGGCGTTGAAGAGCTGAAAGGGATGCTGAAAGCATTTCTGGAAAATGAAGACTATAACAGCGGAGTCAACGCGGGGACGCTGGCCGTTGCTCCCACATCCGATACCAACGACAGCGAAGAAAATGCTGCTGCCGGGGCTTCCATCTGGCCGCTGATGGGGAAGATCGGTTCGCTGGCGAACAGCAAGGAGGATTACCGCCGTTTTTATCATATGGTGAACGGGGAAAATATCCGCCACGACAAGGTGCACAACCTGTTCGGGTACTATATGACCCGCGCGGCAGGAGAGGCATTTGAACGGATCGACCCGGAGAAACGTTTCCTCATGTTTTCCCGTTCCTCCTATATTGGAATGCACCGCTACGGCGGAATCTGGATGGGTGACAACAAGTCCTGGTGGTCCCACATCCTGCTGAACCTGAAAATGCTGCCGTCCCTGAACATGTGCGGATTTTTGTATACCGGAGCGGATCTGGGCGGTTTCGGAGCGGACACCACGAGAGACCTGCTGCTGCGCTGGCTGGCGCTTGGCGTATTTACCCCGCTGATGCGGAATCATGCGGCTGCGGGAACCAGGGATCAGGAATGCTATCAGTTCGAGGATCTTGACGACTTCCGCCATGTGGTTGGAGTGCGTTACCGGCTGATCCCCTATTTGTACAGCGAGTATATGAAGGCCGCGCTGAATGACGATCTGTATTTCAAGCCGCTGGCGTTTGTGTATCCGGAGGATTCCATGGCCGTGCAGGTGGAGGATCAGATGATGCTCGGAAATGAGGTCATGATCGCGCCGGTCTACACCCAAAACGCACGGGGACGCTACGTGTACCTGCCGGAGGAAATGAAGTTCGTCAAATTCCTGCCGGACGGATCCATTTCGGAGGAGGTTCTGGAAAAAGGACATCATTATGTGGAGATCGCATTGAATGAAGTGCCGATGTTTATCCGCAGCGGAAAGTGCATCCCGGTCGCAGAGGCTGCGGAGTATGTGGACGCGCTGGATACGGAGCATCTGACCATGCTGGGATATGCGGGGGCGGAGTATACGCTTTACGAGGATGACGGTGTGGGGAAAGAGTATGAGAAGGAAGAGAATTACAGGACACTGAAAAACTGAAAAGGAAATGATTTTATACTGCGGAAAATTGCCGCATCAGAGATTCATGCTCTGGTGCGGCAGTTCATTTGTTTGAAGTCTGAAGCCGCTGCTTTATCAGCCTGCTCTGCTGCAAGGAGCAAGGCACTATAGATATAATTAGGTTACTGTTCACACGGTGTCGTGCACTTGCTGCACGACATCCGGCCAATATAGTGATGGGGCGGGCATCCGGCTCCTCGCCTTCAGGCGACTTTCCAATGAGCCGGATGCCGTTACTGTGAGCACCCGGTCAGGGTGTGAACAGTAACATATTAAAGCACGAAATCACTGCATTCACGCAAAAGGTATTGTACCGGTTTCACATATGAATTAAAATAAGATCAACAAACATCGTATCATATATGCCGTTTCCAACACGGCGGAAAGGAGGCTCCTATGTTAAGCTTAAGAAAGCGCAAGAAAACCAGGCTCATTCAGGAAAAGGAAAACTCTGTAAATTTGCTTGGGCATATCCTTCCGGTCATCCTGCTCCTTGTGACCGCTGTCTCTGCAGTCGGATGCGGACAGAAGGACAGCGGCCCCGAGCAGCAATCGCAGGCAGCTCTGGAACTACTTCTCTCCTGCACCATGGAGCAGGCGGAAGATTTTGACGCGGCGATGTCCACGGCTTTCGCAGAAACGGCGGAGAGCAGCGAAATTGGTCTGACCGTTGGCAATGACGACGAACTGATGGGATATCTCACAGACCGTTTTGGCGGAACCATGACGGATGCCTGTATCGAAGACCTTACAATGAACCGTATGATTTACCGCAGCGCCGCATTGGCTAAAGATTTCGGTTCCGATGTCAACGCCGATGATGTGGAACTCACAAAACGCCCCGATGAAGAGGAATGCTATGATTTCTCTGCGGAGCTCAAAACCTCTGCGGGGAATCCTGCCGCAAAAGCATCCGGGACCGTATGGATGGAAAAGGACGGCGCAGAGTGGAAGGTGTCTCATATCACTCTGACGTTGGACGAAATGTAAATTTGAATCGGCATTACAGTGAGCACCCTGGCAGGGTGCTCACTGTAATCATCTTTCCCGCAGTACTTCCACCCTGCACTCATGGCGCTTCGATTTATCCTCTTTGTAATACGCAATCCCAACTGCCAGGATTCGTCCCGTATATTCTGGCTTCTGGCCGATCTTTCCCTCAAATCGGAGCGCATACTGACGATCTTTAATCTGTTGAATCGCCTCTTCTGCCGTATGGTCTACTTTCAGTTCAATGATGATCGCGTCATCTGTTTTCCGGAAAGGATAAAAGATGTAATCCACATATCCTACGCCCGCTTTGTCTTCCCGCTCGATCCGGTAATAATCGATCGCCTGCAGATACGCCCACTTGATGATAGATGCCAGTTCCGCCTCATTACTATATACCATCAGCGGACTCTCTGTGTTATGGACAAATTGCAGGATCTCCATCATCGTTTTTGTATCACCGGCTAATGTTGCCTGAAGCATCCTGCCCGACTCCTTTGTCAGGCGGTACACATTTCCCAGAGAAGGCTCTCTCCTCACCATATCCGCAAAACGATCCATCAGGTCCACATCCTGGTGATGCAAATATATTTGGGGCTTCCGCCCCGGATGGACTCTGCCGCTTCTGACGTATTTCCTGCCACATGCTTCATGAATATCGTGCCAGCCGCAAAGCAGCATAGCTATTCATTTATCTTACCATAAACCCTGAAAATGTGGTATAGTATCCTTAAAAACAGCTGGGAAATTTGAAATTGTTCAGAACATCAGCCTCAGACAGAAACTGCATAAGCAACAAACGTGCCTGTGGTCTGCCGTTTTGAATAGATGCAAAAGTTTATCCGAATGTCAAGGGAGAAGAGTTATGAAAAAATTCATCCATATATTATTATGCACAGTACTTTTATCCGGAACCATGCTCCTGTCACAGGGCTGTGGAAATCCTGGAGAACATAAAGCTACACCAGGGGACGCTCAGGAGGATGTCCGTCAGCAAAGTAATCTGGATTCTGACACGCCAAATAGCGGTGCAGAGGATTCTGATACGGCAAATGATGAAAAAAAGGAAAGCGCCTCTGATACCGCCTCAACGGACCATACTGCTGACGACACCGCAGACGTTTCGGCTGGCCATACATCCGGCGGGGCGTCAGCGGAAGAAACCAAAGTCCCCGGTCCGGCCTGCCCTTCCGTAAACGGCGCGCTCCGTGTCGATGGAACGCAGCTTGTGGATAAAAACGGCCATCCGGTGCAGCTGCGTGGGATCAGTACCCACGGCCTGGCCTGGTTTCCGGATTATGTGAATGAGGACTGCTTCCGGCAGCTTCATGAGGATTGGAATGCAAATGTGATCCGCCTTGCCATGTACACTGCCGAGTACGGCGGTTATTGCACAGGCGGCGACCGGGAAGCCCTGAAAAAATTGATTTATGACGGCGTGTCCTTTGCCGAACGGCAGGACATGTATGCGGTCATTGACTGGCACGTCCTGTCCGATGCCAACCCGAATACGTACCTGGAGGACGCGAAAGCATTTTTTGGGGAAATGGCAGAAAAATATGCAGAGTCAGACCATGTCCTGTATGAAATCTGCAACGAGCCGAACGGCAGCACCTCCTGGGGAGAAATCAAAGCGTATGCCGAGCAGGTAATTCCTGTCATCCGTTCTCATGACGAGGATGCAGTGATCCTGGTAGGAACCCCGAACTGGTCCCAGTATGTAGACCAGGCGGCAGCAGATCCCATAGCAAGCTATGATAATATCATGTATACGCTCCACTTTTATGCCGCAACCCACACCGACGACCTGCGCGGGAAGCTGGCCGGGGCTGTAGAACGCGGGCTTCCGGTCTTTGTATCGGAGTATGGGATCTGTGATGCCAGCGGAAGCGGCGCAATTGACACAGTGCAGGCAGATCTGTGGGTTGACACTTTAGATAAATACGGGATAAGTTATATTGCATGGAATCTTTCTAATAAAGAGGAGTCCTCGGCGATGCTGAAAAGCGGCTGCTCTAAGACCAGCGGGTTTACCCAGGAGGATCTCAGCGAGTCCGGGAAATGGGTATCTCAGATGTTAAGGGACAAATAGTCCCTTAACACGGGCAGTAGAAGCCTTGTCTGGAATGTGCCCGGCAGAATTGTAAGAGCCGCCCGGTCTTCGCCTGCGGCAGCCACCGCCGCAGGGGATATGATGTATTTCTCTAACGGAATCACAGACAGCCTCGAACCATAATGCGTTAGAAACACACAAAGCCCCATCAAAGCCAGATAATCCAGATAAAATAAAACCTTCGATTCCGTATAATCCAGAAACACAAACTCAATCTAACGAGAATGTAACCGTCACATCTCCGGCGCCAAGTGCCTCTAAAAGTTCTTCCTGCGTCACATCCTCGATCTTCCCAATCCGGGTAAAATTCCAGGAATTGGTATCATAATAAATCACCAGAGAATTGCCCTGGTAGAGGATGATATCCCCCGCCCCGGTACTGATCTGCTCATCGTTTCTCGGAAGGCTCGTTCCAATCGGCCCTACCTTCTCCATACTTGCATAATCACTCATATCAATCGTAAGCGGTTCCTCTGCAAGCAGTTCCTTTAAAGCTTCGGCAGATGAATTATCTGCCAGTACTGCGGTAAATGTATGATCACCTGCTGTAATTTTCATCGTATCTCCCTCCGTATCCGTTGTTTCTGTTCCATCAGAATCCTGGTTTCCTGCTTCTGAACCTGTGTTTGTCTCAGAATCCTGCGCCTCACCATCTATATTTCCAGATAAAGCAGCGCTTTCTGTTTGTGCAGACTCTCCTGTACTCTCTTCCGGCTTGTTTCCGCAGGCAGACATTCCAGTCAAGACCGCCATCATAAGTATACCAATCCATATCTTTTTCATGCTGCACCTCATCTACCCTAATTTTTTATATGCTTCATCGTTTACCGGCTCGCACCACTCATTGTTCGTCTCCTCGCCCGGAACCTCTACCGCAATGTGGGAAAACCAGCTGTCTGCCTTTGCGCCGTGCCAGTGTTTCACCTCCGCCGCTCTTTGCATGATGGATATGCCAGTTGTTCCTGCACCCAGGCTCAAAAGTTAACAATTTTATTGTAAATCCTTTTTCCTCTTATGTCTAATACCCATATTGAATTTTGAACTATGCTTAAAATGTATAATACAGAAAGCCTGCCACTGGCAGCTTTTCTGCATACGTTGGTATTAAAAAGAGCATCTAAATCCTTTCCATTTAGATGCTTCATTTCAACAAATTATTTTCTTATTTTTCAGAGATCGTGTAGAATCCATATTGGATTCCCGCGCAATTCTTATGCTTTACAACTTCATGTACTGCTTTTGGCATCCTGCCCTTCATTTCCTCCCATGTGCAGAAAAAGTCAATATCCTCTGTTTTTTGCTCAATATCTTACCTTCTTTTCGTCTTTCTTCGCCTCTCCCTCCGGAAAGATGATCTTATTGACCGCAAAGAAGATCACCATGGACACCCCGCCCGTCAGAACCGTAGTGATAATGTTGTAAATGAAATCCGGCACGCCCAGTGTCCCGGCCACGCCGACCCAGATGCTGTTGATGGAATTGACTACCAGGGTCACGCCCACCCAGCCGAAGAAATATCCCACGATCTGCGGCGGGATCTTCCCATGGCTCCGGAACGTGATGTTCCTCTGCAGCGGGAAATTGATGCACTGTGCGGTAAAGGTTGCGATCAGATAGCCGATAAAGTAGGCAAGGCCGCCGTCCGCCACGCTGTATCCTAATACGTTGAACGTAAAATTCGCGCCGAACAGGTTCATCCGGATCCCCGGCCACATCCATTCCACATCCTTGTAGGCCGAGAATGCCCCCGGCAGGAACTGGATCAGGATATACTGCCATACGGTCACCAGGTTGCTGAACAGGAAGAACAGTCCGCCCTCACGGATCCATTTTGCGGCGCCGGGGTGTTTTTCGGCAAAGCCTGCCCACCATTTTGTAAATGCATTTTCCTTCATAACTTCCTTTCCTCCTAGTATTTACAATGTAGCGCCCCCTCACCTTTGGTTCGGGGGCATGTCGTCGGAAGGCATTTTAAAAATGCTTCGCATTTGCCTTCCTCCTATTCCATCTGCTTTGCCTTTTTCTGGACTTTCCTCTGCCGGAAGAATCCTCCGATCACCTGTCCGAACCCTTTGAAGAAATGTCCGTTCACGATAACCACAATTCCGTCCACCATCTCCTGGCTGGCGATTCCGCCTGCCATCTTCCCAATTGCGCGGAATGGCATATTGTAATTAAACATCAGGTTCAGGTTCGGTTTTCCCTTCGCCATGCTCT
>CAYQBE010000214.1:0-7051 GCA_964415625.1 uncultured Clostridium sp.
TGAGACTATATCTTTTACCTATTAAATGTTTTGGAAATTTACATATAAAAAAAGAGACAAGATGATCAGTCTCGTCCCTTTATATATGAAAATATTTACTTTTTAAAACGAAAAACATCCCATATCTGGAATGTCCTTCTGCCAAAACCCTATGGTGGACGACATTACAGCCGCCTTACATCCTCATGCACCGTATAAGGGAAATTACTTGGTAAAGTAAATATAACATACCTTAATAATATTGTCAAGTATATTTTATATTATTCATCTAAGAATAATTTTGTGTCATGATTAGTTGAAAAATCAAAAATTCTTTTCCCACACAAACAATCTTGAAATAATTTAATGTTTTGTATAGATGTTTTATCATGTTTTTCAATATTTCTATAAAATGTATTTGAAACAAAATCTATCAATTGTATCAATGCATGATTTTTAGAGTCAGAATACATAACATCAAAATGATTACATAACGGATCAAGTATTGTTAAGTGTTGATTTAAGTAACCCTCTAATGTATATTCTGCATCAGTAGCAATATTTTGTTCATCAATGATTAGATGCATATCTGATACAGTATCTTTAAACATACTACAATTTCTAAACGAATTATTTAAAAATAATTGAGTGATATAATTAAATGTTCTTGCATGATTTTTTATGAAATCCTTTGTTGTATAAGTATTATCCAATGCAATTATTCCTATTTCAAAATCGCCTTTACAATTTCTAATAATTCTATCATATATTGTATTTTTCTTCGTTTCGCTTACTTCTGAACCTTTAATTTCACCATTACTTTCCATAAGTTTTTTATATTTGTCCTTTTTCATTAATGACGCAATTCCTTTTTTAAAATACCTTTTTATTCTATTTGAATTTCTGGTAAATAAAATTGCTATGATAAAGTATCTATTGTGTTCAATATCTGTTTTTGTAATACTTCCAGATTCATCAATAAATGCTGTCAAAAAACTTTTTTCTTCACACATAAAACAAACATTCCTCAATTCTTAATATATTATTTACATTATATACCAATTTTCGACAATAATATAGACAGAACATTTGTTTTCATTTAACTATTTTATTTCAATTTTTAATTTTAACATTTTTCCAAACATTTAATAGGTAATCTACCATTTCGAGTTGCCAATCGCTTGCAACCCTACATCGTTACACTCATCACGATTAGTCGTTGAGCACATCCCTATTCGGAACTTCGCTGCTGATTGCCCAATCCCTATAATTTTCAAACATTCACGCTTGACCATATTTCATGTCTACGTTGTAGTTTATAAGGCTCTAAGGGGTTCCCAGCATTAGATAGATCACTTTTCCTGTTTATTACTAAACAGTGTGGCGTGAAATTCACCACTCTTTATATTTATTGATATTTTCAGATAAATCCTTATCCGTGATTGTACTGATATCAATCGCACCACTTCTCACAAGGCTCTTATATTCCTCTGACAGCGGTACAGATTCCGCTTCCTGTAGGTATCGGTTATATCCTTGCTGTTGGATTGATATTTCCTCATAGATAGAAGAGATCTGGTTTCTTAACGCTCTATTACGTTTTGAAAACGTATTATAAGCACTTCCTGCGACACGTTCAATATTCTTAATGTCACGTTCAATACGGTTAATTAGAATCTCGATTCCGTCAAGTGTTTCTTTGAATTCTTCGGCGGAATCGTTGGCGGAATCAGAATTATTTTTGCTATTTGAGTCATTGGAATTACTATTTGAAGATGATGAATACGCATTGCTACCGCTATTCCCAACATTAAACTTCCCATAACCATCTGAAAATGCTGTGCCGCTTGCAAGTGCTGTCCCTCTTCCTACAGCATATCCGTTTTTCAAAAGGCTTTCTGATTGTAGATGATTAAATACAATCGCATTTTTCGGAATCTCTACAAATTCAGCACCATTGTCTCCTACCGTATACCAAGTTCCAGTATGCGGATCGACAATAATTTCTGTCCCCAACTCACCAACTAATGCTTTTTGAGTTGCAGGATTCCCCCAATTTCCTCTGGAATATGCGGTTCCTTTTACATGGGCTGTACCATTTACCGCACCTCTTCGATTCTTTAAATAATCTATGCCACTAGACACGGTGTTTCCTATTGATGAACCTGGCGAAGAACTTTTATTCACAATTTCATTTGTCACCTTATTGACGGTTACAGTAACCGTTTTTCCTGTAATTCCTGACAGGAAAGATTTTACTGATGCCAATTCAGATTTTGCCTGCGTTGTGTTAGCTTTTACGTCAAAATTCTTATCTTTAATGTTATTCTTTTTGACTTCATCAATATTCTTGTTCGCCTCAACTGTATCAACTTCCACTTTCGCCGGAATTTCTATCGTTCCATCCAGAAGTCCTGCTTTTATTTCTTCTATAGACATATCCTGTATGCCAAGAGCCACTTTCATTTCCGGAGACATTTTTTCAATTTCAGCAACACAATTATTGATATCCGACTGCAATCCAGAAGTTTCAACGCCCACTTTCCCCTGAATATTTTCAAGGTCACTTTTTAACCTAGCCAGAGTTTCAAATGCTGCCTGAATTTGGCTTTCATCAATATTGATAGCAATATCAACGCCTTCACTTTCACCAAGTTCTTTCTTCTTAGCAACCAGATATTCTAAAATAGAATTTGCTGATTCTAATTTATCCGATTTAACGTCTAAATCTATATCAGAATTTTCAACTTCTCCGATATATTTCTTCATAGAAGCAATCTGCTTATCCACGCTTTCAAATGAGTTTACATCAAGGTCAATCTTTACTTCATCGCCTAATCCGCTTAATGTTTCACTTGCCGATTCTGCTTTTGTCCTTAGCTCTTCCAAAGATGCAATTGGTTCATCCAGGTTAATATCAAAACCAAAGTCACTAAGTTTCCTCATGGCTATCTGTACAGCTTCAACATCCATTTTAAGTGCATCCGCTATAGCCTGATCTTGTCCTATACCAAAGTTAATGTCCCATGAGCCATCTTCATTCATATGCGCCCACTCTGAATTAACATTTTGGATATCTGTAAGGAAATTCTGTGCGCCTTCCTGCCCTTCTGTAAAATATCTTTTCACAATAGGAATACTTTCTTCATAAGCTGCAACTATTTCTTCATTCGTTGCATTAGACAAGTCCTTATTAGATACAAGATCAGTAAACTCACGGAAAGCATTTGTACCCGTAAGTCCTTTATTGTATAATTCTTCCTCTACACTTTTCATACTCCCGACAATGGAATCATACATGTCCCCTTCTTCACCGCCAGACATAGCCAATTGCCATTGCTGATATGCCGAAGTTGTTGCTTCGTATTGAAATTGAAGTTCCTGCAAAGAGGATATATTGTCAAGAATCCCATTTTTAGATGCTTCTAACCCTGATGTATCCTGTCCCAAAAGTTCAGCGGCCGCAATCTTGCCTTCAATATTTTTAAGCTCAGTATATTGGTCGCTCAGTGCTGATAAATAATCGGATTTGGTCATTGCATCAAGCTGTACCTGCAATTCAGCCAATGCCTTTTTGTTAAGATGATAACCGTTCGTTGTCCGCTCTAATGCCTTTTCTGCGTCAGCACCAAACATATCCCTGAACGCCTTTACATTGTCGGCAGAAATCCCCTCACCAGAAACGGATTGCGACATGATCTCTCTCAGCTTATCAAGGTTTTCTTTTGCCTTTTCAACAGAGGTTGAATACGCATTGAAAGAATTGGTTGCATTCTCAATCTCACCTGAAACCTGGCCACTTATTATCCCCGCTTGAGTTAATGCATCTGTAAAAGCATATATTTCCTCCGTGGATGATTCCGCATCTAATCCCCATGCTTTAGCAAGAGTCTGGATCGCTGTTTCACCTTTTTGCTTACCCGAGGTAATAAGTGCTTCACGAACCTCTTCTACGTCAAGTTTTAATCTTTTGAGGTTATTTCCAGCTTTCTGGATGTCTTCGGAAGTTTCCTTAAACTGGTTTTTAACATTTTTCTTGCCTGATAACGCCTCCTGAAAATCAAATGCTTTCACACTCGCTTCATTTAATTGATCCTCAACTTCATCAAATAACAATGAGAACTTATCATTGCCCTCTTTTGATAGAAGACTGTCTACTTCTGAACCCAAGGAAGCAAACTCAGAACGTGCTTCTATTATCTTACCTGTATCTCCGCTCGCAAGTGCTTCATTATATTTCTGTACAAATTCAGTATATTGATTGAATGTATCAGATACAGAACCCTTTCCGGTTCCTTTGGAAAGCATATCCATTTGTAGGAAAGATTTATAATTATCCTGATATTTTGAAAGAACATCATCTTTATTTTCAGAAAGCGATCTACTGGACTGCTCAAATATTGAATCTAAAATATCAATACTATTTTCGTCTGTGTATTTAGACTTTAACTCGTCAATTTTATTCATAAAGTCATTGATGGTTTCTTCTGCTTGTGTAGCATCACCTTTAAATAAAATATTTAGAAGCGTTCCACCGCCGCCTTTATTCGTAATAGAAATACCCGCATCTTCAAATGAGTCAACCAAGTCTTTTATTTCATCACTTAGTTTACTTTTATCCTTGATTTTTATAGAGCCGAGATTGTACGCACGCTCAGTAGTCATTTGATATTCAGCATCTTGATATTCATTCCAATTTTCATTAAGCTGTTTCTTCGCACTCTCAGCTGAAATCTGTTGCAATAATCCAAGTTGTGTTTGCAAACTTCCATTTACCAGGTCAATTCCTGTCACCTGATCCCCATACTGAGAAATAATTTGTGATTGAATATCAAGAATCTGCTGACGTGTTTGATATTCTTCTGTCGGAGTCAATGAACCGGAATCTAATTGCTGTTTTAGTTCTTTGTATTTTGATATCTGTTCATTTAGCGCATTACTTGATTCTTTCCAAGCTGTTGTGGAATCAGTAGCTTTTTGGATGGATTCCTCTATACCTTGTTTATAGCTGCTCCAAATAGAGATACCTGCACTCAATGCCGTAGATATTAACACGATCGGATTCGCTAACAGGGTAGCCCATAGACCTTTTAATGCCGAACCAAATGAAAGTGTACTTGCTGTTGCTGCCCCTTCTGCCGTAGAAAGCCCCATTGTTGATAATGTTGCTGTAGCCTGTGCCTGGGACATTCCAGATGATGTTAAAATAGATAACCGTTGCGCTGTTGATAGCTGTTCTGATGATAATACAGCTTTTAGCTGGCTTTCCGAAAGCCCGTCAACTAATGCTGATAGTTTTTGAATCCCACTTTCCCCGATATTACCAGCCTTCAGCAAGCTCAATGCCTGTTGAAAATTTTGCATCTTCATTGCCGCCTGAGTAATAGAGTTCGTTAGTTCAGCAAACCCTTTCATCATCCCACCTGCGGCAAGCCCTGTCAGCGCACCTTTTAAGAGGTTTGTCTTATCCAGAAATTCCACTAAAACCTGAGTGGCCTCTAAGATTCCGTTGATTGAATCACGACTAATTAAATCCACAGACAAATTCTCAAATGATGCTTGCAGACTTTTCTGTTTCGCTTCGATAGAGTTCAAATATGCATCGTTGAACTTTTGCATAGCCGTGCCAGAGGATTCATTTGCTATCTTCTCATATGCCAATGCCGTATCATAGTTATCCATAAGAAGCCGAAATCTGTTTGACTGCCTTTGCCCAGCAAATGCTTTTGCTATATCCCCACGTCTTACAGAAGGCAACTTCTTCCATTTCATAGCAAGTTCATCCAATACTTCATCAAAATCTCTAAACTCATTTATAGAACTTCTCAGTTCTATTCCAACATTTTTCAGGACAGTTTCTACATCTGAAATCGTTTTTACTGTTCCATCTTCATCAATCAATTCAAGTTTATCTGACTTGATGTCAGCCATCCTTGAAAATATAGTCTTAAAAGAGTTACCAATGACAGACATTTGCTCCTGACTTGCTTCACCTACAGCCGCTTCATATCCGAGTAGTTTATTTAATGAAACACCTGCCTGATCAGCCGTAGCAGCAACACGACTTGTAGCTTCGGCAAGACCTCCGGCATCAACAGCGGCTGCTAAGTCAATAGATGTCAAAGAATCATTTATTGCGCTAACTTCTTCTGCCGTTTTATGATATCCTTTCATCATGGCCGTGAGGTATTTTGTAGAATCCTCAGATCCTATATTTGCCACTTTAGAAAGAACCATGGAATCTTGGATTAATTTATTTGTCTCAGCTATGCTTTTGCCTTGTCTCAGCCAGTCGCTTGCTCCAGCTGATACTTCTGTGGTCGTAGCGCCTAGCTGTTTTGCAAAATCATTATAACCGCTAACCATTTTCTTAACATTCGCATAAGAATCACCCGTGGCCATTTGAAGATCCACTATTGATTTATCAATCTCTTCTACAGCTTTCACCGCTGCTTTTGCACCACGCTCAATCTCTTGAAATACATTGATATACGCACCCAGCTTCGCAAGACCTTTTACCGAATTATTAAACGATCCAACACTCTTTTCTGCCTCACTTAAACTTTTAGATACGTTATCAATCTTTTCTGAGCCTGATACATCTGTTTTTAGTTTAATGTTTTTATCTTTTAACTTATCAGTCTTTTTTGCTATATTATCTATATTCGAGTCATCGACTTCTAGCTTAACTTTCTTCTTTCCTTTTGTAAGTTCATCTAGTTTTTGTTCTGCTTCTTTTGAATCGAGTTCCGCTTTTATTTTTGCAATAAATTCGCTCATTAAACTATTTTTCACACTCCTTTCAACATAGAAAAAGGAGGTATATTTCAACCTCCTGGATATCTTCTAAATCGCATTCAGCAATTCGCTTATTCTTAAATCATTGAAGAACACTTCATAAATTTTATCAATATGCGGATATTTCTCTTGTGCTTCCTTATATCTATCCATAAGTCTCACCGCTTCATCTAACATCCTCAATCTGGCATCATGCATTCTACTATTTTCTTTTATGTACTTTATACATACGTTTATAATTTCTACAATATCATTTACAGTTAAATCGACCTTC
>CAYQBE010000215.1:0-7046 GCA_964415625.1 uncultured Clostridium sp.
GCATGGCTGATGAAAGGAGAAAGACAGGTATGGCTTGTACTTTTCGGTTCATACGCAATCACAAATCAAATCCTTTCTTTATGATCCATACTCTGCCGCGTATGCACAGAGTATCTTGTCTGTATATTATATAGTGAATTTTACAAAAGTGCAAGCCTTAAAAGGAATATTTTACCGACCTTTTACGATTTTGTTAATAAAAGAGTTGCTTTTGACATAAATTTCTGCATAATTTTTCCAATGCCTCATATATTGTTACAAGAGGTGGACAAGATGGATGTGAACAGGAAGGAACGGCAGATATTGTGTGTCCTGGCGCGGTCCGTGCGGACGGTCGTGGAGGGCGCGGGCCTGGATTTCGGACAGGTCCAGGAGATCCGGATGCGGATCGCAAAGCCGCTGATCGTGGTATACAACAATGAAGAAAGGATACTGCCGCCGATCCAAAGGGACAGGGAAGGAGGGCATATCGTGACCAGGGAGGAAATGCGGGAAACCCTGGAATATGTCAGCCATTATTCCCTCTATGCCTATGAGCAGGAGATCCGGCAGGGATTTATTACGATTGAAGGAGGACATCGTGTGGGTGTGATAGGAAAGGCAATTCTGGAGCAGGACAGGGTGAAAAACCTGCAGTACATATCTTCGGTCAATATCCGGGTGGCTCATGAGGTGGTGGGCTGTGCGGACAAGGTGATCCCGTACATTACAAAAGACAGGCAGGTATGCCATACACTGATCATTTCCCCTCCCTGCTGTGGAAAAACCACACTGATCCGTGACCTGATCCGGCAGGTGTCGGATGGAAATACCTATGTGAGGGGATGTTCCGTGGGAGTGGTGGATGAACGCTCGGAGCTGGGGGGCTGCCACCTCGGCGTGCCCCAGAATGAACTGGGAATGCGCACGGATATCCTGGACGGCTGCCCCAAGGCCCAGGGGATGCTCATGCTGATTCGTTCCATGGCTCCCAAAGTGATCGCCGTGGACGAGATTGGTTCCCCGGAGGATATCCATGCCCTGGAATATGCCATGCAGTGCGGATGCACACTGATCGCCAGCGTACATGGGAGAGACATGGAGGAGATCTCTGAAAAGCCGGTGCTTTCCGAACTGGTGCGTAAAAAAAGGTTTGAACGCTATGTCGTGCTGGAGAACCGGAACCATCCCGGAGAGGTCCGTGCGGTCTTTGACCAGAGGGGGAGTCTATTATGCTGCGGTTTATAGGCGGAATACTGATCATTACGGCAACCACAGGGGCAGGCATCCTATACGGCATGGAACTGCAGGAGTATCTGGAAAAGCTTTTGTATATCCGGCATATCATCTATATGATCAAAGGGGAGCTGGAATATTCCTCGGCACCCTTGAGCGAAGTGTTCGGAAGAATCTCGGTGCGTGTCAGGCAGCCATACAGACAGTGGCTTTCGGCAATGGAGCAGCAGGTAGAGGACAGGGAGGAGGACGCATTTTTGAAGATCTGGATGCGTTCCGTGGACAAATATCTGAAAGAACTGCACTTAAAAAGCGAGCATTCCATCCAGCTCAAAGAGCTGGGAACTTATCTCGGGCAGACAGACGGCGCGTCGGAAAGCAGAAACCTGCAGCTGTACCTGGGCCGTCTGGAGCTGGAGATTGAAAAGGTGCGGGAGGTAATGGCAGCAAAGAAGCGGATTGGGAACTGCCTTGGGGTGATGGGCGGAATCTTTCTGGTGGTGTTGTTAATCTGATAGGAGGGTGCCATGACGATCAATCTGATTTTTAAAATTGCAGCGGTGGGAGTTCTGGTCTCTATCTTATCTCAGGTGCTGAAACACAGCGGAAGGGACGAGCAGGCATTTATCGTAAGCCTGGCAGGTCTGATCCTGGTCCTGTCCTGGATCCTGCCGTTTATCTATGATCTGTTCCTGTCCATCAGACAGCTCTTTCTATTATAAGGAACGGGTGAGGATGACGCAGTAGTTCGGATGTTGGCAATTGGAGAAAGGGGCGGTGCGAAGGTATGAATATGTTTCAGATTGGGATCATCGGGGTGGTGGGGGCGCTGCTGGCCGTGCAGTTTAAAAGCGGGAAGGCGGAATACGGGATCTATATGAGTGCGGCGGTGAGCATCCTTCTGTTCTCATGCATGATCGACCGGCTGGGAATCTTTGTGGACGCGGTGGAGCAGATGAGCGGGTATATCAGCATTGACACCGGATATATCGCGACCATGCTGAAAATGATCGGGGTCACGTATATTGCGGAATTCTGCTCTGCCATATGCAGGGATACCGGATACCAGACCATCGCTACACAGGTAGAGATCTTTGGAAAGCTGACGATCCTGATGCTGGGGATGCCGGTGCTTCTGGCTCTCCTGGAGACGATCCGGGTATTTTTATCATGAAAAGGGCATGGATGTGGTTGCTGGTTTTTGTGCTCCTTTTTCAGACAGAGATCACGGTACAGGCTGCCGGGGAAGACAAGCCTGACGCAGGCAGGGTGACAGAGCAGGAGGAAGCGCGGGAGCCGGCAGAGAGCCAGACAGAGGGGGCGGATCCGGCAGCGGTTCAGGAGCTGGACGCTGAGCAGATGGAGGAGATCCAAAACCGGACAGAGGATAAGATGCTGGGAGAGTTTGACTTTTCGGAGCTGGACGACAGCATCCGCAATCTGTTCCCCAGGGAAAAGCTCCGATTTTCGGACGTGACGGCATCCATGATGAGCGGAGACCTGACAGAGACTGGGAAGCTTTTGCTGGAATATGTGGGGGATCAGTTCCACTATGAATTTCGGACTAACCGGAAAAATCTGGTATATATGCTGCTGATCGCGGTGATCGCCGCCATCTTCACGAATTTTTCGGGGGCCTTCCAGAGTCGGCAGGTGTCGGAGATCAGCTTCTACGTATTGTATATGCTGCTGATCACCATGTGCCTGACCACATTCCGGGTGGCGATGGAAGGGCTGGAAGGAAAGCTGGAGGCGCTTCTGGACTTTATGAGGCTGCTCTGTCCCGGATATTTTATGGCGGTATCACTGGCATCGGGAACCAGCAGCTCCCTGATGTTTTACGGGATGGTGCTGATCCTGATCTACATGGTGGAAGTCCTGGTGCTGCGGCTTTTGCTGCCATTGATCAATGTGTACATCATGATCCAGGTCATGAATTATCTGGTGGGAGAGCATGTCCTGTCGGAGCTGGCCGACCTGATCCGAAAGCTGATCACCTGGATTCTGCGTTCCCTTCTGGGGCTTGTGGTGGGGATGAATGTGATCCAGGGGCTTTTGTCGCCTACCATCGATACCTTGAAGCGGAGTACGCTGACCAAAACGGTGGAGGCAGTTCCAGGTCTGGGAAACCTGTTCGGCGGTGTGACGGATGTGCTGCTGGGGACGGCCGTACTGATCAAGAACGGGATCGGGATGGCAGGGGCTGTGATCCTGATCCTGATCTGCAGTGTCCCGGTGGTTCAGATGGCGGCCATGACATTTCTGTATAAATTTGCAGCCGCCATGGTCCAGCCGGTCTCGGACAAACGGATTACCGGATGCATCCGCAGTGTCAGCGAGGGATACCGGCTTATGCTGAAGGTATTGTATACCACGCTGCTCCTGTTTCTGATCACCATCGCGGTGGTGGCGGCTTCCACATCATAGGAAGAGAAAGCGTGCATCTGACCGATGAAGGTAAAAGCAGAGCGATCAAAGGAGGGGGGAGAGTCATGATCGAGGCAATCTATACCTGGATGAAAAATATCGTATTTTTTCTGGTGATCATTACTGCGGTGCTGGAAGTCCTGCCGGGAACCGCCTATCAGAAATATATCCGTTTTTTTACCGGACTGGTTCTGATGATGCTTCTGCTGACTCCGGTTCTGAGCCTGAGCGGGGCCGGGGAGGTCTTTACAGAGCTGTACCATGGATATGAGTATGAGCAGTACAGGCGGGAGCTTGAGGAGCAGGAGGAATATTTTCAGGATCTGGATCTGCTGGATTTTCTGCCGGAGGAATATTTCGTGACGGAAAGCGGCGGGACTGCCGCGGAGGTGGGGCCGCAGGAGGGAGGAAACGCCTCCGGTGAACGGCTAAGTACAGGCGGGGATCAGGATTTGGAAGGAATCAGGGTCGATGAGATTCAAGTGGAGGAGGTCAGGATTGGAGAAGAAGTGGAGTGAATGGCTGGAACAGATCAGATCCCATTCAAAATTTCCGAATAAGAACCAGCTGCTTCTTATATTTTTATGCGGGCTCCTGCTCCTTGTGATCGTCTGGCCGGTTTCCGATCCCCGGGAGGATTCGGATGCCGGGATGCCGGAGGCCGGATTGTCCGGGGGCGAGAAGGAGCCGGGAGCGGGCGGCGTACAGACAGACAGCGGCACTCAGGGAGGGCATACAAAGTCCATGGAGGCCTATGAGGAATATCTGGAACAGCGCCTTTCATCGGCGCTGGAATATGTGGAGGGCGTGGGGCGGGCGGAGGTGGTGATCACCTTGAAGTCCTCGGGGCAGAGGGTTGTGGAAAAAGATCAGTCTTCCAGCAGCCAGTCCTCCTCCGAGGAAGACCAGAACGGAGGAACCCGGGAGACGCAGAACCGCTCTTCGGATAAAACCAGCGTCTATACCCAGGGCTCCGACGGTTCCCAGACGCCTTATGTCAGCAAGGAGATGACGCCGGAGATCGAGGGAGTGCTTGTCATTGCGGAGGGAGGGGAAAATGCGGTGGTGATTCAGAATATCACGGAAGCAATTCAGGCATTATTCGGTGTGGAGGCGCATAAAATAAAAATAATGAAAAGGACAGATACATAAAAAGGAGGATTCTAAGTGAAGCGTTTATTTAAGAAAAACCAGATCATTATTACAACACTGGCGGTGATGATCGCCATCGCCGGGTATCTGAACTATTCGGGAAAGCTGTTTTCAGAAACAGACAAAGGAACTGCCGAGGCAAATACGGAGCTGGTCAACCAGGAACTGCTGGACATTTCCGAGGAGGACATTGAGACGGGCGAAATGGAGATCGCAAGCACGGACTCCGAGGTGGAGGGTACGCCGGGGGAAGCCGTGCTGACCAACAGCGCGGCCAATACCACGGTGGCGGAGGCAAAGGTGTCCAGGGAGCAGATCCGCGCCCAGAATAAGGAAACCCTGCAGGCGCTGATTGACAATACCAATATCAGCGAGGAAGAAAAGCAGGATGCCGTGGCGCAGATGGTCCGTATGACGGAACTGGCGGAGCAGGAGATGGCGATCGAAACCCTGATGGCATCCAAAGGCTTTTCAGAGGCCGTGGTCAGCCTGACCAATGACTCCGCGGACGTGGTGGTGGACGCGGCGGAGCTGACAGACGCCAACCGGGCTCAGATTGAAGATATCGTAACCAGAAAAACAGAGATCGCACCGGAGAACATCGTGATCACGCCAATCCATGAGTAATCCCAAAAAACCTGCCAGCGGCAGGTTTTTTGCATACCCTGTGACAGCTTTTTTGTATTTCTCGTAAAACAGGCGTTGCAGGCATGGCGTTCTTGTGGTAAACTTAGAATACTGTTTCGCCCGGTGCCGTGCAATCCACTGCGCGGGACCGGGCGGACTCCTGATTTTTGGATAGAAAGAATGCTGGGAGATTTGAATATGTCTGAGATTACGAAGGAAATAGAGAGAAGAAGAACATTTGCGATCATATCCCATCCGGACGCGGGCAAGACCACGCTGACGGAGAAGTTCCTGCTCTACGGAGGAGCGATCAACCAGGCAGGCTCCGTAAAAGGAAAGGCGACCGCAAGGCATGCCGTGTCGGACTGGATGGAGATTGAGAAGGAGAGAGGGATCTCGGTGACCTCCTCGGTGCTGCAGTTTGAATACGGCGGCTTTTGCATCAATATTCTGGATACGCCGGGACATCAGGATTTCTCGGAGGATACCTACCGGACCCTGATGGCGGCGGATTCCGCGGTCATGGTCATTGACGGGTCGAAGGGCGTGGAGGCACAGACACGGAAGCTCTTTAAGGTCTGTGTCATGCGCCATATTCCGATCTTTACCTTTATCAACAAGATGGACCGGGATGCCATGGATACTTTCGAGCTGCTGGATGATATCGAGAAGGAGCTGGGGATCGCCACCTGTCCGGTGAACTGGCCCATCGGCTCAGGAAAGGCTTTCAAAGGAGTCTATGACCGAAGCCAAAGGGAGGTGGAGCTGTTCTCGGATACCCAGAAGGGAACCCGGATGGGAGAAGTGCAGAAGCTCTCCATCGACACGCCGGAGCTGGATGAGATCCTGGGTGAGGAGGCACGGGCAAAGCTGGATGAAGAGATCGAGCTGCTGGACGGGGCGGCGGCTGAATTTGACCAGGAGCTGGTGTCAAAGGGGGAGCTTTCCCCGGTATTTTTCGGATCCGCGCTGACCAACTTCGGAGTGGAGACCTTCCTGCGGCATTTCCTGGATATGACCACGTCTCCGCTGCCCAGAATGTCCGACCAGGGGGAAGTGGATCCGATGACAGAGACGGAATTTTCTGCATTTGTGTTCAAGATCCAGGCGAATATGAATAAAGCACACCGGGACCGGATCGCGTTCATGCGCATCTGCTCCGGGGAATTTACGGCAGGCATGTCCGTCTATCACGTGCAGGGAGGAAAAGAGGTGCGCCTGTCCCAGCCCCAGCAGATGATGGCAAGTGAACGGAAGATGATCGACAAGGCCTACGGGGGCGATATCATCGGGATTTTTGATCCGGGCATCTTTTCCATCGGCGATACATTGACCAATGCGAAGGAACGGTATGTCTATGAAGGGATCCCTACCTTTGCGCCGGAGCATTTCGCACGGGTGCGCCAGATGGACACCATGAAGCGGAAGCAGTTTGTCAAGGGGATCAACCAGATCGCCCAGGAAGGCGCCATCCAGATCTTCCAGGAATACAACACCGGGATGGAAGAGATCATCGTAGGCGTGGTGGGCGTGCTCCAGTTTGACGTGCTCAAATACCGCCTGGAAAATGAATACAACGTGGAGATCCTTCTGGAAAACCTGCCCTATGAGCATATCCGCTGGAT
>CAYQBE010000216.1:0-6971 GCA_964415625.1 uncultured Clostridium sp.
ACGATCTCTACCAGCGGCACGCCGCTCCGGTTGTAGTCCACCAGGGAGGTATCATCCCATTCGTCATGGATCAGCTTCCCCGCATCCTCCTCCATGTGCATCTCATGGATATGCACCTTCTTTTTCGTATCTCCCGTTTCGATCTCCACATATCCGTCCCTGGCAATGGGAAGATAGAGCTGGGAAATCTGGTAGTTCTGAGGATTATCCGGATAAAAATAGTTTTTCCGGTCAAACTTGCATACCTGGGTGATCTTACAATTTGTGGCAAGCCCGATCGCCATGGCATATTCTACCACCTGCTTATTGAGAACCGGAAGGGAACCCGGCATCCCGGTGCATACCGGGCAGGTATGGGTATTGGGCGCAGCCCCGAATGCCGTGCTGCATCCGCAGAAGATCTTTGTTTTGGTAGCCAGTTCCACATGAACCTCCAGCCCGATCACTGTCTCATACTGTTTTGCCATCCCGCTTACGCCTCCCTTCCCGATTTTGCCTGCAGATCCGGCATCTCTGATTTTGCCTGAGATGCCAAACTCCCGGAATCTCCGTTCTGCCGGCCAGCTCCGTAGCAATTCCCGGCTTGGCCGGCAACCATTCCTGCTCCTGCCCCCACATCCGCCGGCACCTCATACTGCTTCTCCGTCGCGCATTCATAGGTATATGCCGCCCGGATCAGGGTTTTCTCCTGAAAGCTGTTCCCGATCAGCTGCATGCCCACAGGAAGCCCTTTATGATCCTTCCCGACAGGCACACTCATCCCCGGCAACCCTGCCAGATTCACAGAAATCGTATAGATATCCCCCAGGTACATTTTCAGCGGGTCCTGCAGGCTTTTTCCCAGCTCCGGCGCCGTAGTGGGCGCCGCCGGTCCCAGGATCAGGTCATAGCTTTCAAATGCCCTGTCAAATGCCTGTTTGATCAGCGCCTTGGTGCGCAGCGCTTTCAGATAATACGCGTCATAATATCCGGAGCTAAGCACAAAAGAGCCCAGCATGATCCGGCGTTTCACCTCCGCCCCAAATCCTTCGGAACGGGTCTTTTTATACATATTGTGAAGTCCCTCATACTCCGCCGTCCGGTAGCCGTATTTGACCCCGTCAAAACGCTCCAGGTTGGAGCTGGCCTCCGCGGACGCGATCACATAATAAGCCGGGATCGCATATTTTACCAGGCTCAGATCAAATTCCTCGATGACAGCGCCCTGTTTCTCCAATACTCCGGCTGCTTTCCAGATCGCATCCGCCACCTCCGGATCCAGTCCTTCCCGCATATAATCCCTGGGAATCCCGATCTTCATTCCCTTCACGTCACGCACCAGCGCGGAAGTAAAATCATAATCCTCCCGCTGTACGGAGGTACTGTCCTTCTCATCATGAGACGCGATGGCCTCCAGGATGGCCGCGCAGTCCGATACATCCTTTGCCACCGGTCCGATCTGATCCAGAGAGGAACCGTATGCGATCAGCCCGTAACGGGAAACCGTGCCGTAGGTAGGTTTCAATCCCACCACTCCGCAGAAGGAGCTGGGCTGCCGGATGGAACCGCCAGTGTCAGACCCCAGCGCATACCAGCACTCCTGAGCCGCCACCGCCGCACAGGAGCCTCCCGAAGAGCCCCCCGGCACATGCATCAGATTATGAGGATTTTTCGTGGGTCCATAGTAGGAAGTCTCCGTTGTGCTCCCCATGGCAAATTCATCCATATTGGTCTTTCCGATGATCACCGCCCCGGCTTTCTGCAGGTTCTTGACTGCCTCCGCCGTAAATGTAGGATGAAAATTGGAAAGTATTTTTGAACTGCATGTCGTCAGCTGCCCTTCGATACACATGTTGTCTTTGACCGCCGCCGGAACGCCCGCCAGAGGCCCGGTCAATTCTCCGCTGTCGATCCGCTTCTGTACCTCCTCCGCCTGCATCAGCGCTCCCGCCTCATCCAGCGTTACATAGCTGTTGATCTCCGGTTCCATTTCCTTTGCCCGGATCAGCACCGCTCTCACGGCCTCCGTCACGGCCACTTCCCGGGTTTTAATTTTTCTGCCCAGCTCTGCCGCTGTCAGATGTAATAAATCCATTGCCTTCACCGCCCTTTTTTCTAGTTGAAATCACCCGATCGTTTTCGGCACCTCGAAGCTGTCCTCTTTTCTTAAGGGTGCGTTCGCCAGTGTCTGCTCCTTATTGTCGCCGTTGGTGACTACATCCTCCCGGAATACGTTGTGGACCGGAAACACATGGGACATGGGCTCCACCGCCGAAGTATCCAGCTCATTCAATGTGTCGATATAATCCAGCATCTTTTCCATATCCGCCTTTGCGGCCTCTTTTTCCTCCCCGGACAATTCCAGCTTCGCCAGAATCCCCACATAATCAATCGTTTCGTCTGATATTTGATTCGCCATAGATGCACCTCTTCTTTGTGAAATATCTAATCGTTGTATTAATAATGTTGATAATATTCTTCATAATCCCCGGTCCCGATCACCTCGCTGGGCGTCAGCTCGAACGAAATATCCTCCGCCGTGATCTCCGTGTCTTCCCTCAGATACAGGTTCCGGTAAGTATCGTCCATTTCTTCGCCGCTCAGCCAGTATGACACTTCATAATACCCGTCCTCGTAGGTATCATCCGATATTCTGCACCGAAGATTCCCCCAGTCGGATTCCTCAGAAGTTACTGAATGAAGATCATAAATTCCCGGGACAATGTCTTCTCCTGCTTCCAGAGTTTCATCCTTTTCAAGCGAAACGGATTCCGTCACCGGATTCTCCACAAACTCCATATCTTCTGTCTGCCCGTTTTCCGTGGTCAGTCTCAGGAGCATGGCATCCTTGATCGTAACATGTGCCCCTTTATAAAGGCGGACATCCTCCAGAACCTGCAGCTCATCATACTCTGCCTGGGTTCCGAAGGCCTGCCAGATATAGATCCCATTTTCCATATCCTCCAGGCTCAGCCCGCCTCTGCCGTCCAGAAGCTCCGCGGTATAACTGCCCTCCGGCAGATGGACTCCTACCAGATATTCCCCCTGACCCAGCTCTGTCTCATAGTGCTCCCCCGTCTCGGACAGCTCCCGCTCCGCATATTCATAGGGTCCCACATATTCCGCTTCGTATTCCGGTTCCCCCAGACCACCGAAATGCAGACCATTTTCATCAAAATAATTTTTGCCCACCTTGATCACAAAAAGCAGCAGCAGGAACAGCGTCACTCCAATCTTGGCTCTTCCGGGTGTATGTTTTTTCTGCACCATATTCCTGCCCGTATTCCGAAACCTTTTATTTTGGAACTGATAGCTGTATTTTTGTCCAGCACTTCCCTTTCCCTGCTGTGAAATGTCTTTCTTTTTTTCCTTTTTGTCTTTTTTCTCCTTTTTCTCCATATCGAAGCTGCTCTCATCCCACGCAGCCTGACCGGCTTTATAATCACATGGATCCGAGGCCTGGCTTTCATCCCCGTTCATGCTCTCTACCGCATAGCTTTCATTCAGATGATAATGCTTCTTCCGGATCTTCGTATTGTCCAGCCCGCAGTCCGGACAGTATCCGTCATGCAGCTTTCCCCCGCACAAATAGCATTCATTTTTCTTTGCCATTCTCCCTCACCTTCGCTTTCCGAGCAGGGGCTGCCATAGGGGCTGCATCCGGATATACTGCCCAATCCTTTACGGTTCCAGTCTGCTCAAATCTCTCGGGAACAATGTCGTCTCCCGCACATTGTCCTCATCCATCAGTTTCATGGTCAGACGCTCCATACCGATTCCCAGTCCGCCATGGGGAGGCATCCCGTGCTTGAAGGCGCTCAGGTACTGCTCCATGCCTTCCCCGGTCATTCCCCTGGCTTCCATCTTTTCCAGCAGCCTGCTGTAATCATGGATCCTCTGGCCTCCGGTGGTAATCTCCATTCCCCGGAACAGAAGGTCAAAACTCAGTGTAAAGGTGGGATCCTCCGGATCGTCCATTGCATAAAACGGACGCTTTTTGGACGGATAATGCGTCACGAACACAAAATCCGCATCCCACTCCTCTTTCGCGTAACGGCTGATCAGGCTTTCCTCTTCCGGCTCCAGATCAAACGGATTCTTGATCTTCCGGTCGTACTTTTCAGACACCAGACGCTTGATCTCGTCAAACCTCACTGCCGGAATCCGATCCGTCCTCGGCAGTTCCACGTCCAGAAGCTTTAATTCCTCCGCATACTCCTGCTTCAAAAGCTTCATGGCATACTGCAGGAATCCGGTTTCCATGGCCATGATCTCTTCGAATCCGTCGATGTAGCCCATCTCAAAGTCCAGGCTGGTATATTCGTTCAGATGCCGTTTCGTGTTGTGCTTCTCCGCACGGAACACCGGCGCCGTCTCGAATACCCGGTCATAGACCCCCACCATCATCTGCTTGTAGAACTGTGGGCTCTGCTGCAGGATTGCCGGCCTGTGGAAATAATCCAGCTTAAACACATTGGCCCCACCTTCCGCGCTCTTTGCCCCGATCTTCGGCGTGTGGATCTCCGTAAACCCTTCTCCGTAGAGGAAATCTCGGAATCCTCTTACGATTCCCTCCTGGAGCTTAAACTTGGCGCGCTCCCTGAGGTTTCTCAGGGCAATGGGACGGTAGTTCAGCTTTGCTTCCAATGAGGTGGACAGCTTCCATTTCCCGATCGACAGCGGCATCGGCTCCGCCGGTTCGCTTAAGATCTCCACGGCCGATATCCGGATCTCAATTCCGTGGGGCGCTTTCTCTGAGTTGATCAATGTTCCTGTTACTTCTACTGTAGCCGCTTCTTTCAAATCTTTCAAGAAAAAGTTTGTAATTTCTTCATCAGATACACACTGTACAAGCCCTTCCCGTTTTCTGAGGATGATGAAAGCCACATTGCCCATGTCACGGATCGTATGGATGGCGCCGTTCACCTTCACAGTTTTCCCTGCCATATCTTCTGCCAGCAATTCACGCAATTCCAATGTTTCTTTTTCTTTCACTCCGGTTACAAATTCCATGTTCCTTCTCTCCTTTCATTCCTGCATCCCTCAACATCCTGCGGACCACGCAAAAAGTCCCGGGATGCCATCTGCGCATCCCGGGACGGAATTTATTTCGATATAAAATCCGCGGTACCACCCGCATTGAACAGTCCTGCCTGCCCCCTTGCAGCTCAGAACTATCCCTCTCAACAATGCATATAACGCCTGCTCTGCGTACCGGCCTACTCTTCCTTCAGCCGGTCAGCTCCCAAGTGTTCCCTTACGGAGCCGCCGGAATCAGTCTCATCCGCGGCAGCTCCTGACCGTCTTCCCTGTCTGGCGCTCTCAGTCGGTGACGCCGCCTTCCTGTCAGGTTCTGATGATCAGAGTCTTGTTCTCCGCCTTTGTTAATCTTGTTACTGTTTCCCCTGACCGGGTACTCACAGCAACCTAATTTTACACTTCATCGTGCTAAAATTATTTTTCAATGATAGCACAATATTTTCTCCTTTGCAAGGTCTTTTTTTCTGAAAATCTTCTCAAAGCTCCCCGCGAACCACTTCCAGCGCCTTGTCGAGCTGGTTATCCGCATCCTCGTTCTCTTCATCCCGCTCATATTCCACTTCTACATCCGGCGCGATTCCCACTTCATTAATGCTTCTCCCGGTGGGGAGGAAATACTCAGACGTGGTGAGCTTGATATAGGAACCGTCCAGCAGGCTGACCACCTCCTGAACCACCCCTTTTCCGTAAGTATTCGTACCAACGATCTTTCCTTTTTTATAATCCTGTACAGCTCCGGAAAAAATCTCAGACGCACTGGCACTATATCCATTCACCAGAACCGCCAGCGGACGGGTAAATTCCTTTTTACCATCACAGGTATATTCTTCGGCTTTCCCTTCCTTATTCTCGGTAGACACAATGGTTCCCTTCGGCAGGATCAGCCTCAGCATATCCAGGACAGTATCCAGATCCCCTCCGGGATTGCTCCGCAGGTCGATCACCAGCCCCTGCATCCCCTGACTATCCAGTTCCTCCAGTGCCTCGCGGAACTGATCCAGTGTAACTTTGTCAAATTCCGTCACCCGGATATACCCTACCTGAGAGTCTTTCATCTCATACTCTACGGTCTGCGCCTCCACAATACCGCGCACCGCGGTCAGTTCCAGTTCCTCAGAATCCCGGATCACATGAAGGACCACTTCGGTTCCTTCCTCCCCCTTGATCCACGCGACCACCTGATTCAGGTCTTCATCCGTGATCTCGTGCTCGTCTACCTGATACAGGATATCTCCAGACTTGATCCCGGCTTTTTCCGCTGGAGAGTCCCGGAACACATTGGTAATGGTCACGGCCTTTGTCTCGTAGTTCTGAGAAAGTACGGCTCCGACTCCCGAATATTCCCCGGAAATTCCCTGCATCAGTTCTTTGGCTTCCTCTTCCGTAAAATAAACAGAATACGGATCCCCCAGAGCGCGTACATATCCCTCATACATGCCCTCCGTAAGAGCCGCATCATCAATCTCATCCTCCCGGAGATAGATGCTGTCGATTACAGCACGGATTCGTTTCAGCTTTTCTTCTGAAAACTTACCATCCTCATTTTTTTCTTTGATCACTGACAGCTGGGGCACAGCGCTGACCAACGTATTCCTGAGTCCGTTTACTGCCATTACGATACATAACATAGCAAGGGCGCCGCACAGCGCCCCTTTTATAAATCTATTCTTTTCGTTCATGTTCAACTCCATTTTTACTGCGATGGTATACACAAAGCCTATCTCTGATCTGCTTTTACAGATAAATCTGGGGATTCACAGGCGCTCCTCCCAGTTCTACCTGAAAGTGAAGATGCGGTCCGGTGGAATATCCGGTAGTCCCCACATAGCCAACCTGCTGTCCTTTACTCACCGACTGTCCGGCAGTAACTGCCAGTGCAGAATGGTGCATATACTTTGTCACAAATCCGTTGCCGTGGTCTATGACAACCCAGTTCCCCGCACTGTCGCTCC
>CAYQBE010000217.1:0-6907 GCA_964415625.1 uncultured Clostridium sp.
ATAGGAAAATTCGGAGAAGTTTCCTATAGAATAAAAATGGATCCGCAGTCTTACGAACAACTGCGGATCCGCATCCTATTTTTCAGCTTTACAGCCGCAGCAAACAAGTCCGCGGTCTGCAGTTTCCGAATCATTGCATGCTGATTACATTCCAGCCTGTGCCGCAACCTCTGCCGCAAAATCGTCCACTTTCTTTTCCAGACCTTCGCCTGTCTCGAAACGGATGAACTTCTTCACGGTTACGTTTGCATTGTTTTCCTTTGCAACCTTGTCCACGTATTTTGCAACCGTCAGATCGCTGTCCTGAACATATACCTGGTCTAACAGGCAGATCTCCTTCAATTCCTTGTTCAGACGGCCGATGATCATCTTTTCGATGATGTTGTCCGGCTTCTCCGGATTCTCTTTCTTCGCCTGCGCAAGAAGGATCTCCTTCTCATGATCCATGTATTCCTGGGAAACCTCCGCGCGGGATACATACTTCGGATACATCGCCGCAACCTGCATTGCCACATTCTTCAGGCATGTCTTGATCTCATCGTTTACAACATCCGTATCTGCCACTACCAGTACGCCGATCCGTCCGCCGCCGTGGATATAGGATACCACGCAGCCGTCTGCCTGAACCTTCTCAAATCTTCTGATATTCAGGTTCTCTCCGATCACTGCGATCTTCTCAACCAGAGCTTCCTTCACGGTCTTGCTGGTGTCTTCCTTCCATGCCTCTGCCATGAACGCGTCAATGTCTGCCGCGTCTGTCTCTACCGCCTGAGCAGCCACTGCCTCTACAAATGCCTGGAAATCTGCATTTTTAGCGACAAAGTCTGTCTCAGAGTTTACTTCCACGATCGCCGCAACCTTATCATCCTTCACAACGGTACGTACAATTCCTTCCGCGGCAATCCTTCCTGCCTTCTTCTCAGCCTTTGCCTGTCCGTTCTTTCTCAGGTATTCGATTGCAGCATCAATGTCTCCATTTGTTTCTGTAAGAGCCTTCTTGCAGTCCATCATGCCTGCGCCTGTCATCTCTCTTAACTCTTTCACCAAGCCTGCTGTAATTGCCATGATCTTTTCCTCCATCTATTCTTCGCCGTATCTGCTCCTGTATCTTACAGGAATCTACATACTTCCTGTCTGTACAGTACCTTAAGAGATACCGCTGTTTTGATCTTTTTATTCTTCGTAACTGCTCAGTACCCTCGCAGTTACGCCGCAATCCCATGAAAATTGCCTGCGGCAATGGGGGATTGCTCTCGCAGTTTATACGTTTTCATACGGATAGCGCAGTAAATGCGCTATCCTGTGCTGAGTAGTTACTATTCTTCTACATATTCGTCCGCAGCTTCTTCCGCTTCCTCATAGTACTCTTCCGCAGCGCCCTGATTTGCCTCAATAACTGCGTCAGCCATCTTGGAAACGATCAGCTTGACCGCACGGATCGCGTCGTCATTACCCGGGATGACATAATCCAGTTCTTCCGGATCACAGTTCGTATCACAGATTCCGATCAGCGGGATTCCCAGGGTATGTGCTTCCTGAACGCAGATTCTCTCCTTCTTCGGGTCAACGATGAAGATCGCGTCCGGAACTCTCTTCATTTCCTTGATACCGCCCAGGTTCTTCTCCAGCTTGCTCCATTCCTTCTTCAGTTCAATCACTTCCTTCTTCGGCAGTACGTCAAAGGTTCCGTCCTCTTCCATTCTCTCGATATCCTTCAGTCTCTGGATACGGCTCTGGATCGTCTTGAAGTTGGTCAGCATACCTCCTAACCATCTCTCATTCACATAGAACATACCGCAGCGCTCAGCTTCTGTGCGGATCGCATCCTGAGCCTGCTTCTTGGTTCCTACAAACAGAATGGTACCGCCGTCTGCCACGATGTCAGCCACTGCCTGGTACGCTTCGTCAACCATGCCCACTGACTTCTGCAGGTCGATGATGTAGATGCCATTCCTCTCTGTGTAAATGTACGGAGCCATCTTAGGATTCCATCTTCTTGTCTGATGTCCGAAATGTACACCTGCCTCTAAAAGCTGCTTCATTGAAATAACGCTCATGTTTCTTTCCTCCATCTGGTTTTAATCTTCCGTATGCTTCTCTTTTTCCGAAACCGTCCTGCTCAGGCCAGGAAATATCCCGTGATATGATGCTGTGCGGCAGATTGATCTGGCGCTCAGTATATCTCACAGTCCCTTATGCAGACTTAGGCACCTGTGGAAAACCCGCATACGTGTTTTTTGCAACGGTAGTAGTATAGCACAGAACCCCGCGCGGCGCAAGGATTTTTATGGAAGGATTTAAGAAAAGAAAAAGCCCCTGTACAATACAGGGGTTTTCCTCTTTTGTCCTTTATGACTCTTTTGTTTCCTAATAACTCTTCTGTATCTATATGATGAAATTATCTTTAGCGACGCACATAAATCATACCGCCCTGTACAGGGCCAACAATAACGCCTACACCTTCTGTCGCTGCATGGATCATCTGGCCTCCGCCGATATAAATACCGCAATGTCCCGCATTGACGCACACATCACCTGGCTGCGGATCACTTACCTGCGGCCATGCAAGGAATGTATATGTAGTACCCAGACGGGCATAACTGCCTGTCAGACAATAGCTTACAAAACCGGAGCAGTCAAATGCTCCCGGGGAACAAGCCCCCCATACATATTCTGCATTACCCACCCAGCCATACGCACGGTCAACAATCGAATTGCCTGTATATACATCATAGCTTGGTTCCGGCTGAGTTGGTGTCTCATCTACTACAGGATCGGTATTCTCCCCACCGTTCACATCATTCTCTGTTGACGGTTCTGTTGTACTGCCATCTGTCCCTTCCGGCGTTGTATTATCTGCCGTTCCATTGTCTGCCGGCTGTACAGCTGCAGGCTGAGAAGGCGTATGTGATGCTGATGAACGAGCCCGTTCTGCTTCTGCCGCGCGTGCTGCCGCCGCTGCTTCCTCTGCTGCACGGATACGCGCTGCTTCTGCCTCCTGAGCTGCGATCTGGATCATCTCGTCCAGATTCTCAACCTCGGAACGCTTAGATTCGATCGTAGTGGAAAGCTCCGTAGACTGCACCTGGTACTCTGCTTCTATATTCTTCAGAGTCACTGTTTCTTCTTCTAATGTTGTCTTCAGATTCTCTACTTCTGTCACTGTATGAGCATATTCCTCAAGCTGCTCTCTGTCATAAGTATGTACCTTTTCTATATACTCACCCTGCTTGAGCGCTTCTGCCATACTTCCTGAATTGACTACACGCTCAAATGCGGAAATATCGCCCTTCTCATACATATACTTGATACGGATCTTCATATCTTCATACTGCTGCTGCTTCTTCTCCTCAGCAACTGCAAGATCCTGCTGTGCCTGTACCAGTTCCTGACCTTTGACGATCAACTGTCCCTCCAGTTCATTCATCTTGATCATTAATGTATTCAATTGTGTCTGTAGATCATTTACTTCACCCTGAACTGCTGCTTTCTGACTCTCCAGATTTGCCTGCTTCTCCTCTTCAGGCGATGCACTAACAGGAAATGCCGGAGTGACAACCATGGAACAAGCCAACGCGATTGCCAGCAACAGACTGCGTACTCTTTTAAATTTCATCTTGTCACCTTTCCTTATTAATATTTAATTATTTATATGTCCCCACATATAAATATCATTATACAACATCATCTTATCTTTTTCAATCCCTTTTACAAAAAATTGACAAAATAATGCCGATGCGATTAATTTCTATTTAATGATACAGTCGTATTATAAAGGATATTCTGAGATTTTGCAATACCCTTTTAACATTTTTGTAATATTTTATACTCCAAGTATATTAAATAGTTTCCCCGTGGGGTGCGCAGGCTTTATCCTACAGCTTATTTCCGTTTCTTATTCCCAAAAAACCGGGGTATTTCACCCCGGCTCCATCCATTTGAATCTTTATGAATTTATATTTCTTTCCGCAAGCCGCAACGCCGAGATCACCGGCACGATCAGGAGCCCGCAGAAAAAGTTACTGATTCCGTGTATCAGATCGAATGGCAGCCCCGCGATGATCCAGGAGATCATCCCCTGAAAGCTCATTCCAAACAAAATAGCCTGTGCCGGCGCATACAGCGTCCCGAACAGGAAGCCATGGACCGCACAGACTGTCATGTATATCAAAGGACGCAGTTTTTTCGGAAGCTGCTCCGGAAGGAGCATGACAACGCCCCACAGAACGGTCCATACATAGAGATAGGGAACCCACCAGGCCGCAAAACCGCTGAAGATCCCATTTAAGATCACATATATATAAATAGGATATAATGCTTTTTTCCGGTAGACCACTGTAAATGCAATGGTGAATACGCCCAGCAGATGGATGTTGGGCGCCACCTCCATCAGGAGCTTGGACGCGTACATGACCGCGCCAAGCATCGCAAAAATCGTAATCTCCCTTGTTGTCGGCTTCACGCTTATTCCACCTTAAAGGCGTAGGTGTCTCCTTCCGTGATCTTCGTGGAATCCACACCTTCCGCAGCATACTCATCATTGACATAGAATGCCCAGTAAACGCCGTCTTTGTCATAATCCGCGGTGATGCCGTTGACTGTCTTTACGTACAGGCCGTACTCCCCTTCCTCTCCTTCGATCAGTCCCACATCCTGCAGCGCTTCCCCGACCGTTTCTTTGTCTGTATGGATCTCAAACTGGGTTTCCTCCCCGTCCTGGTCCACCACGGTGAAGTCAAATTTGGTATCGCCTTCTCCCAGCACACTGCCTTCGGTGTCTGTCTGGGAATCGTTCTGCGCATCTGGCTCTGTGTCTGTCTGGGAATCGCTCTGCGTATCCGTTCCGGCTTCTTCCTGAGAATCGCTCTGCGCATCCGTCTCCGTCTGCTCCTGCCCGGATGCTGCCTTGTCTCCTCCGTTTTCGCTGCTGCCATTGCAACCTGATGCAGACAGTGCCATAGCCACGATCAGCACGATGCAAAGGAAGAATGACCATTGTTTTTTCATGCATTTCTTTCGCATAACTTCTATTCTCCTTCGATTTGTATTTCCTCCGTCAGCCGGCGCCCGCGGCTGGATGTTGCGGGAGGATCTGTCCTGTCCGGATATTCCGACTCGGCATGGATGCTTGCCGGCCTTCTCAGATCTGTGATTCGGCTGCCGGAAGGTCTCTTCCGGCTGATCTTCCAATCCCAGATTCCAATGGCTTTTCCCTGAATTGTGGCATTGGGGTAACTGTTTCAGACAGGAACGCGGATTTTACGCGCGATCCGGCCGGACAGATCCCACTCAGGTATGCACAGCAATGATTTTATGCCTTACGGTGACGGGCTCGTACAGGATTTTCACCTGTTTCCCCGGGCAGTCCTTTATTAAGATAATATATTCCAGACATTTCGTCAATATCATTTCCAATATAACAAAAAATCCGGATACTGAATTTTATATCCGGATTTTTTGATAGATGTTCTATATGCTATCCAACGATATTGTTCACTGCACCGACAGATTCGTATACCCCATCAGGCTCAGATCCACCTCCCGCGCGGCCTCTCTCCCTTCCCGGATGGCCCACACGACGAGGGACTGTCCCCGGTGCATATCCCCGGCGGCAAACACATTTTTCACATTGGTCTGATACGCTCCCGGCGCGGTCTTCACGTTGGTCCGTTCGTTGAGTTCCACGCCGAAGGCCTTTGCCACGTAGTTCTCGCTGCCCAGAAAGCCTGCCGCGATGAGCACCAGATCCACTTCCACCGTATACTCGCTCCCGGCGATCTCCGCCATCATCATGCGTCCGGTCTTTTCGTCCTTCTTCGATTCCAGCTTCACCAGCACCGCCTTGCAGACATTCCCCTTCTTGTCCTTGACAAATTCCTTCACCGTGGTGGTGTACACCCGGGGATCGTGGCCGAACAGGGCGATGGCCTCCTGCTGCCCGTAATCTGTCTTGCACACCTTCGGCCACTCCGGCCAGGGATTGTTCTCGGCACGCTGATCCGGCGCCTTGGGCATCATCTCTAACTGCAGCACTGACTTCGCGCCATGGCGGATGGCCGTGCCCACACAGTCATTGCCCGTGTCCCCGCCGCCGATCACCATGACCTTCTTCCCTTTCGCGGAAATGTACTGGCCGTCTTTTAATTTCATGTCATTGGCCCACAGCGCCTTGGTGGTAGACTTTAGGAAATCCACCGCAAAATGGATCCCTGCCGCATCCCTGCCGGGCACCTTGATGTCCCTGGGGTTGGAGGCCCCGCAGGCCAGCACCACCCGGTCATATTCCTTGAGGATGGCCGCGGCCTTCACATCCTTCCCCACGTTGCAGCCGGTTCGGAATACTACGCCTTCCTCTTCTAATATAGAAAGCTTCCGATCAATGATCTGCTTCTCCAGCTTCATGTTGGGGATGCCGTACCGGAGCAGCCCTCCGGCCTTGTCCTCCCGCTCGTAGACCGTCACCAGATGTCCCCGGCGGTTTAACTGGTCCGCCGCGGCCAGCCCGGATGGGCCGGAGCCGATGACTGCCACCTTCTTCCCGGTCCGCACCTTGGGGGGGCGGGCATTGGCATATCCCTTTTCGTAGGCATTTTCAATGATGCCGTACTCATTGGCTTTGGTGGACACCGGATCCTCGTGAAGCCCGCAGGTGCAGGCATTTTCACACAATGCGGGGCACACCCGGGAGGTAAATTCCGGGAAGTTGTTGGTTTTCGCCAGCCGGTAATAAGCCTCCTCCCAGTTGCCGTTGTAGATCAGGTCATTCCACTCAGGCACCAGGTTGTGCAATGGACACCCGCTTGCCATGCCGTTTAACATCTGGCCGGACTGGCAGAAGGGCACGCCGCAGGCCATACACCGGGCGCCCTGTAACTCCTGCTCTTCCTTCGGCAGAGGCGTGTGGAAT
>CAYQBE010000218.1:0-6898 GCA_964415625.1 uncultured Clostridium sp.
GCGGCTGTGTGCATCATATTATACTGTGCGGCAGATTTATCTGGCGCTCAGTATAACTTTTTTTGAGGAATATGCCTTACGGGTCTGCGCAGCAGCCGTACAGGAGAGTCCCATTGTTTCGGAAAGGCGGTGCTTATGAAAACTACAATGACAAAATCATCCACTTTTTATAAAGATATGTTCCGGCTTGCGCTGCCGATTGTATGTCAGAACCTGATCACCACGGCCGTCGGTTCCGCGGACGTGATCATGCTGGGATGGGTGAGCCAGACCGCGCTTTCCGCAGGGTCCCTGGCCAGTCAGATCATGTTTATATTGAACCTTGTTTACTCCGGCATTTCCTCCGGGATCGGCATGCTGGCCGCCCAGTACTGGGGCAGGAAGGACACCCGGACGATCGAAAAGATCATGGGGATTGGTATGAAGCTGTCCATCCTGGTGTCGTTCCTCTTTTTTGTGCTGGCCTGCTTTTTTCCGAAGCTTCTGATGCTGGTCTTTACATCGGATCCGGAGCTTATCGAGACGGGGATTTCCTACCTGCGGATCGTGGGGATTTCCTATCTGTTCATGAGCATTTCCCAGGTGTACCTGTGTACCATGCGTTCCATTGAGCGGGTGGTGTTTGCGACCATCACCAACGGATCTGCTCTGGGGCTGAACATTATCCTCAATGCGGTGTTCATCTTCGGTCTGTTCGGCCTGCCGAAAATGGGGATCCTGGGTGTGGCGCTTGCGACGACCACTGCCCGCGGTGTGGAGCTGCTGATCTGCCTGGCGGATGCCTGCCGGTTCGAGACGATCCGTTTCCGTCCCCGGATCCTGCTGGAGCATCACAAAGTCCTGTTTCAGGATTTTATGAAATATTCCCTTCCGGCCTTTGGAAATGAGGTCTCCTGGGGTGTCGGATTTTCCATGTATTCCGTGATCATGGGACATCTGGGAAGCGATATGGTCGCGGCCAATGCGGTGGCTGTCGTGGCCAAAAACCTGGGGACAGTGGTCTGCTTCGGGATCGCCAACGCAGGCGCCATCCTGCTGGGAAAGGCCATCGGAGCCGGGCAGATGGAGACGGTCAAGGAGGACGCGTCCCGCTTCTGCTGGATCACATTTGTCAGCGGGATCGCAGGCGGCGCTTTGATCTTCCTGCTGCGGCCGCTGTTTATGAACATGGCGGATCTGAGCGCTGTGGCACAGGAGTATCTGAGCATCATGCTGTTTATTAATATGTATTCCGTCCTGGGGCAGGCCATGAACAGTACGGTTATCTGCGGGATCTTCCGCGCGGGCGGGGACTCCCGGTGGGGATTTATCTGTGATGTGATCGATATGTGGCTGTTTGCGGTGCCGTTGGGATTTATCAGCGCGTTTCTGCTCAAGCTCCCGCCTATGTGGGTGTATTTCCTGATCTATCTGGACGAATTTGTGAAACTGCCGTTTGTGTATCGGCATTATAAAAGTTATCAATGGCTGAAAAATATTACCAGGGATTTTGACTGAGGATAAGAGGATTGGATGCTCTTTAGAGCATCCAACCGCACAGCTGGAAATTTTTTGAATATGTTCTTTACAATCATGCTAACCTGTTGTATGATATTAGCATGAAAGGAAAGAAAATATGAATCTATATCGAAAAATTGATTTACTTGTCAAAGAGCATGGCGGCATGATCCGGACGTCACAGGTGGTAGAGCTTGGAATCAGCAAGCCTACATTTTATGCCTATGCGAAAGAAAAAGGATTGGAACAGGTTGCCCACGGGATTTATATTTCGCCTGATGCCTGGGTGGATACCTTGTATCTGATTCATCTGCGGTGCGGTCAGGCAGTCTTTTCACATGAAACAGCGCTGTTTTTTCATGATTTGACTGACCGGGAGCCGCTTCAGTATTCGATCACTGTAAAAACAGGATACAATCCTTCGCGCTTGCGGGAAGACAACATCCAGGTTTATACGATCAAAAAAGAACTGCATGATACGGGGCTTACCGTGGCAGTAACACCATTTGGCCATGCGGTGCCGGTCTATGATATGGAGCGCACAGTCTGCGATCTGGTAAGGAGCCGAAGCCAGATTGAGATTCAGACCTTCCAGAGTGCGCTCAAACAGTATGTGAAACGCAGAGATAAAAACCTGAGAAGGCTGATGCAGTATGCTGCTATGTTCCATGTAGAAAAAATGCTTCGGCAATATATGGAGGTGCTTCTTTCATGATAAAAACTTCAAAGCAATTGAAAGACCTGATTCGAAACCTTTCAAAAAAGAATTCTGCCGATGCACAGATATTGCTGCGTAATTATATGATGGAGCGCTTTCTGGAACGTATCTCTCTTTCTAAGTATAAGGACAGATTCATCCTGAAGGGCGGAATGCTGGTGGCAGCTATGGTAGGGCTGGATGCACGTTCGACAATGGATCTGGATGCGACAGTGAAGGGAATCAACATTAGTTTGTCAGAAGTGGAAAGCATAGTGCATGAGATTATTTCTGTGCCGCTAGACGATGGTGTAACTTTTCAGGTAAAGCGAATTTCCGAGATTATGGAAGAATTAGAATATTCCGGTGTACGCGTCAGCATGGAAACTTTCTTCGATGGTGTAAGAACACCGATTAAAATAGATATTTCCACTGGAGACGTAATCACTCCGAGGGAAGTTCGATATAGCTTTAAGCTCATGCTGGAGGAGAGATCTATTGAGGTATGGGCTTATAATTTGGAAACCGTGCTGGCTGAAAAGCTGGAAGCAATCATCAGCCGAAGCCTTACGAACACGCGGATGAGGGATTTTTATGATATTCATACTTTATGGCAGATTTATGGAGACAGCATCTCCGCATCAATTTTGCATGATGCATTGACAGCAACGGCCAGGAAGCGTGGTGTACTCGAACAGCTAAAGGATGCAAACGCTGTCTTTGACGAAGTAGAGGAAAGCCCGGTGATGGGGAAGCTTTGGCAGGATTATAGAAAGAAATTTTCCTATGCCTCAGAGCTTGAATGGCATACGGTTATGGATTCTGTCCGGGCAGTGTTTTCGATTGGACAACATTAAAATTTTCAGGAGATGAGACTATGGCAAGAAATAAACACCCCGAGGAAACGGTAAACCTGATCTTGGACACGGCTTTTGACCTGTTTATGGAGAAGGGCTATGAGCACACCTCCATCCAGGACCTCCTCAACAACTTAGGGGGCTTAAGTAAGGGCGCGATCTACCATCATTTCAAGTCAAAGGAAGACATCCTGGAGGCGGTGACGGATCGGATGACGGAGGAATCCAACAGGCTGCTTGGCGTGATCCGTGACCGGACGGATATCACAGGAAGGGAAAAGCTGAAAATGATCTTCAAGGAGTCGCTGAAAAGGCCGGTCCAGGAAAAAATCTTTTCGGCGGCGCCGGATCTGGGCAGAAGCCCGACTCTTTTGTTCAGCATGTTCCGGGATACGGTGAATGATGTGGCGCCGAACTATATCCTTCCGGTGATTCGGGACGGGATCGCGGACGGTTCCATTCAGACGGACTATCCGGAAGAGCTGGCGGAGCTGATCATACTGGGCGCGAATGTGTGGATGAATCCCATGGTCTTCGGCAATTCCCCGGAGCAGATCCTCCGGAAGGGCATGGTCTTCGGACAGATGCTGCAGGGCTTCGGGCTGGACATCCTGGATGAGGAGATCATCGGGCGGATGCAGGAGCTTACAGAGATCTATCAGAAGAACCGGTGAATGCAGGAGGATCGCGATGTCTCAATTGATGGAAAAAATAGAATCACTCTGCGGAATCCCGATTTTCTGCACAGAGGACGAGAAAAGTGCACCGAAAAGTATCGGTGCATTTTTAGAACAGGAAAGCCCCTTTGCGTGCGCTCCGCTTCTTGTGGAGCTGCTGGTCAGACGCTGTGAGAGCCAGGCGCTTCCGGTCATCTATAAAGACGAACACGGAGCATTTTTTATCTGCGTAAAGGGAAAGAGCGGCTTTTATCTGGCCGGACCGGCCTGTACGGAGGACATGGATTATGCCGGCCTGAACCGGTTCTATGAGGCTTACGGCATTGCCGGGGAGGAGAAGAAGCATCCGATGACGACCGTCCTTTTTCGGATCCTGACCTATGCGGCTGTGATCAGTGAATTGGAGAATGGAATTCCGCTCGACTGCGAGGAGATTTTGAAGGAAAATGGCCTGGCGGAGGAATTGGAGGCGGAGGTTGAAAAGGAGGATACGGTTCTGGAGATGCGGAAGCTGGATGACGACATGTATCATCACACTTACCAGGAGGAACGCCATGTCATGGAAAGCGTCCGGGAGGGCCGTCCCGGAGAAGCCAGGCGGAGGGCGGATGTGCTCTTCGAAAATGCGGGAATCCTTTCCGGCAGGAAAAAGAACCATTATAAGAACCTGGCCGTGACCTCGGTGACTGTGTGTACGCGGGAGGCCATCGCGGGCGGGGTCTCTCCTGCCAGGGCCTACCGTCTGAGCGACATTTTTATCAACCGGATCGACCGGTGCGCGGATACAAATCAGCTGCAGGAATATTTCCGAAAAGCAATCTATGAATTTGCAAGCCTGGTCGCGGAGGTGAAGTCCGAAAAGGCGGCCAGCAGCTATACGGAACAGTGCAAGGATTACATTTATAAAAATTATAATCATAAGATCTATCTGGAAGAGATCGCGGAGGCCATCGGGATCAGCCCGGGGCATCTCTCAAGGGTATTCCGCCAGGATATGGGCATGACGATCCAGGAATATATCCAGAAGTTCCGTGTGGAGCGGGCGGCAAATCTTCTGAAATATTCAGAGGCAAGCCTGACGGAGATCAGCGATTATGTATGCTTCCATTCCCAGAGCCATTTTGGAAATGCGTTCAAGCGGTATATGCAGATGACGCCCAAGCAGTACCGGGATCGGTATAAAGAGAAGGAGTTCCGCTCCTGACCAATGCGGTGGAATCATTTGTACCCGTACGGTCGCTGATCCAGAAATGGAGTTTTATTGAAGCCGTGCAGCTAAAATGTGTTTGTATTTTAATATAAATGTTAAAATAATGATATAGAAACCTCTCTAAAGATACTATAATTGGTATTGCGCTGAAGCGCAAGCAGGTCATCAATTTTCTGGCAAAAATTGGTGACAAATTATAATACACCAATCACAAGTGATCAGGAAACGCGTTTCAAAAAGAAAATGAAAAGGAAGAGGAGATAATCATTATGCAAATATTAAAACATGAACCGAGCTATTATGAGACGACCGCCTTTAAATGGAGGCAGCGTATTGGATTTGGTATCAGTGATTATGCCTGCAACCTGGCATATCTTCTGGCAAATACCTATCTGTTGTTCTACTATACAAACTGCGCGGGACTGGGCGCTTCGGCAGTTGGATTTATGTTCGTTGTTACAAAGTTTATTGATGCATTTACAGACTACATGGTAGGTTCGCTGATCGACCGTACAGATACGAAGATGGGCCGTTACCGCCCATGGATGCTGTGCGGCGCGCCGGTGCTGGCGATCGGCATGGTACTGCTGTTTTCCGTTCCCACCGGATGGAGCGCAGGCGCGAAGTTGGCCTGGGCATATATAACCTACGTGATCTTTTCCTTTGGATATACCCTGGTCAATATCCCCATGGCTCCGATCGTTTCCGCGCTGTCCCCGTCTCCGACAGAGCGTACCAAGATCGCGACCACACGTACCGTATTTTCGAACCTGGGATCTTTGACCTCTTCCCTGTTCGTGATCCCGATGGTTTACTATTTTGCAGGCTCTCAGGACGCGACCGGCGCAGCGCTGGCGACAGGCTACCGGAACACCAATATCGTGCTCGGCCTGATGGTCATTGTCATCATGTGCCTGTGTGTATTCAATACGGCGGAGATCAACCCGCCTTCCAAGACCGTGGCAAAATCCTCCATCCTGCAGGATCTGGGCGCTGTCTTTAAAAATAAGTATTATATCATGCTTCTGCTCCTCGTGTTCTTCCTGTTCCTGGGTTACCTTGGAATGTACGGGGCAATGCAGTACTACTATAATTACATTGTATGCGATGAAAGCTCCATGCCGCTGGCTCTGTCCCTGCTGACGATCCTGGCGATCCCGACCATGATCCTGGCGGCATACCTGAACGGACGCGGGATCCACAAGGTAACACTGCTGCAGTTCGGCGCGGTTGTTGACGTGATCGGCTACGCGATCCTGTTCTTTACCTCTAACGGCACGATCGCAACCCTGTCCCTGGCACTGATCGGACTGGGCTTCGGCTTCCGCTCCAGCATGTTCTTCTCCATGATGCCGGATATCTATGACTACACGGAATGGCAGTGCGGGCGGAATCTGGGAGGAACCCAGAACGCGCTCTCCGGTTTTGTAAATAAGCTGTCCAGCGCATCCGCATCGGCGATTGTATCCGCGCTTCTGGTATGGGGAGCCTATGATTCCGAGGCAATGGATGCCGCATTGAAGGCAGGACAGAATCTGGCGGAAGTATTTCCGAAGACACAGACCGCCATCAACTTCGCGTTCGGCGGACTGTCTCTGGTATCTACGGTTCTGGCGATCGTGGTGATGCTCCCGTATGATCTGGATAAGAGATATCCGGAGATCCGCGCGGATCTGAACAAGCGTCAGGCAGAGTCCAAGTAATACATTTCATACTCACGGCCGATGAAATCTGTCGTGAGTATCGCGCCAGCCGCAGCCGCAAAGCGGCAGATTTATCTGGCGCGCAGTATAACCGCTCCGGAACCGGCTGCAGATTTGGGCCGGCTTCGGGGCGGCATACAACATTTTTCAATAAGGAGGAAGGATTATGTGGAATTATGAGTATGTAGTACCGGAAAACAAGAAGGTCCGTGTGATCGTACATACGGACTGCAAAAATGAAGCGGACGACCAGTTTG
>CAYQBE010000219.1:0-6797 GCA_964415625.1 uncultured Clostridium sp.
CTATCCTGGATAGAGCGCCTGATGTGATGGTGGAGATGGATGCCTACCGTGACATCATCCGGGAACACATTTCTTACGAGTGTTTCCAGGACGGGCGTTATCATCGAAGGGAAGATGTGGATGAGCTGGTGGAGCTTATGGTGGAAGTGATGATGCTGCCGGATCATGGCACAGTGCGGGTTGCAGGGGTGGACAAGCCGACAGCGGTTGTCAAAAACCGGTTTATGAAGCTGAACCATGAGCATATCGAGTATATCCTTACCTGCCTGGGCGCAAATACAACGAAGGTGGGCAATATCAAGGCATATCTTCTGACAACGCTGTATAATGCCCCGATGACCATAAGCAATTATTATACGGCAGAGGTAAACCATGACCTGTATGGGAGCGGATGAAAAAGTGCGGTGAATGTTGGCGCTAAAATTGTTTTGGCGTTTCAGGCGTGATATACTGGATGCAGATACAGATTGGAGGAAAGTATGAAAATAAGTGAATTTGTAAAGAAAGTAATAATCCCGGTTGTATCAGCGCTGCTTTTGGCGGCATTGTTCCGTCCGCTGTGCATGGAGAATGGGGAGTGCAATTATTTGAACCTATGGTGGTTCATAGGGGTTCCGTTTGGTATACATAGAATGTTTTTCTGGATTGTCCCGAAAGGCTACGACATAGGCGGCACGGTGGGTATCCTGTTTATGAATGTCCTTGCGGGCGGTGTGATCGGAGGGGTCGTTCTAGTTTGGAGGCTATTTGTGGCTGCAGTATATCTGATGAAAGCTGCTGTGGAAATGGTTAGATGGACAGTGAAAAAATTGGCCGGGAAGCCTTGCAGGGCATGACCGGCGTGTGAAAGAAACAGAAAGGATAGGCAATATAGGCATAAATTGAATAATAATCCGTAAAAACAGCTTGATCTACGGCTGTTTTTTTGTTGCCAGGCTTTACGACACGGTGTCGCAAAGTCAGGGAGCAGGGCTTGATGGAATTGCGGATGTAAGGTGAACCATACACTTTACGACACGATGTCGCAAAGTTCCGGGAGAAAATTCAGACCAGGAAGGAGGTGCATATTGGGCAATCGTGCAGGGTCGCAGGACTTGATCAGATTGGGTAACCGTATCCGTGACCGGAGGAATGAGATCAGCATGTCACAGGAGAAGGTTGCGGAACAGGCGGGGATCAGCGCCAACACAGTCAGCCGCATTGAGGGCGGGCAGTCTGCGATGTCCATAGAGATATTTATAAAAATGGTGCAGATACTCGGCGTGGATGCGAACGAGCTTCTTGGAGTGAGCAGCCAGACAAAGGAGGATGGGCAGTACCGGAAGATGTTCTGCCGCATCCGGCATTTAAAGCAGAGTGAGCAGACGGTGGTTTTGCAGACGATGGAGGCGTTGGTCGATGGACTGCGGCAATGCAGGTGATGTGATTTACCACAGTTCTTTAAGTTCCACAAATATGTTGTCCTTTCCGGGAAGTTCCACAAATATGTTGGGGCAAACGAAAGGCAGGGCTGTTACACTGGAGACATCAAAGGAAAGCAGCCGCAGGAGAAAACAGCGCTGAAAGGGGGATAGAAATTCAGCAGATAAAATGGCCAGGATTATCGGAAAAGTACAGGGATAAAGATATGGACTGGCAGAGGCAGTAAAAGGGGTTTTCGGCTCCCGTTAAAAAAAACGGGCGAGCCGGGAGCGTTATTTTACTGCCTTCCTGCTGTATAGGCCAGTTCCTGTGACATCAGCTTTTCAGGCCGCCCGCAGCCTTCGGGCAGAAAGGCGGCTGTGTATGCTGACATTACAGGAATTGAAACGGATTACGGATGTGCCAGGTTTTGGGGAAAAACTTCCAACGGCAAAACAGCTGAGAACATCCAGATTGGCATTAGTACAGGAAAGGCTTGGAATGGATTCAAAAATATCCGTTTATCAGAGCGGTTATGTGCTTTACCAGGTAGGGAAGTATTCCACAGTATTTTTGCTTCACTCATGCAGGGAGTATTTGTATCTGGCAGATGAAAAGACGGTTATCCTGCCGGAACAGTTTTTTGAAAATAGAGAATGGTATCTACGGCTTGTTTTGGAAGGCGAAGATCGGTTGAACCGGAACCATGAAGAAAAGGAACGGAGCTGGAATGTTTCTTACAGCGCTGTATCCGAGGATTGGCCGGCAATGGAAAACCGGACAGAATCCATGTTAGAACACATGACAAAGCAAGAGACAGTGACGGAAATATTGGCGGGTTTATCGGCAAGGCAGAAATATGTCATTCAAAAATACTACCTGCAGGAAGAAACACAGGAGCAGATTTCAAAGGAATTAGGTATCAGCCAACAGGCGGTGTCCTTAGTCCTTTCCCAGGCAATCCGCAGCATCCGTAAAAATCATCCGCTTTTCCAGAATGTTCCTGCCCACGGAATATGTTATGGGGAGGGCAGGGTATGAGAGGGAAACAGCCGAAAGAGCGGGAGCATTATGTGCTGCGGATGGCAGATGGCACACTGGTGGATGTAACCAGAGAGGTTTATTTAGAGTGGTATCGGTCACAGCGAAGGGAGCGGTATCAGAAAGAGCGGAGCCGGAAACATGGCATATGCAGTCTGGATGACTTAGAGGGCAGGGAGAAGTACTCAGGGCATTTCCGGGATGTGGCAGAAGGATTGGAGGAAATAGTTTTGCGGAATATCTGCCAGGATAAAGTGAGGGAAGTTTTGCAAAGCCTGTCTGCAGAGGATGCCAGGCTGATTGAGCTGTTGTATTTTGCAGAGGTTACAGTAATGGATACGGCAAAGATTTTTGGATGCAGCCGCAAAACGATACAGAACCGCCGGAAACGAATATTAAAAGAGTTATGCCAGAAAATGAAAGAACAGGGGATTCAGGGTGGGTATTTCTGAACAGTGGATGGTTTCTCACTTTGCGACATCATGTCGCAAAGTGGAATCCTGCCATCAAAAGTATTTTATTCGTACTGTATTTCAAATCCTTCAGGATTGTCTTTGATATTATTTTGTATATCAGGATTTTCTGTATTAAATTCCGTGACATATTCAAAAGAGTAGGCTTTCCTGTCTTTTTGTACATTTTTTTCAGAAGTGAATACATTGACTGACACACTGTTAGGATATCCGTTTATATCAAACGAAAAGCGTGTACTGTGGAAATCATTGTCAAGGATATGCTGTATGATTTCCCTGGAACATGCATCTTTGTCGGATACGTCATGTTCATCGGCAATGACATCAATATCCAGTTCATACCAGTTACTGGATGTTGTGTTGCGGGAAGAAATAACATCCATTTCAATGTATTCCTTGGAACACCCGCATATTATGACGCATGATAATAAAATTAAGATTCCTGTTTTTTCCATTTTCATAACCTCCGAATACCTAACCAAATGGTTCGATTTTGAATAAAGTATATCATCTGGTGGTAAAATTTGAAAGAGTAAATCTAACCAAACGGTGAGGTGCGATATGCATTACAGACGGATCAGGGACTTGAGGGAAGATTGTGAACTGCGGCAGACAGATGTGGCTGAATTTTTGGGATGCCATGAGGGTGTGTACAGAAGATATGAGAATGGGGTGCGGGAGATACCGCTATGGGCATTGATGAAGCTGGCAGAGAGGTATGATGTCAGTGTCGATTATATGCTTGGGATTACGGATAATAGAAGAAAATATGGTGAATAGGGTTATGGCACATAAATTTCTTATGTCATAACTCTTTTTTTATCATGTTCTCCTGCAAGGTATTTTGTACCTTATATTTCGCTTTTTTAGTATCGGCTACTTTTCTGCCTAACCGAATGGTTTGGTTTTAAGTGAAATATCCTACTCGATGATAAGATAAAAAAATGAATCTAACCGAATGGTGAGGCGTAGTATGTATTACAGGAGAATCAGGGATTTAAGGACAGACCATGATTTACGGCAGATAGATGTAGCTGAATATTTGGGGTGCCATGAAGGTGTGTACAGAAGATACGAAAATGGTTTGCGGGAGATACCGTTATGGGCATTGATGAAACTCGCTGAGCGGTATGATGTCAGCGTTGATTATATATTGGGCATTACAGATAACAGGAGAAAATATGGTGAATAAAGGCTATGGTAGGTCGTGTACCATAGCCTTTTGTTACGTAAGTGATTCTATAAGCAGAGTTTATTTGTTTTTGATTCTAAGTTGTAGACAAACAGGAATTTGCCAATATTTTAATTTTTTTTCATATCCAGCCTTTTTGCACTTTCTTCGGCCATGTCTGCTTCAACATCAAAGCCATTTTTACGAAGTTTCTCAGCAATTTCCTGATACAGCTTATATGCATCCCTGTCCTTTCCTATTTTTTCATATAGCATCGCCTTACAATATAACTCATCATAAAAAGGTGTTCCTATTGCACCGGCTCTATCAAAATATTGGATTGCCTCATCATATTTTTCAAGTTTCCCACAAACTTCTCCGCCATGGATATATAACTCCCAGGCATCCGGAAATTTTTCTGCGGCCTTTAAAAAACATTCATAAGCTTCCTCTATTTTATCCGCATAAATATATGACACAATCAATAAATCCATTTCTTTGGGATTCTCCGGCTCTGATTCTGCCCTTGCTTTTTGCTGGCGGACAGCTTCCTCCCCTTTCCCCACTGCAAAAAGGAAAGAAATACGGCAGGCACAGGCTCTGTAGAATAAATTTTCATCAAAGTCAGAACCTTCTTTTAAAATAGTATCATACCACTCCATCGCCGTATTTTTACAATATTCAAACATCCACTGATGAATGATTGCATAATTCCATTTATCTTCCACGGAAAGTATACCGCCATGCATAAGCCTTTTATACTCCGAAAGACATTGTATAAAATCTTCCGGTTTCCGTGTCTTTTCATAAACAGCGGCCAGACGTTGCGCATAGTTATTGTATGCAACCGCACTCTTTTTGTAAAAATCATCTACCGTCACTCCATAGAGCCTTGCTAAAACAGGAAGAGTCAAAACATCCGGCAAAGTTGTTCCGCATTCCCATCTTGAGACAGTCTGTACATTTACATTCAGATTATTGGCCACCTGTTCCTGGGTATATTTTTTTGTCAGACGGAATTTTTTTAAATTTTCACAGAATATAGTCTGTTCCATATCTCATCACCTCAAAATTTATTTTTTAGAAGCTTCTGAATCAAATTATATTAAAAAATAAACAAGAAGGTAATGTCTTATTTTGTGAGCGGTATCGCAAAATTTGTATAGTCATAACCAAACTGACGTGGTTTGAGATACAATTCACAATTCTTTTACCAGACATAGTGTCAGCTCATCATCATTCCTGTAGGCAACATCTGCTTCACATATTTTTTCTTTATAATACACACCCTTTCCATCAGGGATATAGCCTCTTTTTATATAGAACCTCTGGGCAGGTCCGTAATCGCTGTTTAAGCAGACATCCAGATATATTTTATTGCAATACTGCCTGGCAATGTTTTCTGCTGTATCCAATAACATAGTAGCTATTTTCTTCCGTCGGTATTTTTCGAATACAAACAAATCTACTATACCCGGAATATTATGGCCGGCCAGCCCGCCCCATCTGCATTTGTGGTATAAAAAAACATATCCTGCCACGGCACCGTTGTACAGTGCAAGCAACGCGGTACACTCGCCCTCTTTCTGATGATCCAGCTGCCGTTTTAAATAGTCGATATTCTTCTGGCTCTCATCACCATCTGCTCTGCAAATAGACGGAATATCATCATAATTCATGGTACGGATATCTATGCATAAGCGGCTGAGCCTTTCCCATTCTTCTCTTAAAACAGAATAACACAGTGTATCGCTTTGATCGCGGGCGTGCTTTCTCAATCTGCCTTCATAGGTAAAGGAGCATTTTTCCAAAACTCTTATGCTCTCCTTATTATGTGACCGCACCCATGCGGCGATGGCTGACAAGTTCATCTCTTTGAATCCATAATCAAGCATCCTTTGCACAGCCTGCATTGCGTAGCCGTTATTCCGATACCTGGGAGCGATGGCATACTCTATTTCCATATAGCCGTCATATCGGTTCATACCTCCCAGGCTTATAAATCCTATAAAATTACCATTTCTTTTGTCGGCAATCACTTGAAAGCCCCTGTCATTCTTCCAACATTGGATTGTATTCCGGATGTCAGTAATCGAATTGTAGAAATCAATCCCGCTTTTTCTCAAAGTCTCGTCAAGACACATTTCATATAAGGCCTTTGCATCGCTATCCTGCCAGTTTCTTAATATCAAATCTTTTGTTTCCATGGTTCAGTTCCTCCGCAAATCGCATATTGCAATATATCTTTCCCACACCCCCGGCAATTTTGATTTTATAAACGAAGCATAGGAACAATCCGGGGTTTCCATCATATGTTTTTCCTTTAAGTATTCGATGCAGCATGAATACCACCACTCCAGCTGCTTTTCCGATTTGTCTTCAAAACGCCCCACTTTCATTTTGCCCTGCTTCACATATTCCATAAATAGTGCATACGCATTCTCTACCCGGATGCACTCCGTCACTTCAACAGGTTCTGTCGCCAGTTTCGCACAGGGGATATTTTTAAATGGAATGACCTGTTTTTCTTCTGCAAGAACTTTATAGATATATCCGCTGACACCCTCCGATACTTCTCTCAGCGCATTCGGGTACAGTTCGTGATAGACTGGTATATCACTGCCTCCTTCAAATCCATAAGGGAACCAATAATAGGGTCTTTCTACAGCGTTGCATAAATAGAATGCGGCAACCACATCCATTGTAGTCAT
>CAYQBE010000220.1:0-6793 GCA_964415625.1 uncultured Clostridium sp.
ATGGTCAGCTTTAATTCCTTCTGCAGCCGGAGGATCTCATCCTGCATGGTCTGCCGGGTGATCTCGTCCAGCGCGCCGAAAGGCTCATCCATGAGAAGGATCCTGGGCTCTGCCGCAAGCGCCCGGGCAATCCCCACCCTCTGCTGCTGTCCGCCGGAGAGCTCCGACGGATACCTGCCGGCCATCTCTTCCTCCAGTCCCACAGTCCGCAGCAGGCGCAAAGCAAGCTGACGGTTCTCGGCTTTATTTTTTCTGCCGCTGATGACCGGAACGTAGGTGATATTTTTTTCCACGGTCATGTGGGGAAAGATCCCTCCGTTCTGGATCACATAGCCGATCCTGCGCCGCAGCGCCACCAGGTCGGCCCCGGCCAGATCCTTTCCTTCCACGAAAATCCGCCCTGCATCCGGGGTGAGCAGGCCGTTGATCAGTTTCAGCATGGTGGTCTTGCCGCACCCGGATTTTCCGATAACCGTCAGAAATTCTCCCTCCCGCACCTGCAGGCTGAAATCATCCAATATACAATTTTCTCCAAAGCTTTTTACCACATGTTCAAATCGAATCATATCCATTTTTTTAACCTCATCGGACACATCCGCGCAGACATCACATCAGCCCTTTTTCTTTCAGAAATGCTTCCGCCACTTCCGCCTCATCTTTTCCTTCCACTTCCACCTGGTAATTCAATTCCGCCATTTCCTGATCCGTCAGAATGCCGTCCATTTTCATCAGGGCATCCTCCAGACCCGGATATTTTTCCAACGCGTCTTTTCTGACTACGGTGGAGCAGAAATAGTTCACCTGCAGATGCTTGTCGTCTTCCAGCACCACGATATCGTCCCGGCTGAGCTGGGCGTCCGTGGTAAATCCATTGGTCACGTCGATGTCTCCCTGCTCCATGGCCTCGTATTTCAGGCCGATGTCAATGTCCCGCACTGCCTTAAAGTCCAGTCCGTAGGTGCCGCACAGCAGGCCAAAGCCGTCCTCCCGCTCAATATAATCCGGATTTCCGCCGAACACCAGCTTGTCCGATACTGCCGCCATGTCCGAGGTGGTCTTCAGGTCATATTCCTCCGCCGCCTCTTTGCGCACGGCAACCGCAAAGGTATTGTTGAAGCCGTATAGTCCGACCCAGGTCATGTCAAACTGCTCCTCATACTCTGCTTTCAGCTTTTCCAGCATTTCCTCGTCGCTGACTTCATTCGCCTCGTGCTTCAGTACCATGACCCAGCCGCTGGAAGTGTACTCCGGATACAGATCAAACTCGCCCTTTTCCATAGCCGGTTGGATATTGCTGGTTCCGCCGCCGATCCCCTTTGTGATCTCCGCCGTATAATCCGTGTTCTCCTCGATCAGGAGCTTTAACATTTCCCCCAGGATATACTGCTCCGTCATGGGCTTGGTGGCAATCTGGATCGAGTCCCCGGAGCCCTCTGAGGATCCATTTTCATCTGCGTCTCCCACGTCTTCGCCGTCTGCCTCTGTGCCTGCCGTCTCATTTCCCGCGCTTTCGGAACCGGCGCTTCCGCCTGCGCTTTCATTTTCTCCGCTGTTTCCACATCCCACGCCTGTAAATGCAAGCATGGCCGCCATCAATAGTGCTGCTGTCTGTTTCATCTTCATGTCAATTTCCACTCCTCTTTTTCATCATTTTCTCTAATCTTCCAAGCAGCAGATCGCTGAGCAGCGCCAAAAGCGCGATCAGGAAGCTGCCCCCGAAGGTCAGTGCCATATTGTAGGTTGTAATACCTCTGTAGATTGCCACGCCCAGGCCGCCTGCCCCGATAAATGAGGCGATGGCCGCCGTGGAAATGGTCATGACTACCATGTTCCGGACTCCTGCTATGATCACGCCTGCTGCCAGCGGAAGCTTGATCTTCGTCATGATCTGAAAATCCGTGCTCCCCATCCCCCTAGCCGCCATGATCACGTCCGGCGATACGCCCCGGATCCCGGCGTAGGTGTTGCGCACCATGGGCATGATCCCGTAGATGGTCAGCGCCGCCACCGCCGTATTGTTTCCGATTCCCAGAAACGGAATCAGCATACCCAGCAGCGAGATCGAAGGGATCGTGTAAAATACATTCGCGATCCCCAGGACCGGGGCGGACATCCGCTCATGCTCCGCGATCCAGATCCCCGCCAGGAGGCCCAGCACTCCCGACAGCGCAATGGCGATCAGCGCCAGGGTGATGTGCTGCAGCATCAGCTCCAGGAACCAATCCTTCCGTTCCAGATAAGTCTGGATGACTTCATTGAATAACATCTGTCTTTCTCCTCTTTTGCATATCGCTTCCTTACCATTTATGCATGGAGCTTCCTCACCGCCCCCGCGGGACACGCTTCCCTGCATGCGCCGCACTGCAGGCAGTGTACCGGATCGATCCGGTACGGCTCCCCCTGGGTAATGCATTTCTGCGGGCAGACCTTCACGCAAGAACCGCAGCCGACACAGGCATCCGTAATCTCGAATCCGGCCTTTTCCTCCTCTGTCCCGTATGAAAATGTCTCCCGGCTGATGGGATAATGCATCAGGTCGAACCATTCTCCGGTGCCCTCATAGATCAGAAATGCATCCAGGATATAGCGGGTATCTCCGGGGTAGACCTCGTTCATTCCCGGATTCTCCTCGAATACCCGGTCTACCCACTGTTTCTCCACCTTCCTTATCTTACCATAAAACTTTAAAGATTGACAGTCCGGACACATGGCACTTAACGCAATCTCTCCGGTATTCATAAGCTGCTCATAAAAAGGCTTGCCCTTGGAGGTGACAATATACATCCCTTCGTCCGCGGCGATCATCACGTTGATGATCCTGCTGCGTGGATGCCCCTCCTGGTCTACGGTCGCCGCAGACGCGATCTTCACCTTCCGAAATAAATCTACATACTTTTTTGCTTTCTCGTTCATCATTTTCTCCTCCGTTTCATTAAAATATTCTAGCCTGTACGGTTGGATACTCTAAAGAGCCTCCAACCGACTCATCCATTCCTTCCGGGAACAGATCTCTGTATTACTCCTGAATATCTTCATCTTTGTTGTAATATTATTTATTACATCAAAGACTTTATCATATAATTGATGTAACGTCAATAGTTACATCAATTTTTTTTCATTTTATTGACGGGCATGAAAAATCTGTTTATACTATATTTATTGAGCACTCTCGGAAACTCCTTTTATTCAGGAGTGCTCTCCAGATTTTGGAGGTGATCTCATGAAAAAAGGATACGATATATCAAAAGATAGAAGCATCACCAATATCCAGGAAACCATAACTCTTTACCATGGTTCCAAATCCGGTATCCGAGGTACGATTGCCCCCATGAGCCGTGAACACTGTGATTTTGGCAAAGGCTTTTATATGGGTACGGATCGGACTCAGCCGCTGACTCTAATCTGTAATTATCCCAAATCTAAAATATATACACTGGCGGCTGATCTCTCCGACCTAAAAGTTCTTAACATGGAGGCCGGGCTGGACTGGGCTCTTCTGGTTGCATACAACCGCGGCAAAATGGAACAGGTAAAAGGCTCTCCGATTTATGAGCAATATAAGAATTTAAGCAGGAACCGCGACATGATCATCGGCAATATCGCAAATGACAGAATGTTCGTTGTTCTTGACCGTTTCTTTTCTGGTGAAATCACTGATCTTGCACTGATCAACAGCCTTTCCGCCCTCAAGCTTGGCAAGCAGTATGTCGCTTTAACAAAAAAGGCATGCAGCAAGATCCAAATTCTCGATGAAAAGGAGCTTTCCGAAAAAGAGCGGAGCATATTGAAAAAGGAAAGCGAAGCAAACCGCTCCAGGGGAATTGCCATGGCAAATGAGATCTGCCGGAAATACCGCCGGGAAGGACGATTTTTTGATGAAATTATAGAGGCAGGTGAATCACGGATATGACAGATTTTAGTCTCGAAAAGCGTCAGCTTTGTGATATACAGGGCCGCTTGTTTGAATTGTCGCTAAAGCACGGATATGACAGCCCCGCATTTATCAACACATTTATGAACAGCCGGGCGGCGGCGGCTCTTGATGATACTTATGACCGTCTGCAATGGGCAGGAGAGGAATACATCCTTGAAGAATTGGAGGATGAGAGTGGAGGACTCAAAAAGGCGGGGGAAGCCTATTCTGCGGAAGTCCTGTATTGGGCCGGTTATACTTACCGGTACTGGCATTACTACACCGGAGAAACCAGTCAGGAAATATACAAAACCGCAGATGCAAAGACCATGGATGAATGCTGGCTTGGCTTTCATACATTGGATGTCGCAATGGCGATCGATGATCTAAAAGAAATATTTAATCAGAAACATGGATAATACAGAAAGCCTGCCACTGGCAGCCTTTCTGCATACGATGGTATACAGAAAAGGGAATACCCACATTTGACGGTACTCCCTTTTTTCATGAAATCTATTTTTTTATTTTCCAATCCCTCTGCAGCCGCCGATCATACTGCGCACCTGAATCTCCACGCACTGCGCTTCGCAGCCTTCCGCCGCAGCCGTGACCCGGATGCTTCCATCCTCTTCCCCTGCACGCACGACAGCCATCACATATCCGTCATAGGTTTCCCATTCCCTGTCGTCGTAGCTGCCGAGACACGAAGGATCGGCGCTCCCGAAGCCTTCCAGCCGACCTGCGCCCTCCACGGAAACGGTTACCTTTTTCGAGGCGGACAGATTTTCCGTCCCGTTTTCATCGGTCAGTTTTATGGTGATAAAGGAAAGATCTTCTCCGTCCGCCGCCAGCACTGTCCGGTCGGCTTCCACGCAGAGCCGGACCGCTTCCCCGGCCGTTGCAAGTGAGAATCTCCCGGTTTCTTTTCCGTCCTCATAGCTCACCGCGGTCAGCTCTCCCGGTTCATACGCCAATTCGTAGGACGCGGTAAATTCATGAGCTTCCCCGGCCGGTTTTCTGCCCAGGGAACGGCCGTTCAGAAACAGCTCCACTTCCTCCGCATCCGCGTAAATATCCACAAGCGCCGGTCTGCCTTCGTACCCCGGCCAGGTCCAGCTTGCGATGTTGTCCTTAAACATCCACGCCGTTTTGGAGCAGGGCATCCCATACCGGTTCAGCCGCTCCACTGCCAGATACGGCTCCTTCCGAAGTCCGTACACGATCTCCCGCAGGTAGCTGATGGGCCTCCGATAGCCGATCAGATCGATATCCCCGATATAGGCCGCCCGTTCCGGGTACACGCTGGTAAAATTGGCATTGCCGTCATAGTGGAAAATGCCGCAGCCAGCCTCACCCAGATAATCATATCCTGCCCAGGTAAAATCGCCCAGCACATGGGGATAGCGTTTTACGATTCCCCAGAGCCTTACAATGTCCGCCGGATAAGTCTCTGTTCCCAGAACCGTTTTATTGGGATGCATCTCATGCTCCGCAATGTGCCGTCCGGTCAGGTAGTTCAGTCCGATGATATCGCAGGCGGAGGAACATCCCTCCAGCGCTTCCGTCAGAAGCGGATGTACCGCAAAATATTCTCCCCGCTCCCCGGCCATCAGGCTCATGAAGCTGTTCATTCCGCTGACCGCATCCTGATCACATTCCGCACTCTCCGCCTGAACCGGCCCGAACTTCTCCATCACATCCTGCATGATCGTCCGCAGCCTTGCCCCCGCGCTCATCAATCCGTTCTGCCCCATCGTGGTAAATCGGGAAGGATCCAGCTCATGCAGCTTATTGCACATTTTCCGGCCAATGGACGCGCCGGCTTCCGAGCCTGCCTCCGAGATCTCATTTCCAATGGAGTACAGGATCACGCAGGGATGGTTGTAATCCTTGTCCACCATCCGCTCCGCCGTCTGCTCCCAGCATTCTCTGAAATGCAGCGCAAGGTCATGGGGATTCTTATGCACCGTCCACATGTCGCTGATCTCATCCATAACAAGGATCCCGTAACAGTCGCAGGCTTCCAGCATGGATTTACTTAAGGGATGGTGGGAGCTCCGGATGCTGTTGAAGCCCGCTTCCTTCAATTGCCTGCAGCGGCGCTCCTGAGCCCGTTCCAGAGTGACCGCCCCCAGGATTCCATTGTCATCGTGAATGCAGGCGCCCCGCAGCTTCACTTCCTTTCCGTTGAGCCGAAGCCCGTGGGCAGCGTCCAGAAGCAGTGTGCGGATCCCAAAGCTTTCCCTTGTCACATCCAGCACTTCCCCTTCGCATTCAATCTCCACCCTGCACTGGTACAGATTGGGCGTCTCGCAGTCCCACAGCTCCGGTTTTTCCAGACAGATCGTGTGCCGGGTCATTTCATCGGTTTCCGGGTACATGATCACCGTCTGCCGGTCCCGGGCGATTTCTTTCCCGTTCTTTTCTATAAAGATATTGACATGGATTTTTTCTCTGATCCTACTGATACTCTTAATACGCACCGCTGTTTCGATCACCGCGGAATCCGTTTCCGCAGAGAGCGTTGTGATCCGCACCCCGTCCGCGGGGACATGGATCCTGCCGCCCACCAGCAGCTTCACATTGCGGTAAATCCCGCTTCCGGTATACCAGCGGCTGTTGGGCGTCATGCTGTTGTCCGCGATCACCTTGATCCGGTTCTCTTCCCCGAATCTCAGCCACGGGTTCAGCTCCACATAAAATCCGGAATACCCGTACAGGTTGGACGCCGCCAGCGCCCCGTTGATATAGACCATAGCGGTCTGATAGATTCCCTCAAATTCCAGGGAAACCGTTTTTTCCTTCCATTCCTCCGGCGCGTCCAGTGTTTTCTGATAAATGTATTCGCCTCCCGGATAGAAGCCGGTCTGGGCGCCGCTC
>CAYQBE010000221.1:0-6778 GCA_964415625.1 uncultured Clostridium sp.
TCTGCGAAGCAGATTTTTAATGCGGGCAATTCCCGTATCATTTTTTCATACGATATTTACATTACCAAAATCAAAAACGGAAATCTCTTCGGTTATCCTGCTCAATATAACGCAGGTTTTCCATAACAACGGCCCGTGCCTTTTCGTTGGGCACGTTGAGCACCTCGCGCTCGATCAGCTTATCCCCGATGGCTTTTGTTTCCGGCGAAGCATAGTCCATCAGATATTCCTTGAGCGTCATTAGCGCATTGGGGTGGCAGCAGTTCTGGATCTGCCCGCTCTTGCACAGGGACATAAAGCGGTCTCCGGTACGGCCTTCCCGGTAGCAGGCAGTACAGAAGCTGGGGATGTAATCCATTTCCATCAGCCAGCGCACCACCTCATCCAGGGAACGGGTATCGCTGACATCGAACTGCTCGGACTTTTCATCCTCGGGCTCCGGTTCATAGTAACCGCCCACGCTGGTGCGGGAACCGCCGCTGATCTGGGAGATACCCAGGTGCAGGATACGTTCCCGGGTGGCCTGGTTTTCCCTTGTGGAAATGATCATACCGGTGTAAGGTACAGAAATCCGGATGCAGGCAACCAGCTTGGCAAAGATATCATCGTCGATGCCGTTGTCGAACTGGCCGGGATCAATATCGTCCGCACGTTTCAGCCGCGGTACGCTGATCGTATGGGGACCTACGCCGAAGGCGGCTTCCAGATGCTCCGCATGCATGAGGAGGCCGGCAAATTCGTAGCGGTACTTATCCAGTCCAAAGAGCACGCCCAGGCCTACATCATCAATACCGCCCTCCATCGCGCGGTCCATGGCCTCGGTATGATAATTGTAATCATGCTTCGGCCCCGCGGGGTGGAGCTCAAGATAACTCTCCTTGTGATAGGTTTCCTGGAACAGGATATACGTACCGATCCCGGCCTCTTTTAACAGACGGTAATTGTCCACGGTAGTCGCGGCGATATTGATATTGACGCGGCGGATGGCTCCATTCTTGTGTTTGATGCCGTAAATCGTATTGATACATTCCAGATAGTATTCCATCGTATTATGTACCGGATCCTCCCCTGCTTCCAGGGCAAGGCGCTTGTGACCCATATCCTGCAGCGCGATGACCTCCCGGCGGATCTCCTCCTGGGTCAGCTTTTTGCGCGCAATGTGCTTGTTTTTGATATGATAGGGGCAGTAGGTACAGCTGTTGATGCAGTAGTTGGACAGATACAGCGGGGCGAACATGACGATACGGTTGCCGTAAAAATCCTTTTTGATCTGTTCAGCCAGCTTGAAGATCTCCTCATTTTTTTCCTGGATCTGGCAGGCAAGCAGCACCGATGCTTCCCGGTGCGAAAGGCCCTTTCTGAGCTTTGCCTTTTCGATCAGAGCGTCGATCAGCTCTGCATTTTCCTTGTTCTCGTCTGCGTAGGCGAGTGTGTCCAGAATTTCCTCGTGGTTGATAAAATCATCCGCACATTTTGATGATGCGTCATACATGGTTTGTGTTCCTCCCTGGTTTTATTTTTTTGTGAGCCAAACGGATATGGCTGTATAGATTATTTGTTTTTTGCGTAGATCGTTTTGGTACTGACGCCCGGAAGCATGCCAAGCTTTCCGGACAGCGCGCTGATGGCGTCAGCCGGAGCATCCATGGCGATGCTGATGATGGACAGGTTCTTTTCCCGGTAGGGGATTCCCATGCGTCCGATGATGTGGCTGCTGTATTCACTCAGCAGGTGATTCAGCTCATCTACGGATTCCGTGCTGTTCAGTACAATGCCGATCAAGGCGATCCTGGTTTCCATAATAGCCTCCTTTTTTCAAGTGATGATCTGATTGCCAAAAGGTCTCATTTTTTTGGAAAATAAAAAAGCGCTCTCGTTCCGGGCGCAGATTTGTCTGATAAAATAATACACCGCTTTAGGGCAACAGGCTGCAAAAAGGCCTGGAGCACCGATAAGATATGCGGAATATCAGAATGTATCATGGAAATTATCAGTTGATCTTGTACGCCTTTTTACGCAGATGCAGCTTTCTATGAAGATGCCCTTAGTAATCAGAACGACCGGATTTATTATAGCATGAGGAAAAGGGGATTACAATACGTATGCGGATAAAAAGAAAAAAACGGATAGAATATCCCCAATTTTCATTCTTTTCTGTTATAATGAATGGTGCAAAAAGCGATTGTTAAGGTATAGGAGTCAATATGGACAAGAAAAAAGTAACGAACATGGAAGTCAAAAAACAGAATCGGAACCGGGTGTTCCGCTACATATACAGACACGGTACGGTTTCCAACCCGGACATTGCCCATGAGATGAACATGAGCCTGCCGACGGTGACGCAGATCACAAAGGAGCTGATCGAAAAAGGACTGGTAGAAGAAAAGGGCGAGCTGCAGTCCACCGGAGGACGCAGGGCCAAGGCGTTGTCCGCGGCTGTGAATATCAAGCAGGCGGTGGGGCTGGACATCACAAAGAACCATATCAGCCTGGTGTTGACCAACCTTGCCGGCGAAATTTTAAATTACCAACGGATCTACCAGCCCTATGCTTCGGAAGACCTGTATTATCGGGAGGTCAATGAAAAGCTGGAACGCTTTTTAGAGGAAAGCGGCGCGGTCCGGGAGCGGATACTGGGGATCGGGATCGCTTTTCCGGGAATTATTGACCTGGACAGGAGGATTGCCGAATCGCATGTACTCGGTGTGGAAGCTGTGTCATTTGATCTGGTAAGCCGTTTTTTCTCCTATCCCTGCTTTTTTCTGAATGACGCGAATGCGGGGGCCTATGCGGAGGGAATCCGCCCGGATGGGCCGGACAGGTTCTTTTATCTGTCATTGAGCAATACGGTGGGAGGCGCTGTATTCTACCGCAATGAGCTCATGCAGGGGGATCATTTCCGATGCGGAGAGGTGGGGCATATGACGGTGGTTGCGGACGGAGAACCCTGTTACTGCGGGAAAAAGGGATGCCTGGATGCTTATTGCTCTGCGTCGCGTTTATCCGATGCGGCGGGCGGAAAGCTGGAAAGATTTTTTGCGGTACTGGAACGAAAAGAGGAGGAGGCCGTGCGGCTTTGGGAACGATATACGTCCTATCTGGCAATCGCGGTCAACAATATCCACATGGTTCTGGACTGTGATATCATCCTGGGCGGCTATGTGGGAAGCTATGCAGAAGCGCACATTCAGGATATCTGGAAAAAGGTATCGGAAAGAAATACATTCGCCGTAGGTAGCCCGTTTGTGAAGGCATGCAGCTATGAGCTGGGGGCGGCGGCACTGGGGGCAGCATTGCAGGTGACAGAAGATTTTGTGAAGCAGATTTAATTAGAGTCAGAAAACGTATTTTGGTGAAGAGACTTCAAAGATGGAGTCTCTTTTTTTGGTTCTATGGGATTCTTGGCTTGCCTGAATTTTTAGACATTATGTTGTTGCCAATGGATGTATGTACATTTTGAACAAAAAGCAGAGATCGGTTTTGTGTATATTACCGAAAATCAGATTCCGATATAGAATCTGTTGACAAAATCGATCTTTCGATATAAAATTAAAAACATAATAAAACTATTTAATAAAGTATACAACAAAGAAAAAGGAGGACACTATCATGGAAGGAACAATGAAAACTGCGGTGATGCTGGGAATCGGTCAGATGGGATTTGAGGAGAGGGAGATTCCGAAAGCAAAGGACAACGAGGTACTGGTCAAATTGGAATACGTAGGGATCTGCGGAAGTGACCTGCATTACTACGAGACAGGAGCCATCGGCGATTATGTAGTAAAACCGCCCTTTGTACTCGGACATGAACCGGGAGGCACTGTGGTAGAGGTGGGAAAGGACGTGAAGCATCTGAAAGTGGGAGACCGGGTGGCACTGGAGCCGGGCAAGACCTGCGGGCATTGCGAATTCTGCAAGACCGGACGCTATAACCTCTGTCAGGATGTGGTATTTTTCGCAACGCCTCCGGTAGACGGCGTATTCCAGGAATATGTGGCCCATGAGGCAGATCTGTGCTTTAAGCTGCCGGACAATGTGAGCACGCTGGAAGGCGCTTTGATCGAGCCTCTGGCGGTAGGCTTCCATGCGGCAATGCAGGGCGGCGCAAGAGCGGGACAGACGGCAGTTGTCATGGGGGCAGGCTGTATCGGCCTGGTCACGATGATGGCGCTCAAAGCCATGGGCGTGTCAAAGGTGTACGTAGTAGACATCATGGAAAAGCGCCTGGAGAAGGCACTGGAGCTGGGAGCGGACGGTGTGATTAACGGAAGCAAAACCGATGCGGTGGAAGAGGTGATGAAGCTGACGGAAGGAAAGGGATGCGACCTGGCAGTGGAGACTGCGGGAACACAGATCACCACAGTACAGACCATCCACATGACCAAAAAGGGCTCCACGATCGTACTGGTAGGCTACAGCAAGAGCGGTGAGATGACCCTGCCCATGAGCCTGGCGCTGGATAAAGAGCTGACCTTCAAGACTGTATTCCGCTACCGTCACATTTATCCGATGGCAATTGACGCGGTTGCTTCCGGAAAAGTGAATCTGAAAGGGATCGTGACAGATATATTCGGGCTGGATGAAGCACAGAAGGCAATGGATTACAGTGTGAACAATAAGGCGGATATCGTGAAGGCTGTTATCCGTATCGGGGAAGAATAAATCAGCGGATTCAGGTGTATTCAGGTACCGCGCTCAGAGCCGGAAGCAGCAGGCTCTGAGCGGTCAAAACAATGAATGTCAATGAGGACAGGGAGGACCATGATGGAACAGAAGGAAACGGATGTAAAAGTACCATTGATCAGCAAGATCGCTTACGGTATGGGCGATGTGGGGTGTAATTTCAGTTGGATGTTTGTAGGAAACTTTTTGATGATCTTCTATACGGATGTATTTGGAATCGGAATGGGAGCAGTTGCGGGGCTGATGCTGTTTTCCAGATTCTGGGATGCCATCAATGATCCTGTGATCGGCGGGCTGAGTGATAAGACTCATACCCGTTGGGGAAGATACCGTCCCTGGCTGCTGATCGCGGCGCCCTTGACCGCCGTCGTATTGATGCTGACCTTCTGGGCGCATCCGGACTGGCCGTCTAACGTAAAAATCGTGTATATGGCGATTACTTACTGCATTCTCGTACTGGGTTATACCTGCGTTAACATTCCCTATGGAACCCTGTGCGGCGCCATGACGCAGAACATCGAAGAGCGGGCCAAGATCAATACCTTCCGTTCCGTCAGCGCCATGATCGCGATCGGCATCATCAATATCGTCACAGTTCCGCTGATCGCGGCCCTTGGAAATGGAGATGACAAGAGAGGATACCTTCTGATCGCGATCCTGTACGGATGTATCTTTGCGGCATGCCATATCTTCTGTTTTGCAAAGACAAAAGAGGTGGTAGAGGTGCCAGAAAAGGAAAAGACCTCCTTGAAGATCCAACTGTCTGCCGTTGCGAAGAATAAGCCGTATATGATTGCGGTTGCAGGGCAGTTCCTGTTCGGAGTCACCCTCTATGGAAGAAATGCGGATGCATTGTATTATTTCACCTATGTGGAAGGCAATCAGGCATTATTCAGTACATATTCGCTTTTCATCATTGTTCCGGCTATCATCGGAGCTGCCTGCTTTCCGTTTGTGTTCCGGCTGACCAATAATAAAGGCCGATCCGCTTCAATCTTTGCGCTCCTGACAGGGATCAGCATGTTTTGTATGTACTTTTTCACGGTTGGAAGCTCACCGGTTCCGTTTTACCTGTTCTCCTGTCTGGCACAATTTTTCTTCTCCGGGTTCAATACGGCCATTTATGCGATCGTACCGGACTGCGTGGAATATGGAGAGTGGAAGACCGGACTTCGGAATGACGGATTCCAGTATGCATTTATCTCTCTGGGAAATAAGATTGGAATGGCGATCGGCACCTCCGTTCTTGCGGGCGTCCTGGGAGCTTTTGGATATGCGGCGAACCAGCAGCAGAATCCGGCTGTACTTGCCGTGATCAAGCATTCCTTTACCACGGTTCCGGGAATCCTCTGGATCATAACGGCTGCGGTTCTGTATTTCTACCGTCTGAACCGGAAAGCGTACAATGAGATCGTAAAAGAGATCCAGGAGAGGAAGGAAAAAGGAATCGTTATAGGAAAGTGATAAAAACAGAGCGGCCGCAGTTACATGAGACTGCGGCTATAATCTAATTAATGGGTTCACATCTGCTTTGTGATATGATACACTAAGAACAGTTATTCGGAAGAAATGTATGAAAATATAGTTTGAACATGGAAAATATATAGATAATTTCCGTGTCTAAACTATGATTTTAAACGAAAGAAGGTTTTTTCATGTACATAGCAGATTTACATATCCATTCCCGATATTCCCGGGCCACCAGCAAGGACTGTACGCCGGAATATCTGGATCTGTGGGCAAGGCGTAAGGGCATCGGGATTGTAGGAAGCGGGGATTTTACGCATCCGGCATGGCGTGAGGAGCTTGCCGAAAAGCTGGAGCCTGCGGGAAACGGCCTTTACGTATTGAAAAAAGAGTACCGGATTGAAGACAATACGGCTGCAGATACCATGCAGCCGCATTTTGTCATTACCGGGGAAATCAGTTCGATCTATAAGAAATATGACCGGGTACGGAAGGTACACAGCCTGATCCTCCTGCCCGGGCTGGAAGAGGCGGAGGTGATTTCACGGAAGCTGGAAGCCATCGGAAATATCCATTCGGACGGAAGGCCCATCCTGGGGCTGGACTGCCATGACCTGCTGGAGATCCT
>CAYQBE010000222.1:0-6710 GCA_964415625.1 uncultured Clostridium sp.
GAGTGCGTCAGCACGGTTTTTGCGAATGGATGAGTAGGTAGGAGGCTCTTTAGAGCATCCTACCGTACAGTTGATTTGAAGGTTTACAAACAGAAAACGCTGTGATATGATGAAACACAGTCGAATTGGATCAATAGGAGGATGAAGCAAATGCACCAATATGGAGTGAACCAGCTGAGAAAAATGTTTTTGGAGTTCTTTGAGGGCAAGGGACATCTTGCTATGAAGAGTTTTTCCCTGGTGCCGCACAATGATAAGAGCCTGCTGCTCATCAATTCGGGGATGGCGCCGCTGAAGCCGTATTTTACAGGGCAGGAGATTCCGCCCAGGAGACGGGTGACCACCTGTCAGAAGTGTATCCGTACGGGAGATATTGAGAATGTGGGAAAGACGGCCCGCCACGGTACATTTTTTGAGATGCTTGGGAATTTTTCATTTGGAGACTATTTTAAAAATGAAGCCATCGAGTGGTCCTGGGAGTTTCTGACCGAGGTTGTGGGACTGGATCCGGACAGGCTGTATCCTTCCGTATATGAGGAGGATGACGAGGCGTTTGAGATCTGGAACAAAAAGATGGGGATCCCGGCAGAGCGGATCTTCAAATTTGGAAAAGGGGACAACTTCTGGGAGCATGGCTCCGGCCCCTGCGGCCCCTGCTCGGAGATCTATTATGACCGCGGGGAGAAGTACGGCTGCGGCAAGCCGGACTGTACGGTAGGCTGTGACTGCGACCGCTATATGGAGATCTGGAACAACGTATTTACCCAGTTTGACAATGACGGCAACGGCAATTACAGCGAACTGGAACAGAAGAATATCGATACCGGCATGGGGCTGGAGCGTCTGGCATCTGTCGTACAGGATGTGGATTCCATTTTTGACGTGGATACCATCAAGGCGCTGCGCGACCATGTGTGCAGCCTGGCCGGAAAGGAGTACGGAGCCGTATATCAGAATGATGTTTCCATCCGGGTGATCACGGACCATGTCCGTTCGGTGACTTTTATGATCTCTGACGGGATCATGCCTTCCAATGAGGGAAGGGGATATGTGCTGCGCCGTCTGCTGCGCCGCGCCTGTCGGCATGGAAGGCTTCTGGGAATCGAAGGCAGCTTCCTTCCGAAGCTGGCGGAGACGGTCATCGCAGGCTCAAAGGACGGATATCCGGAACTGGAGGAGAAGAAGGATTTTATCCTGAAGGTGATCGCAAAAGAGGAAGAGCAGTTCAATAAGACCATTGACCAGGGGCTGGGAATCCTGTCCGACCTGATCGCGGAGATGGAGAAAAAGGGAGAAAGCACGCTGTCCGGAGATTCGGCATTCAGGCTCTACGATACCTACGGCTTTCCGCTGGATCTGACGAAGGAGATCCTGGAGGAGAAGAAGCTGTCCGTGGATGAGGAAGGATTTCAGTCTGCCATGGAGGTGCAGAGGAAGACGGCCAGAGACGCCCGGGAGGTTACAAATTATATGGGGGCGGATGTGACCGTATATGAGTCGATCGATCCCGGTGTGACCAGCACCTTTGTGGGATATGACCATCTGAGCGCAGAGTCTGTGATCACGGTCCTGACCTCAGAGACCGAACTGGCGGATGCGCTTTCCGACGGGGAGGCGGGCACCGTTTTTGTAGAGGAAACACCGTTCTATGCGACCAGCGGCGGCCAGGAGGCGGATACCGGCCTCATCCGGACCGGAGAAGGGGAATTTCAGGTGGAAGATACGATCAAGCTCTTAGGGGGCAAGATCGGCCATGTGGGACATGTCGTAAAGGGCATGATCAAGGTCGGCGACCAGGCGGTTTTGGAAGTAAACGCGGAAAAACGCGCGCTGTCCGCGAGAAACCACAGTGCCACCCATCTGCTCCAGAAGGCTCTGCGCACGGTCCTGGGAACCCACGTGGAGCAGGCCGGATCCAGCGTTAACGAGGACAGGCTGCGGTTTGACTTTACCCATTTTTCCGCCCTCAGCGCCGAGGAACTGGAAAAGGTAGAAAATCTGGTCAATGAGAGCATTGAAAAGGCGTTGACCGTGGATATCAAAAATATGCCTATTGAAGAGGCAAGGAAGACCGGGGCGCAGGCTCTTTTCGGGGAGAAATACGGGGACATTGTGCGTGTCGTGAATATGGGAGATTACTCCATTGAATTCTGCGGCGGCACCCATGTAGGAAATACCTCGGAGATCATGGCGATGAAGATCATCAGCGAGACCGGGGTGGCAGCCGGTGTGCGGCGTATTGAGGCGCTGACCTCCAAAGGGCTTCTGAAATACTATGGCAGTCTGGAAGAGAAAATGCGTGAGGCGGCGAAGCTTTTAAAGGCGACACCGGAGAATCTTGGGGACAAGATCGCGCATCTGCTCTCGGAGAATAAGGCGCTCCACGGGGAAGTGGAGAGCTTAAAGAGCAAGATGGCACAGGATGCCGCAGGGGATATCCTGGATCAGGTAAGGGAAGTGTCCGGAGTGAAGCTCCTTGCGGCAGAGCTGGACGGAGTGGATATGAACGGACTGCGCGACCTGGGCGACCAGCTCAAGGAGAAGCTGGGAGAGGGCGTGGTTGTCCTGGCATCCGCAAACGGCGGAAAGGTCAGCCTGATGGTTACAGCAACAGACGGGGCTATGGAGAAGGGGGCCCATGCGGGCAACCTGATCAAGGCGATCGCAGGCTGTGTCGGCGGAGGCGGAGGCGGCCGTCCGAATATGGCGCAGGCCGGAGGAAAAAACCCGGCAGGCATCCCGGACGCGCTGGCCAAGGCGGCAGAGGTCCTGGAGGGACAGATCGGCTGAGAGAGAAAAAACAGGAGAACAGCAGACGGCAGATGGGTCTGTTGTTCTCCTGTTTTTCGTGTACGGCTGCCGGAGATGCGGCGGTGCAGAATGACTTTTTAGAATAAAGGGTTTCGCTTGCGAAACTCGCGCCTGCGGCGGTCGCATCGCGACATCTACCTTATACGCCGCAGTGCGCATCCCCCGGAGGGCTTTTTATTTCGATAGGAAAATTCAGAGAAGTTTTCTATCGAATAAAGAAAACAGGATGCCGGTATTCCAGCATCCTGTCGTTTTGCACATATTAATTATACTTCCGTTTTCTAGCCGCCTCAGACTTTTTCTTACGTCTTACGCTCGGCTTCTCATAATGCTCTCTTTTACGGATCTCCTGCTGAATGCCCGCTTTCGCACAGTTTCTTTTGAATCTGCGTAAAGCACTATCCAACGTCTCGTTTTCTTTCACGATTACATTTGACATAGACTCACACCTAACCTCCCCTCCAGCCTTGTATTGTGCATCATACGACTGTTCGGGTATATTTAGCACTACAGAAGATTATAACATATTTTTTCGTTCAGTCAACTGTTTCTTCACAAAAATTTTATGAAAGTCGTTGCATAAGCCTGTTTCACGACATTTTTTTTGCGGCAGGGCTGGATTTTTTGTTGACAATCGCCGGTATAGCTTATAAAATAGACGGGTAGGCAAAATGTCATATTATTCGCCGGGCGGCTTTGTCTGTCCGGCTATTTATGTTGAGGAGGTAATGGTGAGTATGTCATATGTTGATGAAGTCATTGAATCAGTTGTGAAGAAAAATCCGTCAGAGCCGGAGTTCCATCAGGCTGTGAAGGAGGTTCTGGAATCTCTTCGTACCGTTGTGGAGGCGAACGAGGAGAAGTTCAGAAAAGACGCTCTTCTGGAAAGGCTTGTAGAGCCGGAGAGACAGTTCAAGTTCCGTGTACCATGGGTAGATGACAATGGACAGGTTCATGTCAATACAGGTTACCGTGTACAGTTTAACAGTGCGATCGGACCATACAAGGGGGGGATTCGTCTTCATCCATCCGTAAACCTGGGAATCATCAAGTTTTTGGGATTTGAACAGATTTTCAAAAATTCCCTGACAGGGCTTCCCATCGGAGGCGGAAAAGGCGGTTCTGATTTTGATCCCAAGGGAAAATCAGACAGGGAAGTGATGGCTTTCTGCCAGAGCTTTATGACAGAACTCTGCAAATATATCGGAGCAGATACGGATGTACCGGCAGGGGATATCGGAACAGGCGCAAGAGAGATCGGATACATGTTCGGACAGTACAAGCGGATCCGGGGACTGTTTGAAGGCGTCCTGACAGGAAAGGGCCTGACCTACGGCGGCTCCCTGGCACGTACGGAAGCAACCGGATACGGACTGCTCTATCTGACCCAGGAGATGCTCAAACTCAACGGCATCGACATTGCCGGTAAGACCGTGGCTGTATCTGGTTCCGGAAACGTAGCCATCTACGCCATCGAAAAGGCACAGCAGATGGGTGCGAAGGTAGTAACCGCCAGCGATTCCAACGGCTGGGTTTATGATCCGGAGGGAATCGACGTTGCCGCATTGAAGGAGATCAAGGAAGTGAAGCGTGAAAGACTGACCTCCTATAAGAGCTACCGTCCGAATTCCGAATATCACGAGGGAAGAGGCGTATGGAACGTGAAGGTTGACATTGCCCTGCCCTGCGCGACCCAGAACGAGCTGCATTTAGAAGATGCCAAAGCGCTTGTGGCAAACGGATGTATCGCTGTCGCGGAAGGCGCGAATATGCCGACTACCATGGAAGCAACCGAGTACCTGCAGCAGAAAGGGATCCTGTTCGCTCCCGGGAAGGCTGCCAATGCGGGCGGCGTGGCAACCTCCGCTCTGGAGATGTCCCAGAACAGCGAGCGTCTGAGCTGGTCCTTTGAAGAGGTGGACGCGAAGCTGAAAGACATTATGATCAATATCTGCCATAACATGGCTGACGCGGCCGAGAAGTACGGATGCAAGGGCAACTATGTGGCAGGCGCGAATATTGCCGGATTTGAGAAGGTTGTAGAGGCAATGACCGCACAGGGAATTGTGTAATCCGGATGAAATGTATTGAGTTTTCCAGCGAAAGCACGGAACCGATACGAATCTGATGGATGATGATTGAGTCAGACCTGCTCATTCGATAGGGCGGGTCTGACTCTCTTTCATAATCAGGCTATGACATCAGGGTCAAGCGGCCATGTTTGGCGGAAACGCTGTCAGCGGCAGGATTTCCGCTTGAAATGACCTTTTGCCCCTGATATCATATTATAAATTTTGACGATATTGTAAAAGATAAAGGGTAACTCTGTAATAAGGAGGATTTCATATGAGTGAATATTATCAATTACCGGGCAGGGAGGTTCTGAAAAAGCTAAACGGTTCTGAGGAGCCTCTGACATCCCAGCAGGTCCGGGAGCATCAGGAGAAGTACGGGCGAAATGAACTGGCGGAAGGGAAGAAGGAGACGATCCTGCACATTTTCCTGGGGCAGTACAAGGACTTTCTGGTCATGATCCTGATCGCCGCGGCAATCGTATCCGGCCTGCTGCGGGATGTGGAGAGTGCGGTCGTGATCCTGGTGGTGATCACCATCAACGCGGTTTTGGGAACCCTGCAGACCGTGAAGGCGGAGCAGTCGCTGGACAGCCTGAAAAAGCTGTCCGCGCCGGAGGCAAAGGTCATGCGGGACGGCAATCTGGTTCAGATTCCATCTGCGGAAGTGACGGTCGGGGATATCGTATATCTGGATGCGGGAGACTATATCCCCGCGGACGGCCGGATCCTGGAATGCGCCAGCTTAAAGACAGACGAAAGCGCCCTTACCGGGGAAAGCCTTGGTGTTGAGAAAAGCACGGAGCCGGTAAAGGGGGAGGTTCCTCTTGGGGATCGTACAAATATGGTCTATTCCGGCTGCTTTACGACCTATGGAAGGGCCTCCTATGTAGTGACTGCCATCGGGATGGAGACAGAGGTGGGCAAGATCGCGGGGCTTTTAAACCAGACCTCCCAGAAGCAGACCCCTCTGCAGATCAGCCTGGATCAGTTTGGGAAAAAGCTGTCCATCCTGATCCTGATCTTCTGCGGTATTTTGTTCGGAATCCAGGTGATGCGGGGCGGAGACGCGGGAGACGCATTTTTGTTCGCAGTAGCCCTTGCGGTAGCGGCGATCCCCGAAGCATTGAGTTCTATCGTGACCATCGTGCTTTCCTTCGGGACGCAGAAGATGGCCAAAGAGCATGCCATCATCCGGAAGCTGCAGGCAGTGGAAGGGCTGGGCAGTGTGTCTGTCATCTGTTCCGATAAGACGGGAACGCTGACCCAGAACCGGATGACGGTGGAAGATTATTATGTAAACGGGATCCGGCTCCCTGCGGAAGGGATCGACCTGGAAAATCCTCAGGAAAGCATGCTACTTCTGAGCAGTATCCTCTGCAACGACGCCTCCAATGCGGAAGGGGCAGAGATCGGGGATCCTACGGAGATCGCGCTGATCAACCTGGGAGACCGGTTCGGACTCTATGCATCCGGCGTGAGGGAAAAATATCCCCGGTTCGGGGAGAATCCTTTTGACAGCGACCGGAAGCTGATGTCCACCCAGCATGTGATGGAGGGGCGGCCTACCATGCTTGTAAAAGGCGCGGTAGATGTGCTGCTGGAACGGATGAACCACATCCAGACGGATGAAGGGGTGCATCCATTGACGGATACGGACAAGGAAAAAATCCGGAACCAGAATCAGGAATTTTCCAGAGAAGGGCTGCGGGTGCTGGGATTTGCCTATAAAGAGATCCCGGCCGACCACGAGCTGACGCTGGAGGATGAATACCACCTGACCTTTATCGGGATGATCGCTATGATGGATCCGCCCCGGGAGGAATC
>CAYQBE010000223.1:0-6623 GCA_964415625.1 uncultured Clostridium sp.
TTGCCATACATCTCATTCCTTTCATAGTTGGCAAATGCCTTATATAAGCATAATTTACCAAAAAGAACTAGCAATAGCAAGAAAAAAGATGAAAATGAGAAGGAGAAAATCTAACGATATAGTGAGGAAGAGATTGCAGATGAAATGGATATGTGGTAAAATATCAAACAGATAATTCGAGGAGGAATTTACATGGCGATTTGTTATGACAAATTATGGAAGCTTCTGATAGATAAGAAAATGAACCGTACAGAATTAAAAGAAGCGTCGGGTATCAGTTTTAATGTGCTGGCAAGATTGGGGAAAAATGAACCGGTTTCATTTGAATCTATTGAGAAAATATGTTTTACTCTGAATTGCAATATAGAAGATGTTGTAGAAATACAAAGAGATAACGTTGTGGAGGATATTAAAAATTATACAACAATAGAATTATTTGCTGGCGCAGGAGGACTTGCATTAGGGATTGAAAAAGCTGGATTTGACACATTAGGATTGATCGAATTTGACAAGGATGCTGCGGATAGCTTAAAAATCAATCGTCCAAACTGGCGAGTAATCAATGATGATATTGCTAATATTTCTTGTTTGGATTTAGAAGATTATTTCGGTATAAAAAAGGGTGGATTGGACTTGCTGTCAGGTGGTGCGCCTTGCCAGTCATTTTCATATGCCGGGAAACGGTTAGGGCTTGAGGACGCCAGAGGAACCCTATTTTATCACTATGCTATTTTTCTACAGAAGTTACAGCCGAAAATGTTCTTATTTGAAAATGTTCGCGGGTTACTGACACATGATAAAGGCAGGACATACGCTACAATAACAAATATTTTTGAACAGGCAGGATACACGATACAGAAAAAAGTGTTAAATGCTTGGAATTATGGCGTGCCGCAGAAAAGAGAGCGTTTGATTACAATAGGAATTCGGAATGATTTAACGGATAAAATCACATATGAATTTCCCAAAGAACATGATTATAAGCCGGTTTTGCGAGATGTTTTGTTGGATTGTCCAGATGGACCGGGAGTTCCTTATGGAGAAAATAAGCGGAAAATATTTGAGCTTGTGCCACCGGGAGGCTATTGGAGAGATATAGATCCTGATATAGCAAAAGAATATATGAAAAGTTGTTGGGATATGGAAGGGGGACGGACTGGCATTTTGAGGAGAATGAGTTTAGATGAACCGTCACTAACAGTGCTTACCTCTCCTTCTCAAAAACAGACAGAGAGATGCCACCCACTAGAAGCAAGACCGTTTACGATCCGTGAAAATGCAAGGTGCCAGACGTTCCCCGATGAGTGGCAGTTTTGTGGAAATGTTCAGTCACAGTATAAACAGGTAGGAAATGCGGTTCCTGTAAATTTAGCATATGATATTGCAGTGGAAATACATAAGTCATTGGAGGGGTTAAAGTAATGGCGTGGGAGCTAAGTTTTATATCTGAGGAAGATTTTAAAAATCATGTACGGGCAACCATTATGAAATATGGAGAGAAATTGGAATCCTATGATTTAAAACGATTTAACAGTAACTTGATTGACCCGATAAAACTGATTTTTGATAAATCTGTGTACCGCTCAAGTTGGGAAGAAATTGTGAATAATGAAATTTTCCGGCAGAGGGACAAGTCAAATAATAATGATATTGGGTATTTTCATCAGAATATTTTCTCATATTTTGAGGGATGCGAAGTTCCGCAAGCAGGATGGGATGTAATATATAGAAACCCAGATGGAATCCAAATGCCGGACGGAGATATTGTCCATACGTTATATGTGGAAATGAAGAATAAGCATAATACTATGAATTCAGCTTCTTCAGCAAAGACATACATAAAAATGCAGGGGCAGATTCTTGAAGATGATGATTGCGCTTGCCTTTTGGTAGAGGCGATTGCTAAAAAGTCACAAAACATTAAATGGACAACAAAAGTAGATGGTAAAAATGTGCAGCATAGGCTAATACGGCGTGTTAGCATGGATCAGTTCTATGCAATTCTCACTGGTGAAAAAGATGCGTTTTATAAGATGTGTATGGCGCTTCCGGGAGTTATCAATGCTGTTGTAAATGAAGAAGGAAGCGTTTCTGTTCCACGTGATACAGTAATTGATGAATTGCGGAATGTGGCAAGTGTGTATGCGGAGCCGCCAGAAGATTTGGCAATGGCGATGGCTGTATATATGCTCGGATTTAATACATACATGGGGTTTAGAAATAGAATAGAGCAGCAGTTAGGGAGCGAAAAGGGAAATGAGGGGTTGCTTAAACGGATTTATGAGAATGCGAGAAAACTCAGTGAGTAAAAGGTTTTAATGTGATATTTAGAAATCTTAAGGCAGACGGAAAACTTCATCATGGAAGTGGGACATTTGACTATGGGGATTGGGGAGTATGGTTATAAATCAGAACATGGAGAGGTGCTATTTTGAAATCTAATTTATGATATTGAGAAGGCTTTATTGATATCGCCTGATGATAACCTTGTATCACGCCAAACTGAAGAATGCCACATTTTATGGAAAAATAAGCAGCTATGTGGTAATATATAGAGGCAAAGATAAAAACACAACGCAAGGCAGCCTTGCAGAACTGGTAGGCAGTCCAGTCGCACCATTATGGTGTAGGTAGGGCTTTTTGAACGAATCATAGCAGGCTTTGAAATTACAGCAGGAGCAGTTGAAAACAGAACGCAAGATTATAAGCCGGGAGCAACGGGAAGCAGAGAAACAGCGTCAGTTTGAACTGAAACAGCAGAAAAGGAAAGAAAAGCATAGGGGCAGATAATATGATTTACTTCATGTAAAATAGGAGGGATTCCTTTGTTTAAGAAAAAAGATACGAAGACTGTACAGAATGCAAAGGTACAGACAAAAAAGCCGGCAGTTAAAAGCGGGAAAGCACAGGCGAGTAAAGCTGCGGCAAAAAAAGGAAAAACACAGTCGGGAAAAACTGCTGCTAAGGGTGGGAAGCAGGCAACTCAGGGCAAAGCAACGCAGGATCGAAGTGACGCGGTACTTGCCAAATTAATGGCAATAGAAAAAGAGACGAGATTAAAGCAGGCGAGAGACCAGGTTGACCAGCTAGATGATGAGAATATTGCTGCGAATATTGAACAGTTATTGAAGATTATCGGGTCGGGAGAATAGCCGGAAAGCTGGTTTGTGAGATCATGGAGAAAAAGCTGAAAGCGGGTTATCAGCATTTGTGAGGGGATGCAAATATGGACTATCAAATCCGGAAAATCCGGGAAAATGAATATCCGGTATTATCTGATTTTTTGTATGAAGCGATTTTTGTCCCGGAAGGAATGGAGAAACCGCCCAGAACTATCATTCAACGGCCGGAGCTGCAGGTTTATATTGCGGACTTTGGAAAAGCGGACGATTCTTGCCTTGTGGCGGAAATAAAAGGACAGATTGTGGGGGCGGTATGGGCGCGCATCATGAACGACTATGGGCATCTGGATGCGGAAACGCCCTCATTGGCTATGTCCCTTTATGAAGGATACCGGCATTTGGGGATCGGTACGGAACTGATGAGAGCCATGCTTCATCTGTTGAAGGACAAAGGATATAAGCAGGCGTCTCTGTCTGTACAGAAAGCAAATTATGCCGTAAAAATGTATAGAAAAACCGGCTTTGAGGCAGTGGATGAAAAGGAAGAGGAATACATCATGGTCTGCCGCTTGCAGGGGAGAGACTTATGGTGATACAAGAAATCGACAAGGTAAAATTCAGGCTCAGATCACCTCATGATCTGACATGGATCAAAAAGTACGGAACCGTATTCTCTGTAATTGACGCGACCGGTTCAGGCTGCATCTGCTTTGGCGTGGAAGATGAAAATGACAGGTATTTCATTAAAGTCGCAGGCGCGGATACGGTGGATGCGGAGATCTCGCCGGAGGAGTCGGTGGAAATCCTGAAAAATGCCGCAGGCCTGTATCAGACCTTAAAGCATCCCAATCTGGCGGAGCTGATAGAGCATTATCCGGTTTCTGATTATTATGCGGCTGTATTTCGATGGGCTGAGGGCGGCTGCCTGTTCGATTACTGGAATTTTGAAACATACGACAGGAACCCGGAGCTGGCCAGCCCGGCGGAGAGGTTCAAAGGCCTGCCGGCTGAGCGGAAGCTTTCCGCGGTAGAATGTCTGTTTTCTTTTTTGGAAACCGTTGCGGCCAATCAATATGTGGCTGTAGATTTTTACGATGGAAGTCTGATCTATGATTTTGAGACAGACAAGATGACGATCTGTGACATTGATCTGTTCCGGAAACAGCCTGCCCGCAATGATATGGGAGAGGCATACTGGGGGACAAAAAGACTGAAAGCTCCGGAAGAGTATATTCTGGGAGCCGTGATCGATGAGACGACCAATGTATTTACATTAGGGGCGCTGATCTTTGATTTCTTTGGAAAGTATACCCGGGAGGAGATTGAAAAGAGATATGCAGAAAATCGATTTCTGCCATGTGCCGCAGAAAATTGGACATTGGACAGAGACTTATATATCGCGGCGCAAAAGGCTGTTGAACCTGACAGGAGAAAAAGATACAAGACAATCTCTGATTTCCGAAGAGCATTTATACGGCAGGAATGACAGGGGTACAAGATGGGAGATGATCTACATTTTTATATTCGGCAGGGCACTGTTTGAGGAAGGGACTGCAGGAATAAAAAAATTTCCTCTGATTTCCGGTCTTTGATTATCATTCAGAGGTAAAATGCCGAAATATCATAAGAAGGCATCAGCCTTTTCAACAAAAAAAGGTATTTGCCATACCGGAAAGGAGATGACATTATGGCAGTTGGTTCAGTATCCAGTTATAGTCCTATGTTTAATTATCAGGGCTGGGTTGACAATGCAAATTCTCGGACAGAAGCTTTGTCGGAGCAGATTGGCTATAATCCTACAGAGAGTACGTCCAGTACCAGCAGTACATCAAGTACGGATAAGACATCGAGTTCCAGCAGTACTTCAAGCACAAATAAGACATCCAGCAGCTACAGCAACAGCAGTGCTGCTACAAGCGCGTCTTCATTTTTGCTGAATTATAAGCAGTCCCTTATGGATCTGGAGGCCGCTTCCCAGAAGCTGCAGGTTGGCGCCAAGGACAATGTGTACTCTAAGTATGAGAGTGCTGTTTCTGCATTATCCAAGGCGGGAACCGAGGACGAGAGAAAAGCAGCCCAGGCAAAGGTGGATAAGGCGCAGGAAGATATCATATCGGCGATTACTGATTTCGCAGATAAGTACAACAATACGATATCTTTCCTTGAGAGCAATTCCAACCGCAGTGCGGGTGCAGCGCGTCAGCTGGAATCTCTGAAGAGATCCCTTCCGACCGAAAATGCAATGAAAAAGGCACTGGGAATGAGTCTTAGTACCACCGGCAGGCTTCAGGTGGATAAGGATGAATTGAAGAAGTCGCTGGATCGCGGCTATGGTCTTGCAAAGGACGTGATGGGCGGCCAGTATGGTATCGCGCAGCGTACCGGTACAAAAGCAAGCACAATCCTGGATTCATCAATTGACACTGTAGTGGGGAGTTCTAAGACACAATCTTCTTCGACATCTAATAGCAAGAATTCTTCCGCGGCAGGCGTTGATTTCTCCGGCCTCTCATCGGATGATTCTATGTCCGCATATTTTACATCTTTCGCAAGCTTTGCAAAGAGCGGAGCTTACAACCTCAGCAATTATTATGCGGTAGGTATGCTTCTGAATACTCTGGTATAGGGATATGGAATCAAAGACCCACGTAAATGATGAGTTTGCGTGGGTTTTTCAGTGTGCCCGGCGGGCGCACGTTCTAATACCAACGTATGCAGAAAGGCTGCCAGTGGCAGGCTTTCTGCATGGGTGAAAGTCCCTGATCCGCCCGGTAGTGGGGGAAGGATACAGCCAATGGCAAAGGTGCCGTCTTTGCCCCATGTTTTTGAATAAATACTGTCCTGGCTGCGGCGGCAGTAATGAAAAATATCGAATGAAAGCTCTGTAATAAAAATTCCCTGTAGGAACGAATCCGGTATGGATCGTCCCAGTCCATGCCATACATCGTCCATACTCCATTTTCCACTGCCATAATCTGTTTCTCCTAATTTTTTTTGCTTCTCTGAATCGTACAGAATTTACTTTTTATCAGAAAAGGCAGCCGCCTCTTTGATCCATCCCATCAGTTCATCATCAATCTCATTTATATCGGATACAAGAACATGATGCGTCCACCGGTTCGGATACGGCTCTGATGCCGCATCAATTCTTGGTGATTCCAATTTATGATTCAGCCCAAACGTGATGACAACATAGTTGTCCGGGCAGTCTTTCTTCTTCCTGACTCTTGCGAAGGAAACGCATGCGAACAAATGTCTGTTATAAAAGGATATCTGTGTCTTCTGGACTTTTATCCGTATATCCGTAATCTCTTTTCTTACGCTGCTTTCAAATGCTTCATAGAGCGGCAGCGAATCCATATGCTGATCAAAAAAATATAAAATATTCTGATCCATCATCGGCCATACTCCTTTTCACACCATTTTGCAATCTCTCCAATTAATTCAAGCGGCAGGGGCTTATCATAGGGAAGCTGTATAGCTCCTTTGCTTGTCTTATAT
>CAYQBE010000224.1:0-6620 GCA_964415625.1 uncultured Clostridium sp.
GAAACAACACTTCCTACTACTTTTCCGATTAGCATATGATCCTCACCGTGTCTCCTGTCGCAATTTTCGACGCATTTGCCTCGTCCGTATCAATATGCATCTCCAGTGTAAAGCTGTCGTCTACACGGATCTGCACGTGATTAAATACGGTTCCGCGCTCATTGTCCGCTTTTACGGAAACAATATCGCCGTCATGTACTCCGGCTGCCATGGCATCCTTCGGCGCCATGTGGATATGTCTCTTCGCAATGATACATCCCTCATTCAGATAGATCACGCCCTTCGGCCCTACTACGGCAACTGCCGCAGAGCCCGCGATATTGCCGGATTCCCGGATCGGCGCTTTCACACCGAGACGGATGGCATCTGTCGCGGATACCTCCACCTGGGATTTGCTTCTGACAGGTCCTAAGATCCGGACATTCTCAATGGCGCGAAGCTTTAAGCCCACGATCGTCACTGTCTCGTTGGATGCATACTGTCCGCCCATCAGCTCTTTTTTCTTCGTCAGCTGATAGCCTTCCCCAAATAAAGCCTCCACATGCTCCTGTGTCAGATGGATGTGCCTTGCAGACACACCCACTGGAACCAGATAACCGTTTTCCGCCGAAGCCTTCTGCTTTTCGATCGCCTCCAGGACCATTTTCGTAATTAATGCTACATTACTATTGTCCATATCAATTCTCCTCTTGGTGATACAGGATGCCGCTGCTTATGGCCTCCTGCATATCTCCCGGGGGGCGCGTCCTCCCGGAGCGCCCCTCATATGGCATCGCTCTTACTTAGGATCTGTAGGAAAATCACTGACACATCTTGCGCAATCTGTATCAGTTATTTTTCTACAGCTCCTTATTTGATTGCCGGAAGAATCTTCTCTACATCGCCGTGGGGTCTCGGGATTACGTGGGTCGCTACTAACTCGCCGAGTCTTCCTGCTGCTTCCGCGCCGGACTCTACTGCTGATTTCACAGCGCCTACGTCTCCGCGTACCATAACGGTTACAAGACCGGATCCGATCTTCTCTGTTCCTACCAACACAACATTTGCTGCTTTGAGCATGGTATCTGCTGCTTCGATTGATGCTACCAGACCTCTAGTTTCCACCATTCCTAATGCTTCCTGTGACATTCTTTTTTCCTCCTTCTGGATTGTCTGTTCTACAATAACTTCTTCTGCCTGCTGCGCCGCCTGCTTCACTCTCTGAACTGTCTTGGCAGGCGCTTTGGCTGTGTTTTCAGCTTTCTTTGCGGACGCAGCTTTTGATCCTGCAGTTTTCTTTGCTCTGCCTTTTTTGGCTGCGCTTTCCGCCTTGGAAGAATCTACGTTCTTCTCTTCGCCTGTCGGCTTCTTCTCATCTGCCATGGTCACTGCCTCCTTAACTTACCCGGTTCGCGCTCTGGTTCACCATCTTGATGATCTCCTCGTGGGGACTTGCGATCACCGCGTATGCCGCCGGTTCTTTGATCCCGTTGGCGGCTGCGGTTTCGATCGCCTGTGTCACTGCGGACACATCCCCGCGGATGATGATGGTGACAAGGCGTCCACCCAGTTTTTTCTCCCATGTGACCAGTTCCACCTGCGCCGTCTTGCACATCATATCAATAGCGACTACGGCTGCCGTCACACTCGGGATTTCAAAAAATCCATATGCCTGTCCCATGAGACTGCTCCTTTACTAATCAATCTGAGGGATCTCCCAGATACGATTGCCATATAAGAACCATTCTTCACAAATGCGCTTCATGAATCTGCTGATTCTTATAACGGCTGTCCATCGTAATTAGATTGTAGGGAGAATCTTCTCTACGTCGTCATGCGGTCTTGGGATCACGTGGGTCGCAACCAGCTCTCCAAGCCTTGCCGCAGCATCCGCGCCTGTCTCAACCGCTGCTTTCACAGCGCCTACGTCTCCGCGTACCATAACGGTTACGAGACCGGATCCGATCTTCTCTGTTCCTACCAATGTCACCTCAGCCGCCTTTGTCATTGCATCTGCTGCTTCGATCGCTGCTGTCAAACCTCTGGTTTCTACCATTCCTAATGCCTGCTGTGCCATGTTTATATCCTCCTAGACTTCTTTTAAATATTTTTTATTTGGTGTTCCTTTATCTAAGCCGCTCAGTTTGAGCATCTTCTCCGTATCCTCCGTGGGCCTTGCGATCTTGTATTCCGTTACGATTCCCGCAAGCTCTTTGGCTCTGGCGCTGGCCGCCTCTAACGCGGCCTGGACATCGGATACGCTTCCGCGAAATTTCACCATCACGATCAGCGGTACAGGTAATTCATCCGCATTCGCCGGTTTGTTTTTATCAAAGGTCTCCAGCCGGACATTGCCTGCCTTGCACCCGGCATCTGCCGCGGCGTAGGCGGTCGCCAGCCCGAATACCTCCAGCATTCCTACTGCTTCTCCCATAACCACTCTCCTTCGCAGGTAATTTCAAAAATCACGTAACTGTTCACAACGGCAGGCCTCAGAACCGTCTGCTGCCGTTCTGAATCATCACTATTTATTCACGATCGCGATCTTCAGGCCTTCCTGCTTCAGATTGGTTACATGAGCCTCGTTGATCTGCTCCAGCGGAAATTCATGTGTGATCAGGTCGTCCATCGGAAGTCCGATCGCCTTCGCCCGTTTCAGGAAGTCAAATGTGGTCGCGTAATCTCTCAGGGTGTATACCCAGGAGCCGACCAGCGTGATCTCCTTGGAGCAAAGGTCAAAGTGCGGATTGATGGTCGCGTCTCCGCCGTTGATGAAAAATCCCAGCTCGCAGAGTCCGCCGCCGTTGCGGATGAACTTGTAGATATTCGAGTGAGCCACCGGAGATCCGGTACACTGGAACGCAAAGTCCGCTTCGTATCCGCCGAACGCTTCTTTTACAGCTCCGCTGAGCGCTTCAATTCCCTTGTGGTTCATGAAGTTGACCGATTTTTCTGCTCCCATCCGCTTTGCGAAATCCAGTCTCTGCTGATTGCCGTCTACCGCTACGATATTTTCAATTCCCATTGTCCGGAGAACCGCAATACAGATCAGTCCGATCGGCCCGCAGCCCTGCACGACCACTCTGCTGTTGAAACGCAGGATTCCGGTTGTCTTAGCCCGCTCTACGGCATGTACCAGCACGGCGCAGGGTTCGATCAGGATACGGGATTTCAGATCCAGATCGCTGACATTGAATACGGTGGAGCCTTTCCGGATCAGTATGTAGTCGGAGAACCATCCGTTCAGATGAATGTCATCGTCCGGGAGCAGTCCGTATACATCCGCTCCGCCCACGTTCTGCTTGTTCAGGTCGAACATGGTAATGTCCGGGTTATCCTTGAAGATCATGCAGGTAACCACCTTATCGCCCAGCTTCAGCGGCTTTCCGGCGCTGTCCACCTTCACATCCTTGCCCATCTTCACGATCTCTCCGGTTCCCTCGTGTCCCAGCGCTACCGGGATCAGACTGAAGGGATCTCTCTTAAACTCATGAGCGTCGGTTCCGCAGACACCGCAGCCTTCTACTTTTACAAGAATATCACCATCGCCCACCTCCGGCATCGGGAATTCTTTTACATCATAATGCTCCAGAGCCGTCAGCATGGCTACATGCGCGGTCTTCGGAATTGCCTGGCTCGCTGCCGGCGCAGCTGCCGGAGCCGAAACCGGCTGGCTTAACATACTTTCCAGAACCTGCTTTACAACGGCTTCTACATTTGCAGAATTCATTTCCATTTTATATTGCCTCCTCAACTTCCAACCAGCCTGCCCTCCAATGGTCGCGGGGTCTCATTCTCATGACCGCCCCGGCAGGCTGATCTGCTGCTTATTGTTATCGAATACACAGGCTGTCACACATGACGCAGCGTCTTCTCTTTGTAAATGCGCTTGCGCTTGTCAGTCCTTCTCCCGTCCGGCTGGCGATGGTAAAGGTACAGAAGCCCTCTCCGCCGAACCCGATCGCCGCATAAGACGGTCCGTTCTTTACAAGGATCGCGGTGTCGATCGCCTTTGCATATTTGGTGATGTTGTCCACGTTCTTGGAGTGGATGTGGGCGGAATGACGGTTGCCGTGCTCCAGCCATACGGCCTGTTCCACCGCGTCGTCAAAATCCTTTGCCCTGACCACACCCAGGATCGGCATCATCAGTTCCTCCGCGATCAGCGGGTGTTCCTTCGGACCTTCGAATGTGATGCACCGGATATTGTCCGGCACGGTTACTCCGATCATTCCAAGCAGAGTCTTTGCGTCTCTTCCGACACATTTCCGGTTCAGGCGTCCGCCCTTCAATACCACCTCTGTCAGCGCGTCCTGCTCCTCCTTGGAAGCCAGGTAGCAGCCCTGCTCGGTGATCATGTAATGCATCAGCTCATCCGCAATGGAATCCACCGCTACGATCTCTTTCTCCGCGATACAGGGGAGGTTGTTGTCAAAGGTACATCCGTTGACAATATCCTCTGCCGCCTTGCGGATATCCGCCGTCTCATCTACCAGTGCGGGCGGGTTGCCTGCGCCGGCTCCGATGCCTCTCTTTCCGGAGGATAACACAGCCGTTACCACGCCCGGTCCTCCGGTCGCCGCGATCAGCGGGATATCCTTGTGCTTCATCATGATATTGCTGGTTTCCAGGGTCGGCTTCTCTACCGTACATGCGATGTTGTCCGGGCCGCCGGCCTCCAGCGATGCCTCATTGATCAGGTTGATGGCATAGATGGACGTCTTGATCGCCGCCGGATGGGGATTGAATACCACCGTATTGCCTCCCGCCAGCATGCCGATCGTATTGCACAGCACCGTCTCACTCGGATTGGTACATGGTGTGATGGCGCCGATGACCCCGAAGGGTCCCATCTCGATCAGTGTCAGCCCTCTGTCTCCTGACCAGGCTGTGGTTGCGATATCTTCTGTTCCGGGTGTCTTCTCAGCCACAAGCTGATGCTTTAAGATCTTATGTCCGACATTTCCCATGCCGGTCTCCTGTACTCCCATCCGTGCGAAGATCTCCGCATGCTCTTTGATCTTTTCGCGGATTTTGGAAATAATCTTCTCTCTCTGGTCCATGGACATCCGTGCAACGATTCTTTGTGTTTTCTTGGCTGCCTCGATGGCAGTGTTCATATCCTGGAAAACACCGTGGTTGCCGGTCACGTCGGAAGCAATCTGCATCTTCGCCACCACTTCCTGCACAATGTCCTGAACCATCTGTTCATTTACAGACACGCTATTACCTCCTTAAATACTTCCCTGCCGTAGGCCGCAAGCTCGGTATCCTGCTCTGCGGTACCGCCGCTCACACCCAGGGCTCCGATCATTTTTCCCTCAGCTTCCAGCACCTCTCCGCCTCCGAAGATGACGATCTTGCCGTCATTGGTAAACTGGATACCGTATAAGGACTGTCCCGGCTGGCTCAAATGGCTCAGAGCCTCCGTTGACATTTTCAGGCTTGCCGAGGTAAATGATTTATTTAACGCAATGTCAAAGCTTGCTATGTAGGCTCCGTCCATACTCTGGACCGACACGAGCCTTCCGGCCGGATCCGCCACTGCCACCACCGCACGGACGCCCATCTCCGATGCCTTCGCCTTGACCTTCTCGATCAGGGCATTGGCTTTTTCCAGGGTCATCTTATGCTTTTTGCATGTGCAGACATGTCCGGCTGCATGTTCGGAACCTGTATTTTTTATTCCTTCCAGCACGGCCTGCACCACACCGGAAATCTCCTGTTCATTCATAGCATTCCTCATTTCGTAACTACTCAGCACAGGATAACGCATTTACTGCGGTATCCGAACGAAAACGCAAAGATTGCAAGCTCAATCCCCATTGCAGAAGCCCATTTTCATGGGATAGAGGCGTAACTTCGAGGGTACTGAACAGGTACAGCATTTATTTTTATGCCGGGCGCAGGTTCATAGTCCCAACACGCCCCGGCCCTCTGCGGTTTTTCTTACATTCCAAGCTGGCTCATGACCTTCTTGGTGATCTCTGCTACCAGGTCCGCATCTGCCTTCGGAGCCGCGCCGCCGCTGCAGTTTCCGCCGCAAGTATGGCAGCTCGGCTTGCCTGCCTTTGCATTCGGGCATACGTTTGCAGGATGCTTTCCGGGAAGTCCGAACTGTCTTCTGATCTCGTACAGCTTTTCCACCTGCTCCTTGCTCAGCTCCTGCGGGCCGCCGATCTGCATGGTCTGCCATAACAGACGTGCGTAGAACTCAACGGATTCCATCTTATGATATGCATTCAACAGAGAATCGGAGTAGGTCAGCGCACCGTGGTTCTCCAGCAATACAGCGTCAAAATACTGCAGATGCTCGGATACCGCGTCCGGAATCTCCATGGTGGAAGGTGTGCCGTACTTCGCGATCGGAACACATCCCAGAGCGATGACTGCTTCCGGCATGATCGGCTGTGTCAAAGGAATACCTGCGATAGCGAATGTTGTAGCATACAGAGGATGCGCATGCACTACAGAGTTTACATCCGGTCTCTCTTTGTAAACACGCATATGCATCTTAATTTCAGAAGAGGGTCTGAAGCCCTTGTTTGCCTGAAGTACATTTCCGTTCGCGTCTACCTTACAGATGTATTCCGGAGTCATAAAACCTTTGCTGACGCCAGTCGGTGTGCACAGGAATTCAT
>CAYQBE010000225.1:0-6610 GCA_964415625.1 uncultured Clostridium sp.
CCTTACATGCCTTCTCTGCACGCTCCGGAATGATGTCACAGAATGCCACCATAACCGCCTTGTCCTCATTTGCCTTGATGGAAGGCATATGTTTCTGATTAGCGATACCGCCGCATCCAACGATTGCTACTCTCAATTTGCTCATTGTCTTGTTCTCCTTTTATTCTTTTGCTGTTTCATTTGCTGATTCTATTATAAAAGATTATTTTGGTTCCCCTTGTCAGATCACAAAATTCCGCAGATATCTCTGGCTCAGTACCAGGGAATCCTCCACCTTCTCCTTGCTGCCCTCAAACGCCTTGTCCTCGATTTCAATGCAGGTGCATCCGTCATATCCGATGTCTGTCAGCGCTGATACATATTTGCCCCAGTCCACATCGCCAAGTCCCGGAAGCTTCGGGGACATGAAGTCCAGCGGATAAGCCATGATGCCGCAGTCGTTCAGGCGGTCCGGATAAACCTTGATGTCCTTGTAGTGTACATGGAAGATCTTATCCTTAAATTCATAGATCGGCTTGATGTAGTCGATCATCTGCCATACGAAGTGGGACGGATCATAGTTGATCCCCAGGTTGTCGCTGTTCAGGATCTCGAATACCTGTCTCCAGATCTTCGGAGTAGTCATCAGATTCTGTCCGCCCGGCCACTGGTCCGGTCCGAAAAGCATCGGGCAGTTTTCGATGGCAACCTTCACATCGTTTTCTTCCGCTGCTTTGATGATAGACGGCCAGACTTCCTTCACCAGTTCCAGGTTTTCCTCGATATTCTTGGTCTGGTCTCTTCCGATAAATGTGGTCACCATGCCGATTCCCAGCTTATGGCTCGCCTTAATCAGGTTTTTCAGGTGGGTCACAGCCGCCTCACGCTTCTCCAGGTTCCCGTCCATGGTATTCGGATAATATGCAAGAGAAGAGATCTGCACGCCCTTTTCCTTACTGTAGTCCATGATGTGTGCCGCATAGGTATCATCTTCCAGTACGCGCTCCGCGTCAATGTGGCTCACACCCGCGTATCTTCTCTCTGCCTTTCCCTGCGGCCAGCACGCCACCTCCACACATTCGAATCCATGGTCAGATGCAAAGTCCATCATTTCCTCATACGTCCATGTGTCCAGAATCGCACTTACAAATCCTAATTTCATAGTTTTTGTTCTCCTTTTCTTTTTCTCTTGATCTTGAATCCATTATAATAGAATGGGGATGGAAAAACTTTCGTTTAATTATCCATATTTATTCTTATATTTAGACTTTTTTGTACATGTGCAAAAAGGCAGGACAAAAAAAGATATACTTTTTTTGTCCTGCCCTTCATTCAGACGACAGCCTCTATCAATACTTTATCACCATATGTGAGCTTATGGACGCCAACCTGCTTCTTCTTATTAAAATTAAAGCTGACCATAATTGACCGTTAACGATAAACTGATTCTTTTCCTCCGCCGCAATCTGTGAGATTTCCATTTGTCTGGCTTTCTCCGCAAGAAATCCATTGTACAGCCGTGTTTCAAAAATACGGTTCGAAACAGCGGCAATTCCATTTTTCAATGTAACAAATCCAAACATAACAGCCATCCGGATTCCCACATCTCCGGCACATAGCCTGCCACTGGCAGCCTTTCTGCATACGATGCTATTCAAAACAAAACTCCCTCTTCTCCATGAATAAATCTCCTTCGATTCCATATACTTTTCAGGTATGCATAAATTCCGCATTGCGCAAAATTTCGTTTTTTGATGCTGAGTGTACTTTCATAGTCAGAAAGAAGTAACCTGGCTTTGTGCAATCTGCCCAAAAAAGCACCTGTATTTTTTACCAAACCGAGTCCTTTTTTGAAAAGAACGAAAGAACTTTCAGAACAAAGCAAACCTATTGAAAATAATTTCTTTGATGCTATACTGAATGCCAGAAGCGGTAAATGCCCGTAAGGGCGGATTCAACAACATTCTATGAGATGAAAGGAGCAAGTCTATGAGGGAATGTGTGGAACAATTAAAAGGAAGGCTGGTCGTCTCGTGCCAGGCGCTTCCCCATGAGCCCCTGCATTCTTCCTTTATTATGGGAAGGATGGCGCTGGCGGCAAAGCAGGGAGGTGCCATGGGGATCCGGGCCAACACCAGGGAGGATATCCGTGAGATCCAGTCTCTGGTAGACCTTCCGGTGATCGGGATCGTAAAGAGAGACTATGAGGACAGCAGCATCTACATCACGCCTACCATGAAAGAGGTGGAGGAACTGATGGAGGTGAAACCAGAGATCATCGCCATGGATGCCACCGGAGGCTTAAGGCCTGGGGACCTGACGCTGGATGATTTCTTTCACCAGGTCAGGGAACGTTACCCGGATCAGCTCTGGATGGCGGACTGCTCGACCATTGAGGAAGCGCTCCATGCGGATGAGCTGGGATTCGATTTTATCGGGACTACGATGGTCGGCTATACCCCCCAGAGTAAGGGAGACCAGATCGAGGCCGATGATTTCCGGATCATCCGGGAGATCCTGGCCAATGTAAAGCACCGGGTCATTGCAGAGGGCAACATCAACACACCGGAAAAGGCACGGCGGGTCATCGACCTGGGAGCCTTCTGCGTGGTCGTCGGTTCCTGCATCACAAGGCCGCAGCTCATCACGAGGTCCTTTGCGGAAAGGCTGGAGCTTTAAGTCGGCGCTGAACAACAATGAAATATGGCAGAAAAGTCCGTTTTCTGCATTCAAGAAAAAAAGGAGAACAGATTATGAGAAATTTAGATAAGTACAAAGGTGTCATCCCCGCATTTTACGCATGCTACGACGAGAGCGGAAATATCAGCCCCGAGGGCGTACAGTCACTGACCCGATATTTTGTAGAAAAAGGCGTGAAGGGGGTCTATGTGAACGGTTCCTCCGGAGAATGTATCTATCAGAGCGTAGAGGATCGGAAGATTGTTCTGGAAAATGTCATGAAGGCTGCGGAAGGCAAGCTCACCGTGATCAACCACGTTGCCTGCAACAATACGAAGGACAGCATGGAGCTGGCAAAGCATGCCCAAAGCCTGGGCGTAGACGCGATCGCAGCCATCCCGCCCATCTATTTCCGCCTGCCGGAACATGCCATCGCAAAATACTGGAATGATATCAGCTCCGCAGCGCCGGATACGGATTTTGTCATCTACAATATCCCGCAGCTCGCAGGCGTAGCCCTGACCATGGGCCTGTTTGCGGAAATGCGCAAGAACCCGAAGGTCATCGGCGTAAAGAACTCTTCCATGCCGGTACAGGATATCCAGATGTTCAAGCAGGCGGCAGGCGAAGATTACATCGTCTTCAACGGTCCCGATGAGCAGTTCATCAGCGGCCTTGCCATCGGCGCGGAAGGCGGCATCGGCGGAACCTACGGCGCCATGCCGGAGCTGTTCCTGAAGCTGGCAGATCTGGTGAAGGCAAATGACATGGAGACGGCAAGAAAGCTCCAGTATACGGTCAATGAGATCATCTACAAGCTGTGCTCCGGCCACGGAAATATGTATGGCATCATCAAAGCGGTCTTAAAGCGCAATGAAGGCCTGGAGCTGGGCGGAGTCAGAGCGCCCCTGGCATCCCTGATTGAGAGCGACGAAGCGGTGGTAAAAGAAGCCGCGCAGATGATCCTGGACGCGAAGGCAGAGTACGGATGCTAAGAACCGCGCAGAAAAAGCTGCCCGTGTCGGAAAATCTGTCCGGAACAGACAGGCGTCCCTGTCATCAACCGTTATTACGCAATGATACTATACAGAAAGCCTGCCACTGGCAGCCTTTCTGCATACGATGGTATCTATGGCCGGCTTCCTGTATCCGGTGCCGGCTGAGTGAATGAGAAAATAGGAGGAAAAGCATGCAAGGCTTTACAATGATAGATCTGGTTATTTTAGTTGTGTATCTGGCGGCAGTCCTGTTCGCCGGCCTTCATTTCGCGAAAAAGGAAATGAAGGGAAAAGAGTATTTTAAGGGTGACGGCACCGTGCCGTGGTGGGTCACTTCCGTATCCATCTTCGCAACCCTGTTAAGTCCCATATCCTTCCTGTCACTTGCGGGAAATTCCTATGCGGGAACCTGGATCATGTGGTTCGCGCAGCTCGGGATGCTGCTTGCCATCCCGCTGACCATCAAATTTTTCCTGCCCATCTACAGCAAGCTGGATATCGATACGGCTTATCATTATCTGGAGCTGCGGTTCGAAAGCAAAGGGCTCCGCGTATTGGGCGCGGTCATGTTCATCATTTACCAGGTAGGGCGGATGTCCATCATTATGTACCTGCCCTGTATGGTACTAGGAAGCCTGACCGGAATCAGCGTCAACCTGCTGATCATCATCATGGGGGTGATCGCCATCATCTACTCCTACACCGGTGGCTTAAAGTCCGTACTCTGGACCGACTTTATCCAGGGCTCCGTACTGCTCATCGGCGTCACCTTTGCGCTGGTATTCCTTCTGGCGCACATTGACGGCGGGATCGGCGCGATCTTCGGTGCATTTACGGCAGACCACAAATTCCTGGCACCAGACCAGCCCATTTTTGACATCAATATCTTAAAAGACAGCGTATTCATCATGATCGTAGGCGCAGGCTTCAACACCATGGGCTCCTACGTGTCCAGCCAGGATATCGTACAGCGTTTCACGACCACGACCGATACGAAGAAGCTGAACAAAATGATGCTGACCAACGGAGCGCTTTCCATCTTTATCGCCACCGTATTCTACCTGATCGGAACCGGACTCTATGTGTTCTATCAGCAGAATACCCTTCCGCCGGCAGCGGCGCAGGATCAGATCTTCGCATCCTATATCGCGTTTGAGCTTCCGGTCGGCATCACCGGACTGCTCCTTGCAGCCATCTACGCGGCATCCCAGTCCACCCTGTCCACCGGGCTGAACTCCGTAGCCGCAAGCTGGACCCTGGACATTCAGGCAAGGCTGACCAAAAAGGAACTGAGCTTTGAGAAACAGACCAAGATCGGGCAGTATGTATCCCTGATCGTAGGTATTTTCTCCATCATCGTATCCATGGTGCTGGCAAACGGCGGCGTAAAATCCGCATACGAATGGTTCAACGGATTCATGGGCCTGGTACTCGGCATCCTGATCGGAACCTTCATCCTAGGCGCATTTACCAAGGTGGCAAATACCTTCGGTGCAACACTGGCATTTATCGCGGCATCCGCTGTGATGGTGGGGATCAAATACTTTGCTCCGGCAGGTTCGGTATCCATCTGGTCCTACTCCCTGATCTCCATCGCGGTATCCCTGGCAGTCGGCATCCCGGCAAGCATCATCTCCCGTAAGATGACAGGCGATACCTCCGTACCGGCGCCGAACACAACCGTTTTCAAATAAGCACGAAACAGGAGAATCGATATGATATTCGGAAATATACAGAATTTAAAAGAATACGCATTCCTGGAGGACGCAGTGAAGGAATGCTTTGATTACGCAGGCTCACACGATCTGAAAGCCTATGAAAAAGGAAGCCACGAGATTGACGGGAAACGTCTCTTTGTCAATATCGTGGAATATCAGACCGTAGCGGCGGAGGAACGTTTCTGGGAGGCCCACCGGGAATACCTGGACATCCACCTGATGCTGGACGGCACAGAACAGATCGACCTGAATTTTATCCAGGATATGGATGTGAAGGAATACGTACCGGCGGACGATTTTCTTCCCATGGATGGCCCTAAGAACAGCTCTGTTGTGCTGAAAAACGGCGATTTCCTGATCTGTTACCCAAGCGACGCCCACCGCACGGCCGTTGCCGCGGAAAAATCAGAGACGATCAAAAAGGCCATCTTTAAGGTGCAGATCTAATTTGATTGCCGAAGCAACAGTATTATATTATAATAGAGGGGCACAGATATGAAAAAATATGTAACCATAGATATCGGCGGCACCGCCATCAAGTACGGCATCTTAACCGGCGGCGGCGAATTTCTCTGCCGCAGCCAGATGCGTACCGAAGCCTACAAAGGCGGCCCGTCCATCCTGAAAAAGGCAGTCGGCATTGCGGACGGATACATCAGCGAGAATCCGATCAGCGGCATCTGCATCTCCACCGCGGGCATGGTGGACACGGAAAAAGGCGAGATCTTTCATTCCGCTCCCCTGATCCCGCACTATACAGGCACACGGTTCAAAGAGGTGATGGAACAGCGGTTTGAGATTCCCTGTGAAGTGGAAAATGACGTGAACTGCGCCGGCCTTGCGGAATCCGTGTCCGGTGCGGCTAAGGGCTGCTCCCCCGCCCTGATGCTGACCATCGGAACCGGCATCGGCGGCTGCATCATCGTGGACGGGAATGTGTTCCACGGCTTCAGCAACAGCGCCTGCGAGGTGGGGTACATGCACATGGCCGGAAGTGATTTCCAGACACTGGGGGCGGCAAGCATCCTCACCAGAAAAGTAGCCGAATGGAAGAAGGAGCCGGCAGAGGTCTGGAACGGATACCGCATCTTTGAGGAGGCCAAAAAGGGCGACGGGCTCTGCATCCGGGCGATCGAGGAGATGACCGATGTGCTGGGTCAGGGGATCGCGAACATCTGCTATGTGATCAATCCGGAGGTGGTAGTCCTGGGCGGAGGCATCATGGCCCAGGAGGAA
>CAYQBE010000226.1:0-6605 GCA_964415625.1 uncultured Clostridium sp.
AATGACCTATCGAATCGCAACCGCACAGCTGGAAAAGATTGGAGGTATATTTCTATGATCTCAACGAAAGCGCGCTATGCACTCCGGGTCATGATCGATCTTGCGCAGCACCGGGAAGAGGATTATATTCCGTTAAAGGAAATCGCGAAACGGCAGGAAATCTCCGAAAAATATCTGGAGATTATTTTAAAAATACTCGTAAAGGGAAATATTTTGAAGGGACTCCGCGGAAAGGGCGGCGGCTACAGGCTGACCCGCTCCCCGGAAGAATATACCGTGGGTGAGATCATTGAACTGACGGAAGGCCCTCTCGCCCCGGTTGCCTGCCTGATGCCGGACGCGGAAGCCTGCCCCAGAAGCGATGGCTGCATCACCTTGCCTTTATGGAAAAAATACGATACGCTGGTTCATGATTTTTTTTATGGGATTACATTGGAGGATCTGATGGAAGGGCGTTTGTAGGGAAACAGGTTACGAATATGTTGGTTGAAAAAAGCGGAGAGCTATTTACACCCTCCGCTTTTTCTTCCATCTACAATTATCATTTCAAAGCTCTATTGATTGAAGGATAAACATCTTTATTGTTTTTCCATCCTTTTCCCCTTGTCTTTCAAATGCTTTTTTGAATGCTTCCGGGTTTTTTATAATATCATTTTTGTCACATACAAAAAAGTAAATAAAATCCGCTTTATAATAAAAACAATCTGCTCCAAGTTCCTCTAACAGATTTTTTTCACTCATACCTGTACGTGTACACTTTATTTCAATTATAAGATTACAGACATCCAGAAAAAGATCCGCACGCATTCCCCCATACCCGTTATCGCTGTATACTTCTTGCCGAACAGAAGGAAATGCCGGCAGTAAAACAGAATACAGCATCCTTTGTAAATCATATTCATTACCAATATGAATTGCATTCAATGCTTCCTGATTTAAAGTTCCTTTTCTATGTACAGGATTTTTGAACATTGCCCGATAATACATATAAAAATGATCCAATATTTTTTCAATAAAAAGCAGTTCCGTACATTTAGAAAATTCTTTCCCAGTGTTCATCTCTTTCTCTTCTAAAATCTGTATGGTATTTCTTAATGATTTTTTTATGGACATTATGGTATCCGTTTCAGAAAATTCATTTTCCGTATAGTACATCTTCACTTTTATTTCTTCCTGCTCTTTATCTGAAAAACCTGCTTCTTTCATATATACTCTGATTTTACCTTGCCACCGTCCATATTCACTTTGCAATTCCTTTCCATTGGAAAGCTGTATCAATGATCTCCCTTCCAGAATCAATTCACCTATTCCCATACTTTTTCCTCTCTGATCCCCCATCTGATATAAAACAAAAACATATTATCCAATATATATATCACATCATCCTTCCATTCAAAAACCTGATATAGACTGCCTAAAGTCTCTAGCATTTTCTGCCAGTTTTTTAAAGAATCCTTCACCTTCTGCTGTTTTATGATATTATCATTTGTATTTTTTCTGATTCTTTCCATTAAGGATTCCATACTTAATTCAACAAGCGGCGGATTGTCGGCCAATATTTTTAAGATCAGGCCATAAATATCTCGTTTACTTCCATCCACAAGTGTATACTGTAGTCTCTGCTGTCCCCGTGTGGGAGGCCCCGCCTTTAATACTCGTATAACATCCGTATATGGAAGATTGATGCAGGTAAAACGGCAGCTTTCCTCCACCATTTCGTTTGTAATAACCTCTGTATCTTCCGGCAAAAGACCGATATTCAGACAGATTGACTGCATAAGCTGCGGTGAATGAATACTTTCCTCAGCCATTTTTGACATCAGGCTTTCTTTTACCTCTATTCCCAATTCTGAAAATCCTTTATCCGCAATCCGTAAAAGTTCTTCTTTTTTCCACGGTTCTATTTCAATAATGGATATTCTTCCTGTCAGATCCGGATTTAATCGGATCGCGTCATCAGAGCGGTACGGTAAAGAAACGATAACTGCTTTAAAGCCTGACCGTATTACTTCTTTTAACTGACATGCTATATCATATTGTATTTCCGGCGGCGCATAATGAAAATCATCCAGAACCAATATTTTCTCATAATCATGAAAATATTGAAGCACCTTATCTTTTGCAGCAAAATAATCCTTTGTAATGGTCGTAGATCTCTGCTCACTATCCGAAGCCGCAGCAGTTTCTTCACTGATTTTTGCGGTCATGGAAATCCCTATTTTTTTCCCGATCCCAGTCCAAAAATCATGTTCTTTAGAGAAATCATTTCCGGACATAGAGACCATGCTTTCTCTTCCGATTACATTTTCACACAGTACTGTTTTTCCTATTTTAGAAGGACCGATTATATATGTCAAATATCCTTCAATAGAAAGGCTCTGTTTCAAACGCTCTTCATATGTATATTTTGTACCCTTTGAATTTCTCGACACATAGGTTCTCAGAGGATATGTGCCAGGCTTAAAAACATCAGAAAAACTTTTATTCATAAAAACACCCCCTTTATCAGCTTATATACCTAATATACCACATTTTACCCCCTTTTTATACTTATATCTATCTTTTTCTGTAGTTTATTATAAAAAGCGGAGAGCTATTTACACCCTCCGCTTTTTCTTCCATCTATCGTTCCTTACTTTTTCTTACAAAAATCCCGATCATTACACTGAATGCCGCTGCCGCCAGAAGTACATACAGCAGGATCGGCAAATTATCACCGGTCACGGGGCTGTTCACCTGAGTACCTGAAACGTTCGGCGCGCTGCCGTTGCCGCTTCCATTTGCATTACTGCTTCCGTTGCTGCTTCCGCTTCCATTGCTGACTCCGCCGCTATTTCCACTTCCGTTTCCGCCGTTACTTCCGTCGCCGCTTCCACTTCCATTTCCGCCGTTACTTCCGTCGCCGCTTCCACTTCCGCTTCCGCCGTTACTTCCATCGCCACTTCCGCTTCCATCCCCGCTTCCATCACCATTTCCGCCGTCCCCTGCAGAATCGTCCTTCACATCCTTCCAGCCTACAGCAATCGGTGAGAGTCCATTTACCTTGAAGCTGATCCCGCTATCCGTATTCGTCACCTCCGGATATTCCACATCCCCCGCAAGGAATCCATTCATATCCTCGGTAAACATATGTGCCGCCGTAAAATGATGTGTCTCTCTGCCCGTACCGGACGGATACGGCAGGGTGACAGACAGGCCGTCCGCCGGAAAATTATCCTTCGTCACCTTCTCCCAGCCTGCTCCGTTGACGTTGACCAGGAGCTCCACATCATAGATCACCAGATCTGACTCTGCAATTGAACTGTCCTTCTCCTGAATCTTAAGCTTCATCTCCGTCTCGATCTTCCCCGGCGTATTCAAATGCTCCTGATTCTGGAAGGCATCCGGCACCTTGGAAATGCCGCTTTCCACTTCGATCTTAAATTCATTTCCGTCCGCAGGCTCCTGAGGAATCTCCTGGACTGCGCTGATCCGACCCATGATCTCCGGCAAAGCCCCGGGCATGGTATAATTTTCTTTTCCATTTCCCTCAAGAACCGCTTCATCCTGAGCGTTCTTCCAGGACAGAGTCACCTTCTGGCTTCCTTCGTCCGCTGTCTCATAGACACCGGATAATTTTTCTGCCGGACAGTCGAACAGGACAAGCTTCGCATCCTTTTCTAAAATGCCTTCCAGCTTCAATTCACCAAAAAGGGTCGCCTCCCGGTCCATGATCTGATCCAGCCGGTCCGACGCTTCCAGAGCGCTCACATCCCATGCCAGCGCCTTCGGCGAAACCGTCAGCTGACAGGTGCTGCCTGCTTCCAGAAAGTTTCCTGCTGCCGATGCGGTTGCTGTGATCACCGCGCTGCCGGCCTTATGGATCTGAACCAGACCCGTCTTCGTGTCGATCGATGCCACAGAAGGATCCGAACTGCTGTAGGTGACAGTGGAACCTTCCGCCGCCCCCTGGGCAGTCATGGTAAAGTCCGCGTCCCCGTAAGCCACCGTCTTTGCATTTTCCGCAAAAGCAAAATCCTCCTGCTCTTCCATGCCTCCCGCAGACACGACGATTTTCTCCTCAATACTGCCGGCCTGGGAAGAAATCTCCAGGGTCAGCCGGTTTCCGTCCGCCATAAGACCAGTCACGATCCGTTTGCTCTGATCCTCATACCGGTAAACCTTTTGCGGTTCCGTATCCGCTGCCGGATTAAAGGAATAAATCGAATTTCCCACATTGAAGTACAGCACTCCTCCAGAACAGGAAAGTCTGGAAAAGCTCATCGAAAACATGGGCCATCCATTTCCCAGATTTTCAATATCAAAGCTTGCCACCTGGGTTTCATTTCCGTTGGCGTCTCTTTTCATCAGTGACGTGCCGCGGCAGATATTCGCGTTGTTGACCACCGTTTCCATTTTCAGATAATAGGAATTGCCATTCACTGCGTAAATCGCGGACTCCTTAATGGGTGCGGTCTTATGCCAGGAATTATCGTATTTTGTGTCCGCGCACGTGATGCTGTTGGCATCCCAGGTATGGGATTTTCCCTGCATGGCCGTATCGCTGAGCAGAAAATAGTCATGCTTTACATAACCTGTCTCCCCTGTCTGGCTGGCGGCAGTCGCGTCATCATATGTAAGATCCGCGTGATACCAGTTGCCGTCCAGCTTCACATAATTCCAAATGTGGTTCATGGTTTTACTCTTACAATACTCCACCTCGATCCCCGCTTTTTTCAGCAGTGCGGCATAGGCAAGAGTATAACCCTGGCAGACTCCGATCCCATTGACCAGAGCTTCATATGCATTCCGCTTTTCAATTCCCAGATTATTGTTTGCATTCTGGTCATAGACCATGTGCTGCACCAGATAGTCATGCAGCGCGGTCGCTTTCTGCTCGTCGGTCATGTTATTTCCGATGACCTGGGAAAATGCCCTGTCGATCGCGGCCCTGTACTCTGCAACGCTGCTCTGGTCATACTGCGGATTATAGGTAAATACGAACTTTTCCACGATCCCGGTAGCTGTTGAAGTATAGTAAGTACCGTCCAGCACATAAAACAGATCCGGATTATCCTGCGCCGCATCCGGCCAGATACGCTTCATATCCTCTTCTGTGAGATTGAAGCTGGATAGATCCACTTCCTTCTCCCAGTTGGCCATTGCCGCTGTCATCGCGTCCCGCGCATTTTTGATATCCTCCTCTGTTGCCAGAGGCATGACCAATGTTGTAAAATATTCCAGCAGCTCCTTCAGCTGATCCTCCGCTCCCGGGAGCATCGCCTTCTGGATGTCATCCAGACTCTCATAAGCATCGAAAGCCTTCTGGATCTGCTCATATGCCTCGTCCAGTTCCTTCTTGTCCAATGCCTTCAGCTCTTCCAGTGACGGAAGTTCATTGAGAAGCTCCTTCACTGCGGCCGCTTCCGGATCGGCGGGAAACTCTGCCGGATTCTTTGAATCCGGGGTATCGGCATTGATTCCTGTATCTGAATTTCCTGCATCCGAATTTTCTGCATCCGAATTTTCTGTATCCGAATTTTCTGTATCCGAATTTTCTGTATCCGAATTTTCTGCACCCGTACTTCCTGTATTTGAGCTTCCTGTTTCTGGATTTTTTGGATTCAGATTTCCTGTTCCTGGATTTCCCATACCCGGTTTCTCTGCTGTACCGGCCTCTGTTCCCGAAGAGCCTTCCGCTCCTGTTTCCGCTGCCGCGTTCACCCGCAAATGGTCCATCGTTCCGCCGATGAGACCAAAAATAAGAAAAAATACCAGTATTTTTTTAGCATTTTTCTTCCGGTTGATCATTCATTTTTCTCCTTTTTGCTTCTATATTTTATCGGATGAAATACGTCTGTCCCGCCATGTCATCATATGCAGTTTCGACAATTCCTCCGCCGGGAACTCATTATACAGACAGATGACTCATAATACAAGTTTTATCAGTCATTTTTCGTATGTAATATTTTCCACCTGTACGGTTGCAATCCGGAATCTCAGTTTTATGAAATTTATTGCAATAAAACTGAGATTATGGATTAGCAACCCACTTATTAATGAGCAAAAAGCGGCTGCGTTAGCAGACGTAAGAGTGCGTCAGCACGGTTTTTGCGAATGGATAAGTGGATTGGATGCTCTTTAGAGCATCCAACCGCACAGCTGGAATTTATTTCTTCGGGCACAAATAGAAGAACAGGGGATTATTTCCTGACGAAATGCATTCTCCACCTGGAGGGGAAGTTCTCCCGGATTTTATTTTTAAAGGAACGAAAATTTTTGTTTGGAATTTTCGTTCCTTTTAGCACCCTGTTTGTCAGCGTTAATGATAAGTTGGTTTCTATACTTCCTTATCACCATAAACATCATTTTTGACGGAGTTTTGAGAAAAATTTTTCAAAAAGTTTTCCTTGTTTCTTAATACGGGGAAGCTTGGGAAATGCCAATGTATCAGAAGAAAATTTCTAAAAATCTTTCTTATCGGGCTAGACTGTTGTATACTGGTAAATACTTGCCTTAAAACCGCAAGATATATGAAAAACGGAATGAAATATCCTGCTATAATGCGGAGAGAAAGGAGGAAGCTGCAATGCCGGGGAATATCAAAAATGTAATGGCGGCAATCG
>CAYQBE010000227.1:0-6463 GCA_964415625.1 uncultured Clostridium sp.
TTTAAGCAGGACTTATAAAAATGTGTGTAGTGTTGATGACGCATGTGTAGGCATGAAGAAACAAATGGAAGAGGAATATGATCTGCATCGTTTACGAATTCAGGAACGCATTGAACGTGAGAAGCGTGAGGAACAGGAACGGCAAGAGGGGCATAAAAATTTTATAAAAACTCTTGAAGAAAAGAAAGAAGCTAGATGCAGAGCAGAAGAGGAAAAGCGTAGGAAAGCAAGAGAAGAAAAGGAATGGCTTGACCAGATTCAGAACATTATAGATACGAAAAGTGAAGTTTCAAAAATGATTGCCTCGGGCAATGCAATGATAGAAAGGTACAAAAAGGCAAGGGAAGAACATAAAAGGCAGATGGCGTTTTATGGGAAATAGTAAGGAAGATTGATAGTGATGGGGCATATCGGATAGTGAAATATCTGGTATGCCCCATTTTTTTACTTTTTTTCAGGGGATAGGTATTGTGTAATGAGTATGTGGATATTTTGATGTAAATATACGCCCCCTCTCTGGGAGTGCTGTTTCTGTATCATAGTATTTGGTTATCTTGTGAGGGAATAAAATACGAATAGCATTTTTCTGTCCGTATCGTTATTTCTTATTTTTCTTCCGCAAAGTATCTACCATGAGCGATACTACTTTTATATCATCTTCGTCAAGATCAGACACATCCAATCTTTTAGTGGTGTCGATACCCAAAAGATAATCAGTACTTACATGGAAGATGGCAGACAGTTTTACTAATACAGATGGAGAAGGCACTCGTTCCTGCAATTCATAAAAAGATATGAGAGATTTAGTTACACCCATTTGTGCTGCCAGTTGTTTTTGCGTAAGCCCAGATTTTAGCCGCAGTTCTTTTAAAATCTTTCCGAAATTTAATGATTCCACCATTTTTGTACCTCATTACAATATAAGTTTACTTATATTCTGTATAGAATGGGTATTCTTTTATGTGTAAAAAGTACAAAAATAGTGGAATTTTATTGAGAAATATGTTACAATTTTTGTCAATTACAGAAGAAGGAAGGGGAATATGTTGATTAATCAATGTATAAAGTGCGGAGCTGCTATAACTGACAATGATTTGGTGATTTGGAAATGTCAGGAATGTGGTAAAAAATATAAGATAAAAGTGTCTAAGATTCAGGAAATGCAAATATTAAAGAATAGACCTGAAAACGCCGGAAATCCAATACTAAGATGCCGTGAATGTGGCATTGAAATGGACAATGGAAATGAAGATTTATCATTTAAATGTAAAGAGTGCGGCAAAGTTATCAGGGGTGACTTGAAATATTTTGCTTCAGATGATGTAGACATAGAACCAACATGGCATGAAAAGCCTGAAAAAGAGGTAGATGTTGCTGGTGTCAATGAAAATGCTGTAGTTGAAAAAACAATGATGCAGGATCAAGAAAGGACTGTGCAGAATAAAAAAGAAGCAATAAAAAAAGAGCATCAAGCATACAAGAATAAGACAAATATGGTAGGAAAGGTATTTTATGGGATTGGTTGGTGTGTAATTATATTTGGAACGCTTATTGAGTTTGCGCTAACGCAAATAAATTATAATGCAACTTATAGTTCTGATGATCGTACTATGATTATTACTACATTTATTGTCATAGAAGCTGCAATTGTGATTTCTGGATTAATTCCTATAGGCTTTGCAGAAATTATATTTTTGTTAGAAAATATTAGGGATAAGTTGCATGATGTAAATGATTAATTATATGCACAGCGGAGGGGAAAAGTTATGGCCTTAATAAAATGCCCTGAATGTGGTAAAAAGATAAGTGATAAAGCAAGAAAATGTCCTGATTGTGGTTGCCCAATAAAGAAAAGAACAGTAAAGATTTTTACAATTCCAGTCATTGTAATTGTATTCTTGGCTTTTGGATGTATTAGTGGAAAATACTTTTTTGAGATTTATTTACAAGCAAAAAAGACGGATGGAAATAATAAAATTAGTAAAGAAGAATCAACAAATATTAATGAAAATGTCAATAATATGGAGTGGACACTGGCGTATGATGGTAGCGAGTATGTAGGAACCTACACTGGAGAAGTAAAGGATAATATTCCACAAGGAGAAGGAACATTTTCATTTAATAAGGATGATGTGAATTTTCTGTATAAGGGCTCGTGGGAAAACGGAAGTATGTCAGGAAATGGACATTTAGACACAGATAGTTTTCTTATGCATTTTCCTGAATTTGACAAATTAGGAAGTTATTCAGGGACGACAATAAATGGTGTTCCAGAAGGTCAAGGTGTATTTTCTGCAATTAATAGTGATGGCGTTCGATATGAATACACAGGTGAATTTAGAAATGGGTTATTTAATGGACAAGGTAGTGAAATATGGGAAGATGAAGATGGGATAAAATTAATTGGAAATTTTGTGGATGGAGAATTTTGTCCCAGCGTTATAGAAGGATTAAATTCTTTAGGAAGTTCGTCCCCTAAATTTTCAATACAGTCAGGATCAGAAACAGAAAAGATTATTCTGGATAATTTACAGTACATATTAGGAAATGGATTTGATCAAAATGAAGTGACATCTAAAATAAATGGGAATCTTTCTTATGCAGAATATATTAAAAGACCAGATGACTACATAGCTCAATTTGTTTATTGGCCAGGATATACGGTAACACAGGTTTGGGTGGAGTCTTTTTTTGATACAGAGTATAAAATGATTGAAATAAATGCAATTGATTATGATGGACATGTGATTAGAGCGTATGGTGTCGATGATGGTAATGGCGCTATTCTCAATGATATCGTTGAAAATATGTATGTAGAATTCGTTGGTATTCCATTAGGTTCTTCGTATTACGAAAATATAAGCGGGGGAAATACTAATTGTGTAGTTTTATTGATTTGCTTTTTGAATTATTAAAGATACCTGTAACCATCAACAATCAAAAAGTTTTTAATAGAGTAATTTATTGACGGTAGGAAATAAATTACGTATATGTCTGTCTTTATAATAGGTGTCTATCTTTATTCAGTTCAGTATATGTGTAAAAATGCACATGGATTTGATCGTATTTTTTGAAACCATGTGTAAAAATGCACATGAACTGAACTCTCGCAAGAAAATTATATTATATATGGATTTTTAAAAGATGTTTCGGTGTCTTAAAAATTAACTTGATGTGTGAATAGAACCCATCCCCCGCCTGCCGAAACAGAAAAGCCCGTCAAAAATGTAAACATAGCCCCGGTATATGTATAGGTTTAAATCACCGAAAACAGCCCCTAAAATGAATCAAACATACATACCCTAACCATTTAACCAATGCAACTATTCAATCGAAAATAGCCCCTGAAAACGCAAAATAACTTTAATAATATCACTAAATGATAGAGTCTGACACATGGCGTAAAATCCTATCTGGTCAGACTCTTACTTTTTTGACTATACCATTTACGCCATTATAGCGAAAACTACAGCAATCAATACAATATAGAGTGTAACCATATCAGGCCACACTCTAAAAAATATCTACGCTTCAAGAAGTTCCCTTCTATCACGTTGTACTTTTGTAGTGCCGTAATAGCTCCGGATATCATCCAGGCTCAATTTTTTGTGGCTTGTCTTTCTAAATGCTTCAGTATGAAAATACCATGCTTTTTTCTTGCTGGCATATTTGAAACCGTATTCTTTCAACTGTTTTTTATAATTGTATGTATTGCCTGATACCCATATCCAAGCCCCTATAATCTCAATGTCAATACCTTCAAAGTTAATGATCTTTTCAAGCGTTTCCCTTATCGCCTTGTCATTCTCCCAGTCATACATGTTCTTGCTGTATTCTGTTTCATTGCCATTTGCATTATCCTGTTGCTGTGTGTCGTGCTTATCTTTCAATATCTTGAACAAGCGTTCATATTCTGTATTGATTTCTTTGGTCGCTTCCTCTGACCCGCCATTGTCAGGGTGATACTTTTTCAGTAGATTCTTATATTGCTTCCTGAGTTCTTCAAGAGTATTCACATCTTTGAAATATTTATTCATGAGATTTTCTCCCTTCCCTGTATTCATAATTGCATGATATCGGTATATGATAGGCGGTAACTTTGTAAATGCTACCGCCATAAAAAGCGATCAACGCTCTAAATATTTAACCTGTGTCAGTGCTTCAATTATTCTTGAAACCTCTGACAGAGTGCCAGATGCGACCATGTTATTATCTACGGTATATAGGTTGATCCCGCCTATGATATCATCGTTAAGTTTTAACTGAATCCCATTCAATGTGTTGTACCTGTTGACCTGCGCCTGCAATGATTTTCTTGTTGTCCTCATGCCGTTTTCCTCCTGTGATTTATGAAATAAAAAAAGGTATAAAGCCTTGACAATTCAATAGGCTTCATACCTTTACGTGATCGCTTATGTAGTTATGTTTATGATACTTTCTTTTTCAGTTCGTTAATCTCATCTTGCATTAAATCAATACGCCGAAGTAACAGGTTTAAAGTATCATTCTGTAGCTTTGAAGCATGTACTTCATTCTCAATATTATCCAGCCGTTTTTCTATCCGTTTGAAATGATCATTTGCTTTTTCCTGAACCGTGTCCACTTCTTCAAGGATATTATTTTCTAACGTTCTTAAATCGTCTTTAGTAACGAAGTTCTGTAGCTTTTTATCCAGTAACTGAGATATTGCTAACAAATCCTCATTCGTCAATGACATTTTGCTTCACCTTCTTTCTGTGATCTGTCGGTTATTTTATTCATGCTGTTATCTGATACTACTCATTATATCACGGTCAAGGTATGAAGTCTATTCAATTGTCAAGGTTCTATCGTTTTTGTTGATGGGATTATTATATACTGGGTACAGTATAAATTCAATTGACATTTTAGACAAAAGTAGAAAGAAAAATTTGTATAATATGTATACTGGGTACAATGTTATAAAAAAACTGCTATATTAAATATAGCAGTAAATTAGTCCTTCATTTCAGGTATTTCATTTTCTAATAATCTATTTAGCATTCCGTTAACTGTTTCATTATTTGATTCAGCATGTTTTTGTATAAGATTTTTATTTCCTTTTTTTACTCTCAATTTAATTTCATCATATGCTTTTTCATTATACTTTTTTACCGCTTTTTTTTGTGCTTCACTATATGCCATGGTATCACCTTCTTTTATATTAATAATTCATCATACCACAAAAAGTTTAAAGATGCAATATGTACCCAGTATAAAAAATTCACAAAATATACTGGGTACATTTGTGAAAAATGTCAATAGACATAATACTGGGTACAGTATATAATAGGACCATGCAAAACAACAACGAAACACAAAGAGCAATCACAATAGAAGGAAGGAGATCATTACAATGAAGAATACGGCAAGGTATCAGAGATACAAAGACATTCAACCAATAGGCGTTATGGCATTCTGTAATACCTTCGGCATAGCAGTATTTGAACCGGATGATATCGACCGATACGAAGATAACTGTGATCTGATAGCAGCATGGTCAAGTGAGGAAAGTTATCACAACTACCACAAGCACAAGATTCATTATACAAGCGCTGGTAGAGGTTACATCCGCAAGGGTAGCTTAAGAATTTACTTAGATGAAATTATGAGGGCATAAGGGGGGGACATAAGAATATGAAAGAATATAGAATCGAAGTATTTTACAATGATGGAGCAAACCATGAATCCTTTTACATCGGATCAAGAGATGAAGCAATCATATTCGGCACAAAACAACTTTCAAAATCGAATACAAAATCTGTATTTCTTCTAAGGCACATTATAGATAATAAATATGATGTGGAAATGCAGATTCAATAAAATCCCCTGAAGAGTCTTTGAAAATTAAGACGAAACTACCCAAAAAAGGGTAGTCGGGATTAGACAATATCAAAATCCTACGAACTTTGATAATTGAATAAAGGCTTTACACTCATTTTTCCTTTTGTTATAATGAAGGTATCTCATAGACGATATTTTCATATTATATAGAAGGGAGGCGGTTCTATGGGTATGACGAATAAACAATTTCAAGGCATTATCAGGCTTATCTTAATGCAAGTTGATAATGTGCTAAAAGTTGTTAAAGATAACACTGAATTACAAGAATTAAGAGATGTTTTGCAATCTATGCTAGAGGATGGCGAGTAACCAAAATCAGAGTGTAAAGTCTTTATTGAATTATTAAGGGCTTTACACTCTTTTTAATTCTTCAAAATGAGCAGCCGGACAAGCCGAAAGCATCTACAAACCTAAAGCAATATACTGGTGAGTAATATCTGATATGAGAAACAATAGTCCAGAAGATTCTTTAGGGGCTGCTACTAACCAAACTAAATATAAGTAAAGGAAGGTAAAATGGTATGTGTATTACGAAAAAAGAATTAGAAAACAAGGTTCAGGAGTTAAGAAGTTTGAAAACCATGAAAGAAGAGCTTGAAAA
>CAYQBE010000228.1:0-6446 GCA_964415625.1 uncultured Clostridium sp.
CGGAATATGGAGCTGACCAGATACAGATCCTGGAAGGGCTGGAAGCGGTCCGGAAGAGGCCCGGGATGTATATCGGCAGTACCTCTCTGAGGGGACTTCATCATCTTGTGTATGAGATTGTGGATAATTCGGTAGATGAAGCATTGGCAGGGCACTGTGATACGATCGATGTGACGATTCATGAGGATAATTCGGTCACGGTATCGGATAACGGAAGAGGGATTCCCGTAGGGATTAATCACAAATCAGGACTTCCTGCGGTAGAGGTCGTATTTACCGTGCTCCATGCGGGCGGAAAGTTCGGCGGCGGAGGATATAAGGTGTCCGGCGGACTCCACGGTGTAGGAGCTTCGGTCGTAAATGCGCTTTCTGATTGGCTGGAGGTGGAGATCTGCCACGAAGGCAAGATTTACAAACAGCGCTATGAACGCGGGCATGTGGTTTATAAGCTGAAGGTGGTCGGAGAATGTGATCCCGATAAAACAGGAACAACGGTTACATTTCTGCCGGATAAAAGTATATTTGAAGAGACGGTATTTGATTACGACGTGCTGAAACAGAGATTCCGTGAGATGGCATTTTTGACAAAGGGACTCAAGATCATCCTGCGGGATGTGCGGGGGGAAGAGGTCAGGGAGCAGTCCTTCCATTATGAGGGCGGAATCAAGGAATTTGTCACATATCTGAATAAAAGCAAGACACCGCTGTACGACCAGATCATTTACTGTGAAGGGGAAAAAGATAATGTGTACGTGGAAGTGGCGATGCAGCACAATGATTCCTATAGTGACAACACGTATGGATTTGTAAATAATATTACCACTCCGGAGGGAGGAACCCATATTGTGGGATTCCGCAATTCCCTGACGAAGACATTTAATGATTATGCGAGAAAAAATAAGCTGCTGAAGGACAGTGAGCCGAACCTTTCCGGGGAGGATATCCGGGAAGGCCTGACTGCCATTATCAGCGTGAAGATTGAGGATCCGCAGTTTGAAGGCCAGACCAAGCAGAAGCTGGGCAACAGCGAGGCAAGGGGTGCGGTGGATAATATCGTCAGCAGCCAGCTGGAGATATTTCTGGAGCAGAATCCGAATGTGGCCAAGCTTACGGTGGAGAAGTCTGTCATGGCGCAGCGCGCCCGGGAAGCGGCAAGGAAGGCAAGGGATCTGACGAGAAGAAAGTCTGCACTGGAGGGGTTATCCCTCCCGGGAAAGCTGGCGGACTGCTCCGACAAGGATCCGGTGAATTGTGAAATCTATATCGTAGAGGGAGATTCCGCCGGCGGTTCCGCCAAAACAGCACGTGACCGCGCAACCCAGGCAATCCTTCCTCTGCGTGGAAAGATTTTGAATGTGGAAAAGGCAAGGCTGGATAAAATCTATGCAAATGCGGAGATCAAAGCCATGATCACGGCTTTCGGAACCGGGATCCATGAAGATTTTGATATCAGTAAGCTGCGTTATCATAAGATCATTATTATGACGGATGCCGACGTGGACGGCGCCCATATCAGTACACTGCTGCTGACATTTTTATACCGGTTTATGCCTGAACTGATCAAGCAGGGCTATGTATATCTGGCGCAGCCGCCGCTGTATAAGTTAGAGAAAAATAAAAAGACCTGGTATGCGTACAGCGACGAGGAGTTAAACAGCATTCTGACCGAGGTCGGAAGAGACACGAACAATAAGATCCAGCGTTATAAAGGGCTGGGGGAGATGGATGCGGATCAGCTGTGGGATACGACCATGGATCCGGAGCATCGTATCTTATTGAAGGTGACAATGGACGAAGAGACATCCTCTGAACTGGATCTGACATTTACGACTCTGATGGGAGATAAGGTAGAACCGCGGCGTGAGTTTATCGAAGCAAACGCGAAGTTTGTTCGAAATCTTGATATATAGCACTTTATCAGCGGCAGGCGAAATAAAATAAAATACAAAGATCAAATGTATTTGAGCTTTGAATTTTATTTTATTTCAAATTGGCATTGGAAATGCCAATCAAGCGAAAAATCGGAGATTTTGAGCTTGCCCGCCACCGGAGGATAGATTCAAATACCTGCAATATAAAATCATAAAGGAGACAGTATGGAAGATAATATTTTTGATAAAGTCCATGAAGTTGACCTGAAAAAGACCATGGAAAATTCCTACATCGACTATGCCATGAGCGTTATTGCCGCCCGTGCGCTTCCGGATGTAAGGGATGGTCTGAAACCGGTTCAGCGCAGAATTTTATATTCCATGATCGAATTGAATAACGGCCCGGACAAGCCGCATCGTAAATGTGCGCGTATCGTCGGGGATACGATGGGAAAATATCATCCCCACGGAGACAGCTCCATCTATGGAGCCCTGGTTAACCTTGCCCAGGAATGGTCTACAAGATATCCTCTGGTGGACGGTCATGGAAATTTCGGTTCCGTGGACGGAGACGGGGCAGCGGCTATGCGTTATACGGAGGCCCGGCTGAGTAAGATTTCCATGGAAATGACGGCAGATATCGGCAAAGATACGGTTGATTTTTCACCGAACTTTGATGAGACGGAGAAGGAGCCGGATGTTCTTCCATCCAGATTTCCAAATCTCCTGGTAAATGGAACCAATGGAATTGCTGTCGGTATGGCAACGAATATTCCTCCACACAATCTGAAGGAAGTGATTGCCGCAGTTGTCAAGATCATAGATGACCAGATCGATGAGAACGGCGAGACATCCATCGAAGATGTGATGGAGATCATCAAGGGGCCCGACTTTCCTACAGGGGCGGAGATCCTCGGTACAAGAGGCATTGAGGAATCTTACCGGACCGGACGCGGAAAGATCCGGGTGCGTGCGGTTTCCAATATTGAACCCATGCAGAACGGAAAGAATCGGATCGTTGTGACAGAGCTTCCCTTCATGGTCAATAAAGCAAGGCTGATCGAGAAGATCGCGGAGCTTGTGAAGGATAAAAGGATCGACGGGATCACGGAGCTCAGCGACCAGTCCAGCAGGGAAGGAATGCGGATCTGTATCGAACTGCGCCGGGATGTGAACCCGAACATCATTTTAAATCAGCTTTATAAACATACACAGCTCCAGGATACCTTCGGAGTGATCATGATCGCTCTGGTCAATAACCAGCCCAAGGTCATGAACCTGCTGGATATGCTGAAATATTATCTGCAGCATCAGGAGGAGGTCGTAACCAGAAGGACCAAATATGAGCTCAACAAAGCAGAGGAACGGGCCCACATTTTACAGGGTCTGCTGATCGCGCTGGATCATATTGATGAAGTGATCCGGATCATCCGCGGTTCTAAGACTGTCCAGATCGCAAAGGAAGAGCTGATGAAGCGCTTCGAGCTTACAGATGTACAGGCACAGGCGATCGTAGACATGCGTCTGCGTGCTCTTACAGGTCTGGAACGGGAGAAGCTGGAGGCAGAATATGCGGAACTGATGAAGAAGATCGGTGAATTAAAAGCAATCCTTGCCGACAGAAAGCTCCTGCTCGGAGTGATCAAAAAAGAAATCCTGATCATTTCTGATAAATACGGAGATGAGAGAAGGACAAGCATCGGTTATGATGAATTTGATATTTCGATGGAGGATATGATTCCGAAGGAAGATGTGGTTGTCACCATGACAAAGCTTGGCTATATCAAGCGTATGACCATCGACAACTTCAAGAATCAGAACCGGGGTGGAAAAGGAATCAAGGGAATGCAGAAGCTGGATGATGATTTTATCCAGGAGCTTTTCATCACCTTTACCCACAATTATATCATGTTCTTTACGAATAAAGGGCGTGTATACCGGATGAAGGCCTATGAGATTCCCGAGGCCGCAAGAACCTCCAGAGGAACGGCTATTATCAATCTACTGCAGCTGATGCCGGATGAAAAGATTACGGCCATGATCCCGATCAAGGTCTATGATGATAATCAGTACCTGTTTATGGCAACAGAAAACGGCCTTGTGAAAAAGACGCCGCTGTATGAATACAACAATGTCCGCAAAAAAGGTCTGGCTGCCATTACGCTTCGGGAGGACGACAACCTGATCGAAGTCAAGATTACCGACAATGAGAAGGAAATCCTTCTTGTAACAAAATACGGCCAGTGCATCCGGTTTGATGAAAAGGATGTACGCTCAACAGGAAGGACTTCCATGGGAGTCCGGGGAATCAATCTGTCCGACGGAGATGCCGTGATCGGTATGCAGGTCCACACCCAGGGCGAATGCCTGCTCATCGTTTCGGAAAATGGAATCGGAAAACGGACCATCATGGGTGAATTTACCATCCAGAACCGTGGAGGTAAGGGTGTCAAGTGCTACAAGATCACAGAAAAGACCGGCGATGTGATCGGAATGAAGGCTGTCAATGAAGATGACGAGATCATGATGATCAACAGCGAAGGCATCATTATCCGGATGTCCTGCGCTGATATATCAAAGCTCGGCAGGATAACTTCCGGAGTCAAGCTGATCAACCTGAAGGAAAAAGAAAAGGTGGTCAGCCTTGCGAAGGTGAGAAAAGCTTCCGCACAGATCGATGGGGAAGAGATTGAGATCGAGGAAGATGATGATTCGGGTGAGGAAGAAAGTGGAGAATAATAGTCATATTTACGACAGATTTATCTGGCGTTCATGATACCTTATCGGTTACGCCTGGTCAGGATGTGACATATATCGAATAATAACAACTGAATAATGTGCCGATAATCTAACAGCCAATAAAGATTATCGGCATATTTAAATTTAGGCCATTTAACAGCGAAATCTTGCGCAAAATGGCAACATTCTCGTATCGTGCTTTTCTGGTTTATCCAGGTTAGGAACTATAGGAAAAGAACTTAAGCAGATTGCACATTCTATTTTATTACAACTACTTATAAAAAATAGAATGAATTGATTGTAGTTATATAAGGTAAATGATATAATACTAATAACAAAGTTCCTTACATTTTAAATATAAGTTTGATTTTACGAAAAAATATACAAAGACAGTATCGTATAATATAAGAAAGATAATAATTTCTTCAAGAAGATTTTAAGGATTTTATTTCATTAGAAAGAATAATATATTATAATTCTACAAAAAGTGACATAAGAAAATATATAGTTTACAAAAAATATTTTAGAAGTATTTTTTATAAACATTCATATAAATGGAACGCTGAATAAACAGAAAAGGATAAATAAAGATGAGACGTATTATAATGATGGTGATCCGAAATATACTATTAGTACCGATCATGTGGTTTAAACTCTGCTATTATGCTTCTCATGTAGATGAGTATACCGAAGAAGAACATTATAAGATGTTAAAGTTTATTGACCATCGGGCAAATAAAGGCGGGAATGTTGATATTGATATCCATGGACTGGAAAACCTTCCGAAAGAAAATGGATTTATGTTCTTTCCAAATCACCAGGGATTATATGATGTCCTTGCAATTATAGAAGCGTGTCCGGTTCCTTTCTCTGTAGTAGCCAAAAAGGAAGTGGAAAATATTCCATTTTTAAAGCAGGTTTTTATCTGCCTGAGAGCATTTATGCTGGATCGCAATGATGTGCGTCAGGCTCTTCAGATTATAAACAGTGTTGCAGATGAAGTGAAAAAGGGAAGAAATTATCTTATATTTGCAGAAGGAACCAGATCGAAAAACGGAAATCGTATCGGTGAATTTAAGGGAGGCAGTTTTAAATCGGCTACCAAAGCAAAATGTCCCATCGTTCCGGTTGCCCTGATTGATTCCTTTAAGCCATTTGATACAAAATCCATCAGCCACGTAAAAGTACAGGTTCATTTTCTAAAGCCAATGTATTATGATGAATATAAAGATATGAGAACAACGGAGATTGCCGCGTTGGTTCATGACAAGATCCAGGATACGATCGACAGATATGAATATAAGTAAAAATTCAAGAAAAATAAAAAAAGCGTTGACATACGTTACTTTGTTATGTATAATAATCAATGCATTGTTGCGTATGCCTTGTTGAATTTGGGATTCAATAAGTGTGGTTTTTATAATAGTTGAATACGGTCCTGCTAATATACAGGTCATATTTCAGAATCCGGAGAAATACTCAAGAGGCTGAAGAGGCGCCCCTGCTAAGGGTGTAGGTCGGGGAACCGGCGCGAGGGTTCAAATCCCTCTTTCTCCGCTCGATATTCAATCAAAAAAACTACTGGCTGTCCAGTAGTTTTTGCATTTGGTTATACGATGCAGTTGTAATTGGATATCTGAATTTCCACTATATATAATATCAAAATGCTTCGGATAAAAAAGTTGAAAAACTTGTAAAAAAGGTATTGACATCTGATAAAGCAAGTGATATTATATGCAAGCTGACTCGTGAGAGCCGGCCAGGAAAAAGAAGTTCGAAAGAAACTTCAAAAAACTTGAAAAAAGTTCTTGACAAGCGAAAAGCGATGTGATAATA
>CAYQBE010000229.1:0-6277 GCA_964415625.1 uncultured Clostridium sp.
GTGATACTTCTAGTGATCCCCACAATGTCTTGTTCCTGGAACGGGTCATTTCCAATGAGATGGCGCGCCACCTGCCCGGTAAAGCATACCAGAGGTACGCTGTCATAATTGGCCGTTGCCAGCCCAGTCACCAGATTGGTAGCCCCTGGTCCGCTGGTGACCAGACAGACCCCGGTCCTTCCCGTCGTCCTTGCATAAGCATCCGCCTCATGCACCAGCGCCTGCTCGTGCCTGGGAAGGATCACCCGGATATCACTCTGCCTGTATAATTCATCGCTGATATCGATGGTACAGGCTCCCGGATAACCAAACAGGGTATCCACCCCTTCTTCTTTTAAAGCTTTTACCAACAATTTGTTGCCTGAAATCTGCCGCATCACTTGTCCTCCTTTATAAATACCACCGTATGCAGAAAGGCTGCCAGTGGCAGGCCTTCTGTATGTAAAAAACCGCCCTAAGCTGTTGATCAGCTTAGGGCGAATCTACCAGCTATAAAATTGTATGAGAAATATTCCACCTGTACGGTTGGATGATTACTTTCTCAATCCAAGCCTTTCGATCAGAGAACGGTATCTCTCAATGTCGATCTTCTTCAGATATGCCAGCAGGCCTCTTCTCTGGCCTACCATCTTCAGAAGACCTCTTCTGGAATGGTGATCCTTCGGATTCGCCTTAAAATGCTCGGTCAGCTCATTGATCCTTGCTGTCAGGATCGCTACCTGTACCTCCGGTGATCCGGTATCTCCTTCGCTTCTTCCGTATTCTTTGATGATTGCCTGCTTCTTCTCTCCTGAGATCATGTTGTATTCCTCCTTGAAATTCTAAATAAACGCCTGGTATTAGGTAACGGTTGGAGTTGTCCGATTACTGAACACCGGCTGTCTGATACCCGTATACTATAACATAGAATCCCCTTCACTGTAAAGTGATAATTTTTAACATTTTTCATCCTGCATTTTAATCTTCTTCCTCTTCCAGTTCCTCCAGCTCATCCTGGTTTTCCGGACGCAGGGCAAACGCGATATTGGTCGCGTGATCCCCCACACGCTCCAGCCCCGAGATCACATCCGAGTAGAGCACGCCGGCCTCCGGTGTACACTTTCCTTTTGTGAGCCGCTTGATATGCGCCTTACGGAGCCGTTTCTCCTTTTCATCCACGGCATCCTCAAGCCTGAGGATCTCCCGCATATGCTCCAGGCTCTGGTTGGAAAACATATTGAACGCGTAATCCAGCTGTCTGAGGACCATTTCCGTCATCTCCTGCATCTGCCGAATGGCCTTCTCACTGAACGGGATTTCTTTTTCAAACCGGCGCTTTGCCGAATCCGCAAAGTTCTCCGCATGGTCGCCGATCCGCTCGATATCGTTGACCACATGGAACAAGCCGCCCACCATCTTTCCATCGGCCATCGGAATATCCAGGCCGTTGATCTGCACAAGGTAAGCGGTGATCTCCTGGTTCAGATAATCAATATACTCCTCCCGCTCATAGACCTCCTCGATCTTCTCCTGATCCGGACTGCACAGCGCCTCCATGCTGACCCGCAGATTTTCCTTTGCCAGCTCTCCCATGTGCTGCATCTCATGGATCGCGTCGATCACAGCAGTTGCAGCGGAAATCGACTTATTGATATATTTCAGCTTATGTGTCGCCTCTTCCTGCGCCGCGTCCTCACCCGGTATGATGATATGCGTCAATTTCTCGATCCAGCCCATAAACGGGAACAGCAGCGCCACCTCAAACACCTTGATGAGCGTATTCGCGTTGGCGACCGCGCGCCCCACATCGTTTCCGGATATCCTCATAAAGAGATCACAAATGGGTCCGAGGGCTGCCATCAGCATCACGAAAACGATCAAAGAACCGATGATATTGAACAGCAGATGGATCCACGCCGCGCGTTTCGCGTCTTTATTTCCGTTCAGGCTGACAAGCAGCGCGGAAATACAGCAGCCCATGTTGCAGCCAAGGATCAGGAAAAAGCAGATCTCAAAGGCCAAAAGCCCCTGCGCCGCCATCAGGATGATGATCCCCACCGATGCGGACGCGCTCTGCAGGACTGCCGTCACCACAAATCCCAGCAGGATCGCCACCATCGGATTTTTCATGGACTGCAGCAGTTCCACGATCTGCGGGGAATCCTGCAGACCGGTCATTCTCTCTCCCATGGTGCTCAGTCCCATGAACAGGATCCCGAATCCCAACAGGACAATCCCGATCTTTTTCACATTCTGGTTTTCAAAAAACATATACATGACCGCGCCGATAATGACGAACAGCGGGGCGATCTCCGCCAGGTTGAACGCGATCAGCTGACCGGTCACCGTGGTACCGATGTTGGCGCCAAGGATCGGGCCCGCAGCTTGGGAAAGCTGCATCAGCCCGGAATTGACAAAACTGACCACCATCACCGTAGTTGCGTTGGAGGACTGTATGATCCCGGTAAAAACCAATCCCACGATCATTCCGACAAAGCGGTTCTGCGTAAAAAATTCCAGAATAGAACGCATTCTCGCGCCTGCCACCTGTTCCAGTCCGTCGCTCATCAGCTTCATCCCGAACAGGAACATCCCAAGTCCTCCAAACAACGAAATGATATTTGTAACACTCATTTGTTTATCCCCAACACTTTCTCTGCGAAGCGTTTGCTTCTGTAAATGACCTTATGCTTCTTCGGCTGTTTTCGTCCCCCCATGGGAAGAAAAGTATTCCTGCCCGAAACGGATATCCGCATCCACCCGGGCTTTGAGCTCCTCCACAGAGCCGAATCTCTGCTCCGGACGTTCGAAGGCGTGAAATTCCACCGTGATCTCTTTTCCATACGCATCTCCGGCAAAATCAAATGCATAGGCTTCTGCCAGGACTTTTGCTTCCTCCGTCACGGTAGGCTTTACCCCCAGGTTGCCGATCCCCGGATAGCACGCTTCTCCCACCCGGATCCGGCAGGCGTAGACGCCGAACCGGGGCAGGATCTTTTCCGGAGCGGGCGCCACATTCATGGTCGGAAAGCCCAGCGTCCGTCCCAGCCGCTTTCCATGCTCCACCCTGCCGGTGATCTGGTAGGGATAGCCCAGCAAAGCCTTCGCCAGCTCCGCATTGCCTTCCCTTAATGCCTCCCGGATGTAGGTGCTGCTGATGACCCGGTCCTGGTAACGCTCCTTCTCTACCACGTCCAGATGATATCCGTACGTATCCGCATACCTTGCCAGCATGTCCGCATCCCCGCGCTTTTCATGGCCGAACCGGAAATCCGTCCCCACCACCACATAGGCCGCACGGAACCTCTCTGCCAGGATCTGCCGGATGAAGTCTTCCGCCTCCATCTCCCTCAGCGCCTTCGTAAACGGACAGGCGATCATAACATCCACCTTGGATTCCAGCCGTTTTCTTTTCTCCTGCGCCGTCAAAAGGGAGGCTTTTCCCATATCAAACGCACAGACGATGCTTTCCACATCGTCAGACGCATATTCTTTGACCTTGCTGATCAGCTTCTGATGCCCTCTGTGAAGTCCCTCGAACTTTCCCAGTGTCACCGCCGAACGCTTTTCGCTCTGATAAGAATGAATCTCTGTCATATAACGCATGTCAATCCTCCGCCGCCTCTCTGTCCAGAAACATCTTCTCAACACGGAATATCTGTTTTTCCGCATGATACCGGTAGATCCCGATAAAATGCCGCTCTTGGTCATAGACCCGCACCTGTTCCCCATGCCAGAACCGTGCCGGTCTCTCCTGGCCGGCCTCCTGAGAAGCCCTGCCGCAGTCTGCCTTTCCGATATCCTCCGGGATATCCGGCTCCTGCCCGATCTGGCTTTCGGAAAAAGGATTCCCGTTGTAAGCCAGGTTCTGGTATGGTTCCAGGATCCGAACTGCTTTCAGGTGATGAAACACCGCGTCCACCGGCAGGAGCACCCGAGCCAACTCTCCCGCCGCGCAGGCCTCCTCCACGTCCCTCAGCTTCATGCTGTCTTTTAGTTCAAAGCAGCCTGCCTGTGTCCGGAGGAGTGCTTCCATACACCCCCCGCAGCCCAGCTCCCTGCCGATATCATGGCACAGGGTCCGGATATATGTCCCTTTGGAGCAGTGCACCCGCATACGGATCCGGGGAAGGGAAACCTCCTGGATCAAAATCTCATGGATCGTCACGTTTCGTTTCTTCCTTTCCACCTCGATCCCCTGGCGGGCCAGCTCATAGAGCTTCTTCCCATTCACCTTCAGGGCGGAATACATAGGCGGAAGCTGTGCGTATTCTCCTGTAAATCCGGCAATGCAGGCGCGGACCTCTTCCTCTGTCAGAGCCCCAATCTCCTGCTCCTCTAAGATCTGTCCGGTGATATCCTGTGTATCCGTCGTCTTTCCCAGCAAAAGCACAGCCTCATAGGTCTTGCTCTGGTCCGTCAGCATATCGCACAGCCGGGTTGCCTTTCCCAGGCAGACAGGAAGCACGCCCTCCGCGTCCGGATCCAGCGTTCCCGTATGCCCGATCTTTTTCTGCTTTACGATCCCCCGCAGTTTTGCCACCACATCATGGGAGGTATAGCCTTTTTCTTTGTAAATATTTAAAATTCCATTCCACATCAGCAGGCTCCGTCCAGCTGCAGGGCGATCTGATGGCTCACATTGTTGATCACATCGTGAACCGTCCCTGCCATTGTAAATCCGGCCGCCTTCACATGGCCGCCGCCTCCGAAATATGTAGCGATCTTACTCACATCCACCTGATCTCTGGAACGAAGGCTGACCTTAAAAAGCTGTGTGTCGATCTCATACAGGAACAGCGCCACCTCCATCCCCTTGGTCTGCTTGAGCTGGTTTACGATCCCGTCCATATCCGCGGGAATGGCCTCAAAAAATGCCATGTTCTTTTTCGTGATCCAGGTCACGATGCACCGCTTGTCAAGGATCAGGATGCTCTCCAGCAGCGCCAGTCCAAGGATCTGGTTCTGCACATAGGTCTTTTCGTAAAAAGTCTTTTCTACGATCTCACTGCCGTTGATCCCCTTTCTCAGCAGCCCGGCCGCCGCTTCCAGGGTCTCCGGGCTGGTACAGGAATACCTGAATACGCCCGTGTCATGCGCGATTCCCATGTAGAGCGCTTCCGCGCAGGACCGGCTGATCTTTTCCTGATCCAGCAGATGGTATACCAGCTCTGAGGTGGAGCTGGCATCCGCCACGATCTCATTATAGTCCGCAAAGGACCGGTTGCTGGCATGGTGGTCGATACAGCAGGTCTGCCGGGCGCCTTCAAACAGAGGCGCGGCAAACCCAAGCCGTTCTTCATCCCCGCAGTCCAGACAGATAAACAGGTCATATACCTGCCCCGGCGTGATCTCATGACGGGCCGCCTCCGTATCCCGGATAAAACGGTAGGCTTCCGGAATGTATTCCAGGTACACATCCGTATCGATCTGCGGATATTGTTCCCTCAGATACAGATACAGTCCCATACAGGAGCCTACACAGTCGCCGTCCGGGCGGATATGACCGCCCAGGGCCACTGTCTTCTTCCCATCTAAAAGCTCTGATAAACTTATATTCATTCTTCATCCCCATCTTTCAAATCTCTGGTCAGCTCATCAATTTTTCTGCTCATATTCACTCCATACTCGATCGACTGATCCAGTACAAATTGAATCTCCGGAGTATTTCTCATGTTGATCGTCCTTGCCAGTTCGCGGCGGATATACCGCTCCGCGCTCCGAAGCCCGTCAAGCGTGTCTTCCTGCGCCTTGCGGTCTCCGAATACGCTGATATATGCTTTGCAGGTCTTCAGGTCGGGAGCCACTTCAACAGCTACCACGGAAGTCATGGGTGCGACCCTGGGGTCTTTGATGCCTCCGCGCAATATGTTGCTCAGTTCCCGCTGGACCTCTGCATTGACTCTCGTATTTTTAATACTGTTTTTTCTCATAACTGCTCCTTATTCTTTCCTGTTCCGTTTTTGCTGTTTCTCATTGATTTTGATGGCCGCTTATTTCCGTTCCACTTCCACCATCTTGTAGGCTTCTACGGAATCGCCTTCCTGGATGTCGTTGTAATTTTCAAATACAAACCCGCATTCGTACCCGGCGCGGACTTCCTTCACGTCGTCTTTAAACCGCCGCAGGGATGCCAGCGGGCCGTCGAACATCACCACGTTGTCACGGGTGAGGCGCACGGAACAGTTCCGCTCAAAGATCCCGTCCTGCACATAGGCGCCGGCGATGGTTCCCACGCCGGAAGCCTTGAAGGTCTGGCGGACTTCCGCATGGCCCAGTACCTTTTCCTCAAAGATCG
>CAYQBE010000230.1:0-6197 GCA_964415625.1 uncultured Clostridium sp.
CGGCGTGTTGGTATCAAATCTTTAGGCAAAGTTGTCTATAAATCTATGCACCGTTGGGACCTAAGAAACCATAGATACTGCCTTTTTGAATGTGAAGCGAAATATGGTTGACGGAAGTAAAGTTTTTGTATTTTTTCGTCAACTGTCTGGTTGTAATAATGTAGTCCATACCAACATCTCCTTTCGATGTTTCTATGATACAACACCAATCTGACATCTACATTCCCGCGTCCTTACTTTTACCTTACTTTTTCAACGAACCGTTCACAAGGCAGACAGGCTATGCTATAATCAAGCTGACGAAGTCAGTTTGCTGGAGGAATCATCATGAGTAGTAACGGAATTTTAGTTTTGTCCATGATATGGATTCTCACATCGCCAGTATGGTTCTTTGTGATAGAAAACACTGCGGTTGGTATGATATGGCTATGTGGGGGAATTGTTGAATTAATCATCGCCTTGATAAGACGCAATAATGAGAAGAAAAGCAAGTAAATTCCTCTTGTCGGGAGGCGGCATCACGATGGACAATATCACTGACACTGAAAAAACAGTTGAGTCCCACCGTATCATTGCGTATAATATAAGAAAAATGCAGGGGCGGTCAGCCGACAGCCGCAAAGGAGGTTTTTATGGGGAAAAGTAAAAAATATGTGTATGATTATGAACAGTTTGAGAACGGAAAGGGTCCCGGAACCATGGTGGAGGATATCTTGAATGATCCGGAATTTCCCCAGGTATCTGACCTGGTGATCGGGTGCTGGGGAGAATCCTGGGACGACAGCTGCCAGATCATCCTGGATCAGATCGTGGAGAACAAGGAAAAGCTGTCCCATGTCGAGAGCCTGTTTGTAGGGGATATGGACTATGAGGAGTGCGAGGTTTCCTGGATCATCCAAGGCAATTACAGCCGGCTCTGGCAGGCTCTTCCTCACTTAAAAGAACTGACCGTCAAGGGAAGCTCAGAACTGGTGCTGGGAGAGATCAGCCATCCGGAACTGGAATCTCTTACCATTATCTGCGGTGGGCTTCCGGTGTCAGTGATCCAGGAGATCCAGAACGCCAAGCTGCCGAATCTGAAAAAACTGGTTCTTTACATCGGAATCGAGGATTACGGATTTGACGGCAGTGCAGACACCATCAAAACCCTTCTGGAACAATCGGATTTTCCAAAGCTCGTGCATCTGGGGATCGAGGACAGTGAGATCCAGGATGAACTGGTTCAGACGGTGCTGGGAAGCAAATATATGAAGCAGCTGAAGGTCTTGGATCTGGCCAACGGCACCCTGACAGACAAGGGCGGTGCCCTGCTTCTGGAAACGCTTCCTTCCTATCCCAATATTGAGGAGCTGGATGTGCATTTTCATTATATGTCAGAGGGCATGGTGAAGGGTCTGCAGGCTCTTCCGGCAAAGGTTGACGCGTCGGAGCGTTATGAGCCGGAGGAATACAAAGGCGAGATCTGGATGAACGCCATGCTGACCGAATGAGGCAGGTAGTTCTCCTCGGCAGTCCCGGGACGAAACGAACCATCTATCTGGAAAAGGGCGCGGAGGCGGCAGGAATATCGATCCGGCTGCTGGCCTGGAAGGAATTTCCCTTCCGGAGCGGTGATTCGCAGGAATCTCTTGTTCGAAACGCGGATTCGCGGGAATCTCTTGTTCGAAGCACGGATTCATGGGAATTTCTTGTTCGAAGCACGGATTCATGGGAAAATGTGTTTCTGAAAATTGACCCGCCTTTGTGGGAAAGCTGCTGCCTGGATGAGTTGAATATCCTGGCGCGGGATTATGAAAATAAGCTGCAATGGCTGGCAGAACTGGGGAAAAAACGGCAGATCACATTTTTAAACAGACCGGAGGATATCCGTGCCCTTCTGGATAAAAGAGCGTGCAAAAGGCGGCTGGCAGAGGCCGGGATTCCGGTGACCGAGGAGTTGGACGGCGTCGAACAGGCTGTGCTTCCAACGGCTGAGACGTTGGACGATGTTGGACGGGCGGAGCTGCTGCTGGATTCCATGGAACATCACCGCATCTATCAGGTGTTTATAAAGCCGGTCTGTGGTTCCGGTGCTGCTGGAACCGCGGCCTTCCGCTGGCAGCCCCGCTCCGGCCGGATGATCCTCTACACCTGCGCAATCGAGGATCCTAGAACCGGACGTTTGGTCAATACGAAGCGGCTCCGGCGGTTTACGGACAGGGAACAGGTACTTTCCATGATCGGACGGCTTCTGCAGCTGAACTGTATCGCAGAACGGTGGTATGCCAAGGCGGAGCACAACGGCTTTTCCTATGACCTTCGGGCAGTGGTTCAGGACGGGAGGATGGATTTTATCCTGGCCCGTCTTTCTTCCGGCCCCATTACCAATCTGCATCTGAATAACCACCCTTTAAAGGGGGAGGAACTTGGACTTCCGCGTCATGTCATGGAGGATGTGGAGCAGGTCTGCATCCGTGCGGCAAAATGCTATCCGGGACTGCGGAGCGTGGGGATCGATGTGCTTCTGGAAAAAGGGAGCCTGCGACCCAGGATCATCGAACTGAACGGCCAGGGCGATCTCATTTACCAGGATATTTATGACCAGAACCGGATCTACCTCCATCAGGCGGAAATGATGAAGGAATGGCTGTATACTTAGCACACAGCCGCATAAAAAATGATGCCGCTGCGCAGTTACGGCTGGAATATTTTCACGGCAGATTTCATCAACTGTAAGCATCAAATAGGAAAGGGCGAAAGCGCTATGGATGTACAACAAAACCAGAAAGAATCGAAAAATATGGAAATTCAGGAAAACCTGCAAGACACCAAAAATATGGAAGTTCAGGAAAATCGGCAAGACACCAAAAATATGGAAATTCAAGAAAATCGGCAAGCCGCGCACAAGCATACAGGAGAGGTTCCTTTCCGGCTGTTTTCTTCTGCCAAAGCGCAGAGAACACCTTCCGTGGATATGAACCAGGTTGTCGGGCAGATGGACATTTTGTTTATCTGTCTGGACACCCTTCGGTATGACGCGGCGGTGAAGGAACAGGAGGACGGCACGACCCCGGTGCTGAACCGTTATGGCTCCTGGAAAAAATGCCAGGCTCCGGGGAATTTTACCTGGCCGTCCCATCACGCCATGTTTGCAGGTTTCCTGCCTGCGGATCATGAGGCGAAAAACCTTGCCGACCGGGAAATGCTGTTTTTTCCCAGGCAGATCGGCATGGGCAGAAAAACGCCCCCGGGGGCTTATGGATTTTCCGGCGGCACGATCATGGAAGGGCTGGAAAAGGACGGCTATGATACCTGGTGTGTCGGGGGCGTCTCCTTTTTTGACAAACGCTCGGACCTGGGAAAGGTATTTCCCGGATATTTCCGGAAAAGCTACTGGAATCCGTCCTTTGGCTGCGGGGTCAAGGACAGCACCAAAAATCAGGTAGACTTTATTTTGAGGAAGCTGGAAGCAGCGGATCCGGGGCAGCGGATTTTTATGTACCTCAATGTGGACGCCATCCATTATCCCAATTCCTTCTATCTGGATGGGTGCTCCCATGATAATCTGGCCAGCCACGGGGCGGCACTTCGCTATGCGGACCGGGAGCTGGGACGGCTGTTTGACCATTGGAAAGAAAAGCGGGGCCAGACCTTTGTCATCTGCTGTTCCGACCACGGAACCTGCTATGGGGAGGACGGATGCCAGTTCCATGGGATCAATCATCCTGTGGTCAATACCGTTCCTTATAAGCATTTCTTTTTATAGAGGTTTTTGTTGCTATGAATCCGTATATTCAATATATGTACAGCTATCCTCATAAAACGGCATACCGCCCGCTGGCCGGGATCCGTCTGGCAGACTGCGCCGACAGTCTTTCGGGACCGGGCTGCGGGCTGTATCTGCACATCCCCTTCTGCCAGACGAAATGCGGCTACTGCAATCTGTTCTCTGTCACCGGAGCCGGGGCAGAGGAAATGGAACGGTATCTGGATGCGGTGGAGCGGCAGCTGAACCAGTACCGCCGGATCCTGGAACCGGCAGGCACAAGATTTTCAGACTTTACCATAGGCGGGGGGACGCCTCTTCTTTTGACTGCGCGGCAATTGGAACGGGTCTTGTCCATGACGGAGTCTGATCTGCATTTTGACAAAAACCGGAGCATTGTGATCGAAACGGCTCCCAACCAGACGGACAGAGAAAAATTACAGCTGCTAAAGGGTCGGGGCATTACAAGGGTCAGCATGGGGATCCAGAGCTTTTGCGACAGAGAACTGGAAACTCTGCGCCGGGGGCATAGCGGGAAAAAGGCGCTGGAAGCCCTGGAGCTTTTGCTTTCCTTTGGATTTGACTGTGTAAATGCGGACTTTATCTACGGGATTCCAGGACAAACGATCCGATCTCTTTTGGAATCGTTGGAAACGGCGGTGTTTCTCGGGCTCCAGGAGATTTTTTTGTATCCTCTGTATGTAAAGCACGGCGCAGGGCTGGAAAGGGAACTGCGGGACGGAATGGTGCTGGAGCCGGAAAAGGCTTTTGAGCAGTATCGGGAAGCAAGCAGCTTTTTAAAGTCCGAAGGCTTCCGGCAGGATTCTATGAGGCGGTTTGTACGGAGAAAATCAGAAGTATCCCAGCAGGGTTCCACAGCACAGGAGCAGATGATTCGAAGAAAATCAGAACACCTGCGCCCCTTCTCCGAGTGCGGCTTCGGCACCTCTCTGGCGCTGGGCTGCGGCGGACGGAGCTATGTGGGAAATCTGCATTTCTGCACCCCGTATGCCATCACACGGCAGGACTGCCTGCGTGAATTGAAGTCTTATGAAAATACGCAGGATTTTACCGCTGTCACTCATGGGATCGTGCTTTCCCGGGAGGAACAGAAGCGCAGATATGCGATCCGCCATCTCCTGATCCGGCCGGGGCTGGATATCGGCAGGTATCGGGAGCATTTCGGCACGGAGATTCTGGAAGATTTTCCACTGCTGTCGGAGTGGATCGGGGAGGGGTATCTTGCGCGGCAGAACTCTCCTGATGAAGTCGGGATCCACTGCGGTTCAGGGATGCGGGATGCGTGCTGTGATCCGGCGCAGCGAAAGGCAAAATCCGACTGGCTAGTACTGACGGATGACGGGCTTGGCCTTTCTGATTATCTTGGTCCGCAGCTGATTTCCAAGGAAATCGGCGCGAAAATGGCAGAATGGGAGGCAGCACATGGACAGACAAACCAACCGCTTATGCAGCAGCTTCAAAAGCTGTGAAGATGAAACGAAATCCTGCTGTGCCGACGGCCTGGCGCACTGCGGAAAGAATCCGGGAGCCGGGCAGGATCCACGCCGGACAATCCTTTACCGGGGCAGCTTAAAGAGCTGTAATTATCAATGCAGCTATTGCCCTTTTTCCAAGCACAAGATTTCTAAGCGGGAATTGGAAGATGACCGGGAACAATGGTTCCGGTTCTGTAAAAGCCTGCGGGAAAGCGCGGAAGATCTGAGCATCCGCGCCCTGATGGTCGTACCCTACGGGGAAGCCCTGATCCACCCATGGTATTGGGAGGGGCTTGGCGGCCTGACGAAATGGGATGTTCTGGAGGCAGCGGGAGCGCAGACCAACCTGAGCTTCTCTGCCGAACGTTCTCTCAAAATCTTCAATCAGTTCGGTGGCGTGCGGGAAAAGCTTCGTCTCTGGGCTTCCTTTCATCCGGAGATGACGGCCTGCGAAGAATTTGCTGCAAAATGCATCCGGCTTCGGGAGGAAGGCATCCTTCTTTGCGCCGGCGCAGTAGGGGTTCCGGAAAATGCAGATCTGCTCTGCAGGCTCAGGGAAATGCTCCCCGACGAGATTTATTTCTGGATCAACAAAATGGACGGCCTGAAACGCCCTTATACCGAAGAGGAAATTCGGCTGTTCCAATCCATAGATCCATATTTTGACCGGGAGCTCCGGCATGTTCCTGCAGATGAAAGCCTGTGTCTCAACCGGCTTTTCGTGGAGGCCGACGGAAATGTCCGCAGATGCAATATCAGCGGGGCATCGGACAAAAACTGGTATGACGGGAATCGGAAGGAGTTATTCGAAGAGAGCATTCTGTGCCGCAGAAAATGGTGCTCCTGCTATCTGGCATATGGGCTCCGGGAGGAGGAAGAGAACCAGGCGCTTTTCGGCCCGGATCCGGTGTTCCGGATTCTGGAGATGTAGAAACACGAACGGCTGAGGGAATGCG
>CAYQBE010000231.1:0-6073 GCA_964415625.1 uncultured Clostridium sp.
GAGATCAATCCATAGGGAAGCAAGAACAATATGATCATGAAGATCCACCAGAAGTACTGTGAGTTACCGATGGCCGCTACAGGAGCAGCCGCTTCTGCTACGAATACTACACAGATTACTGTGAGTATGCAGCTCAGCATACTAAATTTTTTCTTTTCACCCATTTGCCAGGCTCCTTTCTCTTTCGGAACTCTTCTATATATAGAGGAAACAGGTATACCCATTTCTTTCCTGCTTCTTTTATGATAGAAGCGTTCCTCATTCCTTATTTAGTTGTAAATGTGCCATGAGCATTTTCTCTTGGTTGGATTCTATCGTTCATTCTATATAGAATCTCATCCGCCAATGCTCTTGTTTGGGTGCGGCCGCTTTTCCTGATTTCCTGTAAATGAAATAGAAATGCGGCTGCGTTTTTATCCCCGCTTTCACATCTTATCAAGAAGTGGTGCGGTTGTTATGGTTGTATTCTAGCACGTTCATTTCGGGTTTAAAATAGCCCTTTAGGGTTAGTTTTTTTATTTATTTTATGAATTATTCATATAAACTCTTCTAAACTTTTGTGCAATTTGCATAACACTTTTCTTTCTTTTCGATACATTTCAAAAAACGCTCAAATCATTTTTAGCTATGCGTTTAGATGCTCCAAGCAGAATCCAGCCCACGTATCCATTCGCCTGGCTCATTCTCTTCAAAAAAGGATTTACTCTCATTTTCTTTTCTGCTATACTTAGGGTATGCCCATTGCCAGAAAATTAAAAAAAGGTGGCACTTCATTATGGAAGTTTTATTATTGGTCTACAATTTATTGCTACAGACTTTATACTGTATTCCTGTGGTCTATGCATGGATCCTTTATCAGCATACCCGGAAACCTCTGTACCTGTATATTACAGGTCTGTTTTTCTTTTACTTCATTGAGAATATCATTATATTTATTACGGAATTTGATTCGGAGTTTGCTCATTTTTATGATACAACCTTTATGTCCGTCCCTACTGTCCGGACGATTATTTTTGTTGCCATCCTGCTCTTCCTTCTACAGATCACAACTTCTGTGCTGAAAGAGAATACCAACTATATCCTGCTGTCCCTGCTTGGGCTGATCATACTCTTCATGCTGTTTGTCCCCATGATGAAGGACAGCGCCATGAAAGTATTTATCTATTACACCCCCTGTCAGATATTTTCTTTCCTGCTGGGCATCTATGGGATGAGCCGATTGAAAATGCATCCGGAGAAATATGACGACGCCCTCCGTCTTCGATTTCGCCGTACTTTTTTATGGACTTCCATATTTTCGATCCTGATCATTGCGGAAGATGTGATCGTGATTTTTAATTTTGACAATTACGGAATACCCGGTATCCATATTACTAACCGCAGCTTTACCGAGAATCTGATGAGCATCTACTTTGTATATACTGCTTTGCGGTTTCTTGCGCCTTATCTGCAGTCACTGATGGTCTCCGAAGAGGCTGCCGCCGCTTCTGCTTCTGCCGAAAATGCGGACGAGCAGGCCTTATCTGCGGAAAGTGTGAAGCCGACAGACTCAGATGTCGGATCACAGGCAGAGTTTTCAGATGATGTGCCGGGAGAAGCTTTCGTGGAGGCGGCGGATGGAGAACAGCATGGAGGAATCCAGGAGGTTTCCGACCAAGCGGACTATTCCAAATTCTATCTGTTCAGCAGAGATTACCAGCTCACACCGAGGGAGCAGCATATCCTGCAGCTTTTGCTGGAAAATAAGACGAATGTTGAGATTGCGGACGACCTGTGTATTTCCATCGGCACCGCCAAGGCTCATGTACACAATATCTTTGCCAAGGTTGAGGTGAAGAAAAGACAGCAGTTATTGGATATTTACGAGCAGTATGTTCCATCGAAAACGGTTTGATTACTAAATCTGTTCAATATGAATGAGCTCAATTGCAGGCTGCATCTACTTCACGATGCAGCCTGTTGCATCACTCAATTAATTCAATAATTAATATTTGCTTTTCTCGCTTGACTGCATAAGTCGCGGGTAGATAACGTGTAGCTTTTTCCGTCCTTGATAAAATGCGTCCCGCACTGCCGAAACTCAAAATGTACTTTGCGGGCGATACATTGCTCCCGTATGGAAAGCACCCACGCATAGTCAAGAGGTCTGGCGTTCCTGTCTGATTCGCCGCCGACTACGACTAATTCCACATGATCAAGATAGGCGGTAAGGTTTATTTCCTCAAGCAATGGCTGACAGATAATATTTTTATGCTTGACAGGCAGCTCATTGAAAATGGAAAGCCTGTGATCAGCCCTGTCTTGATTTTCCACCGTACATCCGACAATCACATTATCATATCCATCGTTCCAGTCCTCCGGAATGCAATCCATAAACCGTTCAATACGCTTTGTCAAAAACAGAAAACGCAGATCGGAACGCTCCCGTATCATCTGCCAGCATTCCGGACGCCATTCATCGGCATCCTCAACCAGAAAATCTGTGGAAAAGCACAAGTATACAGTCTGTCCCGATTTTATTTTATAGGCTCCCGATTGATTTTTGGCGATCGGGGCATAGAAGTGATCCGTCTTTACAATATGATCCGTATCAATCCCACGCCTGGAATCGCCCTTATGAATGTAACAATACCTGCATCCCTCACTATGTTTGTGGCAGCCGCGCCACGGATTCCACATCGCCATGATCCAACACCTCACGAAATGCTATTTTTTCTCTGTTTAACTCCCACACAAACTGGAATTATTATAATTTGCCACCAATTTTCACCAGAAAATTGATAACCTGCTTGCGCCTCAGCGCCATACCCATTGTACCAAATCGCTGGTGCAATAGCTATGGCAGGTAATGATTTTCTATAAATTTTCGTTTTGAAACAGAACATATGGCAATTTTTACATTTCATCATATTTTTTTCTTAAATATCTTGACAGATCGCATAATGTCTGATATCATAATGTCTAATATCAGACTGTCTATTATTATAAGAAAGTGAGGAACCCTATGGACAGAGAAAAAGTACGAGCCTATGTCAATCAATACTGCAGGCTGCGGGACATACAGTATGCCGCCTATGAGCTATACGCAAGAAAGCACAATCTGACAGCAAAGGAATTGTTTGTACTTGACATCATTTGGTTTGCCGAAGACGGCTGCCTGCAATCGGAAATATGCGAACGGTTGTCTGCCACCAGGCAGACCATAAGCGCAATCATTAAAAAATTTTGGAAATCAGGGTATCTATCGCTTACCGAAGCAGAAACTGACCGCCGAAATAAAATCGTCCGTTTTACAGACGCGGGCAGGGAATACGCAAAGAACCTTATCCCCCCTGCCGCCAGTGCCGAGATTGACGCTATGGCGGAATTGGACGAAAAAGATATCATCGAAATGGTACGCATTACTACTACCTTTTCAAACTGTATGAAACAAAAATTCCGCGAGATCAAAGAGAAATAAGTCGGTAAAACGGAGGTAGAAACATGATCATCAACACAGGAGGACGGACAGATACCGTCCAGTATTACACGGAGTGGCTCTTGAACCGCTTTTCACAAGGCTGCGTCCTTTCACGCAATCCCCTGTTTCCAAACAAAGTCACACGCTATGAACTGACCCCGGACACGGTAGACTGCGTTGTGTTCTGTTCTAAGAATTACAGGCCCATACTGCCGCGCCTGCATGAGATCACAGACCGTTTCCATACCTACTTCCACTACACGGTCACCGCTTACGGAAAAGAGATCGAGCCGGGTGTTCCGGGCATAGAGGAAAGCATGGAAACCTTGATCAGATTGTCCGAAATCGTTGGAAAAGGACGGATTGCATGGAGGTATGACCCCGTTCTGCTGACAAAGGAATATACCATAGAGCGGCATTTGGAAACCTTTGAACGTATGGCAAAGGTACTTTCCCCATATATTGACCGCTGTATTTTCAGCTTCGTAGAAATGTATAAAAAACTGGAAAGCAATATGCCGGAGCTCATTCCCTTGTCCGAACGGGATATGGACGCACTGGCACAGGGGCTGGGAGCGATTGCGGAACAAAACGGTATCTATATTCAGACCTGCGGAACAAACGGTGATTTTACCCGTTATGGTATTCATTCTTCCGGCTGCATGACGCTGGATATTCTTGGCGGCGCAAATGGAATCGTATTCAAGAAACGGAAACACAAAGGTATGCGGCAGGGCTGCCATTGTATCGAAAGCCGTGACATCGGGGCTTACGATACCTGCATGAACGGCTGTAAATACTGTTACGCCAACAAAAACCCGCAGAAAGCATTTGAAAATTATAAATACCATAATCCAAACTCTCCGCTTTTGCTCGGAGAATTGAAAGATACAGATGTTGTAGTACAAAGCGCGCAGAAAAGTTTTCTTGCCCAAAAACAGACGTACAGATAAAAGAGATTGGTGTAAGACCGTCAATTATTTTTACCACGAACAGATAAAAAAATCTGCAAGAAAGGGCGCAGTGCGTCCGGGGGATGCATGTCCTGCAGCCGCCGGAGCAAAGCGAAAAGGGGAGAGCCAAGGAGGGGAAACCTTGTCCGAAATGCAGAAAAATGCTTTGCCGTATGGTGGTCGGCGGCAGGGGAAGCGTATACCGCCCTGCCTGCCAAAAGAATTTAGGCGTATAGAAAATGGCCGTACAATGACTTTTGGGTAACTTTCTATTCTGGTGGTATCACAGCCCCTTGCTTGCTAATATTTTATCAAATTTCTTCTCCGACAAGATCTCATGAGTCACAAGCTGCCCGTCATAGAACAGGGAATAGGTAGTAAAAGGCGATGGGGATGCCTGCGCATCCTCTCTGGTCTGTATATGTACGGTTTGAAACGCTGCGTTCCTGGTCTTTGCCATATTCTCCAGTATCGGTACATACTTCGCCGTAAAGGGACATTGATTTGTATAATACAGCACAAATCCCTCCGGCATATCTTCATGCCCGCGCACGCTGTCCCGGAAATGGGGAAGGGAAGCCTCCTCCTCAAAGGGCAGAACCATCAGTTCAAAATAAGGCTCTGCCGTATCCGCAGTCTGAAATCCTTTATAGCCCATATACTTCGGGTCAGAAAGAAATCCCATCTTTTTCTTAGAAGACAGGATCACGAGCCCCTTTTTCCCTTTCTCTTTGCTGTCCTTGATACACGCATCCAGCAGGAGGTTTGAATATCCATGCCCCTTGAACTGCCCGGATACCCACAGGCAGTCGATGTACATATACCCTTCCGCTTCAACAGGCGCCCATGCGTATTCTGCCGGGATATACTCAATGAAACATTTTCCACGGACATTGCCTTTTAAGAATACAAGTCCTTCGTCCAGCCGCTCCCTCAGCCAGTTCTTTTTGGACATGACCTGAATATCCTTATTATTGGAGATCGCGCAGCAGATGTGCTCCTTTTCTATATTTTCGTGTGTCAGTTTTACAAGTTCCATATTCTATTGCCTCCTATTATTCGCTCTGCACTTCGGTATAAAATACACAGTTTAACCTAACCACCCCTGATAAAATGCAACCGCCCCCAAAAATGCGCCTACAGCCATCGCCGCCAATGTTACGGCACTAATGACAGAGTGCTCTTTCATCAATTTCCCTAATTCTTTTAAATCGTTCAATGAATCTCTCCTCCTTTGTCCCACAGCGGGAATTTATCTATTTCCTTTCTGTTCTTGTAATAATACCTTTTCGATAAGTATGAATTACCAACACAAAAGCAAAGGAAACTATTTGTGCAGCCATAATCCGGACAATTTGTAATTCGTCTGCACCATTTAGAGAAATGACATGCAGCATATTTGTAGCAACGGTATTATTGAATAAATGGTCGCCAAGCCCCACCCATATATTTCCTGTCATATGGTAGAGAAGTCCCCATTTGATTCCCATGATTCCGGCAAGGATTATATACCCGATCCCCATCAGAGCCATTGCCGCAAATGACATTTCACCATCCATATAGCTTCTGACCGGCATTACAATATGCCAGATTCCGAATAAAAATGCCGCAATAAAATTCGCCTGCATAAATGGTTTTGATTCAGAAAATATTTTAATGA
>CAYQBE010000232.1:0-6066 GCA_964415625.1 uncultured Clostridium sp.
TGACCTATCGAATCGCAACCGCACAGCTGGAAATTATTTAGCAACTCGGACTTTATATACAGAAGGGAAAAGAAGATGATAGGACTTGGAACAATTATCAACAGTATCAGTATCGTGGCAGGCGGAGTGATTGGCCGCTTTGCCGGAAAACTATTCAGGCCGGAACAGCAAGAATCGTTAAGTAAAGCCTGTGGGATCAGCGTCCTTTTTATAGCCATTGCCGGAGCAATGGAGGGAATGCTGAAAATAAATGGCCTGGAGATCAGCAGCGGAAAATTTATGCTGGTTGTGCTTTGCCTTGCTTTGGGAACAATGATCGGTGAATTAATTGGCATTGAAAAAGGTTTCGAACATTTTGGAGAATGGCTGAAGAGGAAAACTGGAAACGGAAGTGACACAAGTTTTGTAAATGCTTTTGTAACGGCATCTCTTACAGTTTCAATCGGAGCTATGGCAATCGTTGGAGCAATACAGGACGGATTACTCGGAGACTATTCCACTCTTGCTGTAAAATCGGTTCTAGATTTCATTATCGTTGCTGTACTGACATCCTCCATGGGAAAAGGCGCAATCTTTTCCGCGATCCCGGTTTTTGTTTTTGAGGGATGTATCACGCTGCTTGCAAAACTGGTCTCTCCTGTAATGACCTCAACAGCAGTTGCGTATTTATCGCTTATTGGCTCTGTACTGATTTTCTGTATAGGGGTAAACCTTGTATGGGGCAAAAAAATAAATGTTGCAAACATGCTTCCGGCCGTGCTTCTATCAATTTTGGCGGCATATCTGCCCTGGAAATTTTAGAAGATGACTAACACGGCTTCCCATTTTCGGATAACTGGACAGAACGAGAAACCAGGATTTGGAGGAAAGAATTACTATGGATGTCAGACTGGTGAGAATAGGCATTGAAGATGCAGAAAAATTGTGGAATATGCAAGTAACAGCTTTTAAAGAATTATATGACAAATATCAAGATACAGAAACCAGCCCTGCAACAGAGCCTATGGACAATATAATTATGAGATTAAAACAGCCATTTACTTATTACTACTTTATCATTGCAAATGGCGTAGCAGCAGGTGCTATAAGGGTTGTTGATAAACATGAATATGGTGTAACCAAGCGAATATCCCCTGTTTTTGTAATGCCAGAATACAGAAATAGAGGACTGGCGCAAAAGGCAATAAAATTAGCAGAAGAAAAACATGGATGTTCTGATTGGGAATTGGAAACTATATTGGAGGAAAAAGGAAACTGTTATTTATATGAGAAAATGGGATACTGTCAAACCGGAGAGTTTAAAGTGATAAATGAAAAAATGACATTGGCATTTTATAAAAAGAATTGATACAAATTCCGGTTTTCGGGAAGTTTTAGGAAACGTAAAATTGGTGTTTGAATAGATTAAGGAGAAAAACAGATGAGCAAAAAATAGTATTTAGCCGTGGCTCTTTTTTTCATGGAACAAGAGCTGATTTATATCAAGCTGAAAAGGGCATTGTGATGTTTTATGTTCTGAAAACATTACATGTAATGGCTGCAGCTCTGATGAGTGCGTTAAATTCCTGTTTTTGGGGTGGCTGAACAACGAAGTCGTAATAGGAAACACTGAGATTACGGTTTGCAACCGTACAGGTAGAAAAATTGCCCCATGAAATTTCCGGGGATTGACAGACCTGTTACAACATTATTTATGCTGATGTCGATTGAACGTTTGGAGCTTTGATATAATCAAATAGACAATCGGTAAAATATTAAAGGAGGGGTGAATTAATGAAAAGAAGTGAAATCGTAATATTTGAAACTAATGATAAAGAAATAAAATTATCAGTCCCTATTGAACAGGAAACTGTCTGGCTGACACAAGCACAGATGACAGAACTGTTTGAAAGAGATGTATCTGTAATTTCTCGTCATATAAGCAATATATTTAAGGAGGAAGAAGTAGATAAGAAAAGCAATTTGCATTTTTTGCAAATTGCAAATTCCGACAAGCCGGTTGCGTATTACTCCCTGGATGTGATTATATCTGTCGGATATCGTGTTAAATCAAAACGCGGAGTAGAATTTCGCAAATGGGCGAATTCGGTTTTAAAGCAATACATTTTACAGGGGTATGCTGTAAATAATAGTCGTATCAATCAGCTTGGCGAGGTGATACGGATTATGAAGCGTACAGAAAATGAATTGGATAGCAGACAAGTGTTAACCGTCATAGAAAAGTATAGTGAAGCATTAGAATTGCTCGATTCTTACGACCATCAAAATATGACCCGTCCAACCGGGAATATTGCGACATACGAACTTACTTATGAAGAATGTCAGGAAGTAATTAAAAATATGCGGTTTGGAGATGAATCTGATCTCTTTGGAAAAGAAAAGGACGATTCTTTTAGAGGAAGCATAGGTAATATTTATCAGTCGTTCGGTGGTCAGGATATCTATCCTACTTTGGAAGAAAAGGCGGCTCATTTACTTTATTTTATCACAAAGAACCATAGTTTTTTTGACGGAAATAAAAGAATAGCAGCAACAATATTTCTGTATTTTTTAGACAGAAATAAGAGACTTTTTGCTGACGGGAGAAAACTTATAGATGATCATACTCTTGTAGCGCTCACAATAATGATTGCGGAATCAAGACCAGATGAAATGGAAATGATGGTTACAGTAATTTTAAATTGCTTAAAATAATTTTGGTATACTCGAATCGGATTCGAAGGGAAAAGGCGCAATCTTCTCTGCAATCCCGGGTCATGCTTCTGTCAATTTCCTTTCATGACTGTTGTGACGGCAAGAAATAATGTGGTAAATGCTAAAGTAAGGCCGATCACGAGCATCATTGCCGCCATCATTTTATTTGACAGATCTTTCATACTGAATGACATCTGCGTCATGGCAGAAAAGCAGAAAGAAGCGAAGATCATAAAAAATGTAGGTGACTTCCTGCTTCTCAAAGTCCTCATAGCTTTCCTCGATCAACGGCAGCACACCCGACAAATCAGGTATTTGCGGACGTTCTGTCATAAAGAGCAGCTGAAAAAGTTTTGGCTCATTTACAGAAAAGAGAATGTATTGCGTTTGTACTTGTCCGCCTTAAGATCCTCCAGTATAATATAAAACACAGCCTTCCATTTTTCGGGTAGCTGGACAGAATGAGAAATCAAAGTTTAGTGGAGGAATTGACCATGCTTAAAGCTATTGTGTTTGATATCGGGCAAACTCTGGTTGAGTATAAAAAACCATTAAATTGGTCGGAATTATACAGACCTGCATTTGAACACATTTCTGAAAAATGCGGTTACACTTTTTCGGAAAGTCATTATCAGCGTGCCTATCGGATACTGACTAAATATAATACAAGAGTGAATCCACGGGATTATGAAGTTTCTTCCGAGCAGATTTTTAATGAAATTCTGAGTGCTATGGACATTCCAATGGAAGATATAGAGCAAGTTAAGCATTATTTCTTTCTATATTTTAGGCGCGATCGTACTGTGTTCTCGGAAGTTGAAGAAACTCTAAAACGACTTTCCGATAAAGGAATATTGTTAGGCACGTTATCTGATGTTGCGTACGGTATGGACAATGTATACGCTTTGGAAGATATCAGTGCGATAATAAGGTTTATAGATTATCCGTTGACTTCCAATGATGTGGGTTACAGAAAACCATGTGCGGATGGATTAAAACTTCTATCGGAAAAAATGCAGGTCGATATGAAGGAAATGGCATTTGTTGGTGATGAAGAAAAAGATGTAATGTGTGCTGTCAATGCGGGAGCATATTCTATTTTAGTAAATAGAGATAATACAATTAAAAATTATGGGCAAGATAAAGAAATAAGTTCATTGGATGAATTATTGATAATGTTTGATTGAAATTTGCGGAGAGGGATTTTTGGCGTTAGCAGAAGCCTCAAATCCTTCTGATTTTCATGTACACCTCCGCTATGCTGGAGATAATGATGAATTGTATTTTAGAGATTATTTGAATGAGCATATACAAATAGCCAAGGAATACGAAAGGGTAAAATTGAAATTATGGAAGGTGTAGGAAGCGGAAAATCGGAATTTGCAGGGGGCAATAAAATGGCAATTAGGGAAGAAAAAGTGACCTCAAAACTTGCGGAGTATCCATTTATCTGTCACTTGATGAAGACGGCATTTCCCCGAAACGAACAATTCCCATTGTGGGTGTTGAGACTACTTGCATTAAGAGAAAAAGTTAACTTTCGGGCTTTTTATGATGGAGAGCAGTTTTGCGGGGTTTTATATACTGCTGAAAACAACAAATATGTTTTTGTGCTATATCTTGCAGTAAATGACGAAATAAGGTCAAAAGGATATGGAAGTCAAATCTTACAATGGTTGAAAAGTGTTACGTCAAAAATTATCGTTTTAAATGTTGAGGCAATAGATCCATCTGCGGAAAATTCCTTGCAACGTGAAAAACGTATTGCGTTTTATCGCAGAAATGGAATTACTGATACAGGTTATACGTTTGTTGATGAAAAAGAGCGGTATTCTATTTTATCATCTGATAGTAAACGATTTGATGTGCAGGAATATAGTGCTTTGTTGAAATGGTTTTCGTTGGGAGTTTATAAGAAAAATATCTCTTAGCGATAAATTCTCATTTTTCGGGTGCCTGAACAGCGAAGGCGTAACAGGAGATTGACCATTTCACAAATTTCTTCGAATGTTTTCTGCAACTTCTTACCATACATAAAACAACTTCTTAATGATAAATACCAAAGGATGTGTTATCATAAATTCATGACACATTGTTACCTGTTTGAATTTATGCAGGGAAGGGGTGCTGGATTGAGAAATTTAATTCATAAGAACTCGTGTGACATTTGAAAAAGGAATAGATCAGCTTGGCGGGCAGCCAATATTATTTCCATCGGAAACCCTGGATAAAAAAGAAAAACTGGAAGATGTTTGCGGATATATGAATCATTGGGTGAATCCGGCAACATTGGTCTTTCATGGAAGGCGGCGGGGGTTTTAGGATTTGAATTGTCGCAATGCTGCCCAAAGGGATACGAGATGGAAGGAGTGCTGGTATATAGAGATATTTTAAATTCTTGTCCGCCATTCTATCGCGGCGAGGAAGTATCCGAAGATGTGATAGATTCTGATTATTTTGTCGTCTATCAGTTTAAGAGATTTTTATTAGAGGTACAGCAGGCTATTGTGATTTATTGTATGCTTGATGAACGAAAGTGGGATTGAAACGAGGTATATCAGATATGGCAGATCTTGAAGTGATCCATGAAAAGGATTCTATTCATGTGATCAAGGAGACGGGCACAGAAGTCAATTATTATATTTTTGATGAGGCGGAAATACATCTAAACAGGATTATGCCGCATACGGTTCAGGAGTGGCATTTCCATGAAAAAATCGACGAAAATATTTTGATCACGAAAGGAAAATTACTGTGCAAATATGTAGACTGCAATGGAATTGAAAAATCTTGCTATGCGGTAAAAAATGATATTGTAAGGGTTCATCACAGTATCCATACATTTGAAAATGATACGGATGAAATAACGGAATTTGTCGTATTCAGATTTGTGCCGGACGGTACAGATAAGAGAGAGCTGATAAAGACGGATAAAAAAGTTGTGAAGCATGATCACTGAAAAGGGGCAGGACATATGAAAACGGATGACTATAAGGAATATATTTCGGCAGAAACTATGATGGGGCCAAACAGCGTAAGGATATTGGAAGAGCTGTTCCATAAATATCCGCTGCAGCTTCATCCGGATGATGTGGTCCTCGACCTGGGGTGCGGGACGGGGCTGACAAGTCTTATCATTGCGAAAGAGACCGGAGCGAGAGTTTTCGCAGATGATCTATGGGTAAGCGCGGAAGAAAATGGGAAACGTTTTGCCAAATGGGGTGTTGGAGAGCAGATCACGCCTGTTTGTGAAGACGCGAATGATCTTCATTTTGAAAAAAAGCAGTTCCGTGCTCTGATCAGTATTGACTCTTATCATTATTTTGCGGGAAGCAAGGGATTTTTTCAGGAAAAGCTTTTGCCGTTTTTGAA
>CAYQBE010000233.1:0-6053 GCA_964415625.1 uncultured Clostridium sp.
GGGTCTTGCCCTTGAGCTCCTCATCGCTGAGCGCCTGCATCTCAGGCTCCAATGCCTCGATCCGGTCTACGATAGGGTAAATACGCTTCAGTTCATTTTCGCTGTGCGTACCAAATATTTTCTCTATCAAGCCCATAATCTGCAATTAACTCCTTCTTATGTTTATTCAGATTGTATTTTAACACTAACTTCCCTCAAATTCAACTGATTCATAGTTTATTAACAAACTCTGGAGGAAATCTGCTGGAATATTCTCTGCTCCATCCTCTTAAAATCAATATCTTTTATAAATGTCTCCCCGATTCCCGGCATCTATAACGCATACGATCAGCCTGCCGTTATCTACAGTATAAATAATCCTGTAATCTCCTACTCTGAGACGATACATTCCTTTACTTTTCTTACCGCGCATCTGCTTTATATCATTACCTTCCGGTAATTTATACCCAAGGGCATCCCATTATGGCCATTCGGCCGTTTCATAAGGTATAGATTGCCTTCAGCACCCTTTCTTTTTCCGGCTTTGAAAGTTTAACGATAAACTTTTCTGCCAGTTTTTCAATGATGATTGTATACTTCATAACTCAATCCCTTCCCTTTTTGCCAATTCTTCAAGGGTTATGGATTCATGTTTTTCAGGATCCGTATTATTCAGATAATCTTCCACTAATCTCTCGCAATAAAGCTCATCTTCCAGTTCATCATCAAATTGAATTCCCTTTAAAAATAGTAACAAATTGCTTATTTTATACTCTGGCAGCTGATCGATGATCTGCTTTGCTAATTCCTTTTCACTCATTTAACATTTCCTCATCTTCTATCTTTACATTTCATTTATTCTACGACTTATCTTATATCAAATTCTGTGGATTTTCAAGTTGTTTTCCTGCAAAGCTCCCGGTAGGGGATGTTTCCGCCGAACAGATCCAGCGCACTCCCGATGGTAAAGTCCAGCCTCCCGCCGCTGATCCCGCGGAAATGCTCCAACTCCTCCATACTTCCGATGCCCCCCGCATAGGTCATCTTTGCCCCGTTCCAGTCTGCCAGCAGCCGCACCAGCTCTTCCTCCACTCCCGAGGACTTGCCTTCCACATCGACCCCGTGAATCAAAAATTCATCACACTCTCCTGCCAATGCTTCCAATGTTCCCCGCTCCAGCTTTACCTCCGTAAAGGTCTGCCAGCGGTTCGTCACAATATAGTATGCCCCGTCCCGCTTCCGGCAGCTTAAGTCCAGGACGATATGCTCCCGTCCCACCGCACGCTTCAGCTTTTCCAGATTTTCTCTCTGAAACACTCCGTTTTGAAATACATAGGAGGTCACGATCACGTGGCTGGCGCCTGCTTCGAGAAAATCACCCGCATTGTCCGCCGTGATCCCTCCTCCGATCTGCAGGCCCCCGGGATATTCCCGCAGCGCGGAAAATGCCTGCCTCCTGTCTGCCTCATAGTAGGGGGAATCCTGACCATTCAGGAGGATCATGTGCCCGCCTGCAAGCCCGTCCTTTCTGTACAGCTTCGCATAATAAGCCGCGTCCAGCTCTGAAGCAAAATTGGTCTTTGCCTGATCCCCCTGGTCTGTCAGGCTGCCTCCTACAATCTGTTTTACTTTTCCGTTATGTATGTCAATGCAAGGTCTGAACCTCATCTTCCCGCTCCTGTCCTTATCTGTTTCACTATGGAAAAAGGAGCCGTACTGCATCCCCGGCTCCCCTGCCTTTGTGCTATCCTCACGGCGGATGAAATCTGCCGCTCAGTATAGCTGTTGTCAGTTGTTACGCGTCACACCTTGGTCAGATATATCCTGTCACTACCTGTTATTGACGTCATCTGCCACATCGTCAATGCCGTCCCTTACATCATCTATCGCATCGCCGATCACGCCGTCCCCTTCGTTTCTGTCGGTGGTTCCGTTATTGTTGATGGTTCCGTTATTCCTGTCGGCTCCATTGGTCGTATTGTTCTTATCGGTCCCGTTGTTCCTGTCGGTTCCATTGGTCGTATTGTTCTTATCGGTACCGTTGTTCTTGTTGGATCCGTTGGTGGTATTGTTTTTGTTGCTGCTGTTCCCGCCGGTGGCATCATTCATATTATCGTTCCGGTCCACATTCTCCGTATCTGTCTGGTCCGCGCCATTGGTATCATTGTTCCTGCCGCAGGCAGTCATACTCCCGATCACACCGGTACATACCATTAATAATAGAAGCTTCTTATATCTTTTCATAGTTTTTTCTCCCTTTCAAAAAATATTTTTTCATACATGTAATATCCGCAAAATTCCGGATACTATGTGTGGAAATATTTTCTAAAAATATTTTCCAAAGGTACAAAAAACTAAACCTTGTGAAACGGCCGCATGGCCATAATGGGATGCCCTTGGGCAAACCTCAGCCAATACTTTTTAACGCTTCTCCTTGATCTCACCGCTCCGGTACGCCGCCAGCAGCGCTTCCAGATCTGCGATCCGCTCTCTCAGATCCATGCCCGCATCCGTATCGCCCACCAAACGCCGTTCCATCACCCGCTTGATGATCACACTCTCGGAGTGGATATCGCTTTCCCGCTCGATGGCCGCCTCTGTAGATTCGAAGGGCTCATGCGCCACCAGGCGCAGCCCGTAGGAATTATAGATCAGAGTATACCCTGCGATCCCGGTCTCCTTCTGGTATGCCTTGGAAAATCCTCCGTCAATGACCATCACCTTGCCGTTGCATTTGACTGGGCTTTCTCCATTTTTACGCTTCACCGGAACATGGCCGTTGACGATGTAAGCATTCTCCGGCGACAGGCCGAATTCCCGCATCACATTGTCGATCACGTCTTCATTTTCCAGAAGCTTATAATAGGGGTTCTTCTTTTCCACATGGGTCTCCTTCTCCGCCAGAAAATACCGCTCGAAGGTGGCCATCTTGTCCTTGCCGAACAGCGGGGAATCCGGACTCAGCCAGATATACCACATGATGTCCTTTCCATTTTCCCGATCCTGCTCATCCAGGGCAAAGAAACCCTTGCGCACATAGCGGTCCAGCGCGTCATACAGGGAACGGCCCTTGAAGGTATGTCCGAAAAGGCTCACCTCCCGCAGGCTTCCGTCCTCATTCAAAGGCACGCATCCGTGATACAGCAGGTTGTTGTTGTGCACCTTGTAGAGATTTCCCTTCGTCAGCAGGAGCCGCATATGCTCCTGCAGCTTCTCGCAGCCCAGAAACGCGCGTTCCAGGCGTTCCATCACTTCCTCTTCCTCCTGGGACAGCGCATACGGATCCTTCGGGTCAATGGTCGGGAAATTCATATCCAGCATCGCGTATTCCTTTCCATCCAGGGTAATGGTTCCTTTCTCATAATCGATCCTGTGGAGCAGCGCCCGGTTTTCCATGTGAAATCCCTTCTGCCGCTGGACGATCTGTCCCTCCACCTTAAACTGGATCACGGAGATTGCCTTATGGATCCGCAGGTTCATCTCCATCTCCGCCTTGCTGATCGTATTGTCCTGTCCTTTCAGGGTAAAGCAGGTACAGGGATCTGTCTCATAGACCCGGATAGCAAAGGACGCCAACGGCAGGAGATTGATGCCGTACCCGTCCTCCAGAATATCCAGGTTCCCGTAGCGCGCGCAGATCCGGATGGCGTTGGCAATACAGCCCCGCTGCCCCGCCGCGGCACCCATCCACAGCACATCATGATTCCCCCACTGGATATCCAGGGAATGGTAGTTCATCAGCTTATCCATGATGATATGCGGCCCAGGTCCGCGGTCATAGATGTCTCCCACAATATGAAGGTGATCCACGACCAGACGCTGGATCAGGGAGGAAATTGCCGCAATGAATCCTTCCGCCCTGCCGATCCGGATGATCGTCATAATGATCTCATTGTAGTAGGATTCCTTGTCGTTGACCTCCGCCTTCTCCGTGATCAGCTCCTCAATGACATAGGCAAAATCCTTCGGCAGGGCTTTGCGCACCTTCGAGCGGGTGTATTTGCTCGCCGCCCGCTTGCTCACCTCGATCAGGCGGTACAGGTTGACCTTGTACCAGTCCTCCATATTATCCTCTGTCTTCCTGACGATCCGCATCTTCTCCTTCGGATAATAGATCAGCGTCGCCAGAGACCTCTTTTCCTTTGTACTCAATGTATTGCCGAAGACCTCATCGATCTTGCGGCGCACAGACCCGGAACCGTTCTTCAGTACATGGGCAAATGCCTCGTACTCGCCGTGTACATCCGTAATAAAATGCTCCGTTCCCTTCGGCAGATTTAAGATCGCCTGCAAATTAATGATCTCCGTAGACGCCGCCGCGATCGTAGGATACAGATCCGACAGCCGTTCCAGATATCTTGTCTCTAAATTCTTCATTCAAACGTCCTCATTTGCGTCCTATGGAATATAGATCCGCCCCTCCTAAAACTGAATCACATCACTCATATCATACATTCCTGCCGGCTTTCCCGCCAGGAATTTCGCAGCCTCCACAGCGCCCTTACCGAATACGCTTCTGGAAAATGCGGTATGCTTAAACTCGATCACCTCGTCCACACCTGCAAAGATCACTTCATGCTCTCCCACGATCGTCCCGCCGCGGACCGCGGAGATCCCGATCTCCTTCCCGTCTCTCTTCTGGCGCACCTGGCTTCTGTCATATACATAATGATATTCTCCGTCCAATGCTTCGTTGATGGAATCCGCCAGCGCCAGCGCCGTACCGCTGGGGGCATCCAGCTTCTGGTTATGATGGCGTTCCACCAGCTCCACGTCATATCCTGCCGGGGCGAGCACCTTTGCCGCGTCCTTCAGAAGCTTCAGCAGCAGGTTGATCCCCATGGACATATTCGCGGACTTCAGGATCGCCGTTTTTTCCGATGCCTCGGCAATCTTCTTCAGCTGTTCCTCCGAATAGCCTGTGGAACAGAGCACCGCCGGAACCTGCTTTTCCACACAGTACGCCAGAACGTCCTCCAGCGCGGAGGCGACAGAAAAGTCGATCACCACATCCACACTGACATCGCATTTTGCGATGGTGTCAAAGACCGGGTAGGGATTCTGTATCTCCTGATAGGTATCTACCCCCGCCGCGATCGAGATTCCCGGATCCTCCTTCACCAGGCCGGTGATCATCTGTCCCATCCTTCCGTTGCATCCATGCATCAAAACATTTACCATGTTGTTCTCCTCCTCGTCTATGATATGAGCCTGCCGCCCAAAACAGGTTCCAATTCACGGCCTGACCGACCGTGAATTGGAACCAAAAAGGTCTCAGACACAAATAAAGGATATCACATTTGAGAAGATTCCTCAATAAATGATATCCCTTTAACAAACTTTTCATAGGACTGCTATTATAAACTATTCCATTTTTCTCTCTTCTAATCCTCCTCCGGGCATTCCAGCTTGCTGACGGATACCTCGTATGCCGTCCGCGTCTCTGTCTCTGTCTCTGATAATTTTTTCACATAATCCCGGCTCTGGATCCTGCCCAATATCCGGACATGCTCCCCCACCTCGAAGCCGGACGCGTAGCGCGCGTTCCTGCCCCAGCAGATGCAGGGGATATAATCCGATTTTCCATAGGGGCGGTTCACTGCCAGCAGCAGGTCCGCGATCTCCCTCCCAAGCGGTGTCTTCCGATAGATGGGCTTCTTGCAGATGTAGCCCTCCAGAAGGATATGGTTGGTCTTTGCCCCGTCCAGCTCCTCCTCGATAAATTCTGCTTCCCGGACAAACACGGAGAGTACAAGGCGGTTCTTCTGCTCCTCATGCCTGTTGTAGGACCGGAACTGTCCGGATACCATGATAAATTCCCCGGTGTAATCCTGCGTCACGTCGATCAGCCGTTCTGAGATCATCAGCGGGATCCGGTCCTCGGAATTGCTCAGCCGGCGTACCAGCACGTCTACCATGTAAAATCCTTCTCCAAAGACTTCATGGCTGTATGTAAATCCGGACGCCACCTCACCCATGATCGTTACCTGGTTGTTTTCAATAATCTTATCTGACATAATTTATAGGTCTCCCTTCCTCTGTGCGGTATTTTTGAGTCACTACTAATTTTATGT
>CAYQBE010000234.1:0-6051 GCA_964415625.1 uncultured Clostridium sp.
GCATGCAACCGTTTTGAGAAAACAACTTCTACGGCAGACGGACATAAAAGCTAGTACATTGTTGCATTAATAATCGAGTAATAATCGCTCGCTGTCCATGCCATTACTGCGTTGTCGTCAGTCAACGATGCCACCGCATCGCCTCCTTCCTCCGCCTTGTACTGACATGAACATCGAACGCTTATTACTTCGAAATTAATGCAACGATGTACTAGTTGTATTTCCTATACAATAATGGTAAGATATTTTTAGTAAAAAATGACGAGGTGAACCATGAAAACGATCGGTTTGGTTATGATTGTGAAAAATGAAGGGCGGAGTCTGGATCAATGTCTCTCCCGGGCCAGACAGCTTGTAGATGAGATTTATATTACAGATACCGGCTCAACGGACAATACGCTTGAGATTGCGGAAAAATATCACGCGCATATTTCAAATTTTGAATGGAACAATGACTTTTCTGCCGCGAGGAATTTTGCCCTAGCGCAGTCGGCGTGCGATTGGAATCTGGTACTGGACGCGGATGAATATCTGGTGTCCGGGAAACGGAAGGAGCTGCAGAGGTTTGTTGAAAGGGGTGGGGCTGTAGGTGCGATCCAGATATGCAACCGCTATAAGGAAGCAAATGGGGAACCCAGCAAAAGTATTGCTTACATTACCCGTCTGCTCCCTAAGGATACCTGGTTTGAAGGGCGGATTCATGAACAGGTGGTCAGTTCGCTGCCCATTGTCCCGCTCCCTCTTGTTTTTGAACATGACGGATATCTCCAGGAGGGAAAGGGTGAGCGGAATCTGGAGATCCTTCTCGAAGAACTCCAGGATGCTCCGGAGGACTCCTATATTCTGTATCAGGCCGCCCGTACTTTGTGGCTGATGAAGGATCATGCCCGGGCAGATACCTATTTCGAAGAATTTTATCGGTTGGTTCCCGATTCCGGCACAGGATACCGGACAAGCGGTGTAATTTCTTATATATATAATCTGCTGGAATTGAAAAAATATGACAAGGGGTTCGAGATCATCGAAAAAGAAAAGGAGCGGCTGGCGCCTTATGCGGATTACCATTTTGCATGCGGGACATTTTATACGCAGGCAATCTTTTCGGATGTACAGCGCTATGTTGGTTATCTTCCGCGGATTGAAGAGTCTTATATGCGGTGTCTGGAGATCGGGGAGGTTCCGGAGCATGAGGGCGTGTATGGGAATGGGTCGTTTAAGGCGGCGTATAATCTGGGGGTGTGGTATGAGGTGAACGGGGATGTGAAGAAGGCGCTGAATTATTACAGGAAGGCGCAGAGTAAGGGGTATCAGTTGGCGAAGGAGAGGATTAAGGCGTTGGTGTAAAACTGGCAAGTACCACATAATCCCATTGAGCGAAATAAGAAAGGAGCGCGATCGTATGGCAAGGAGGCCGGTCGGTATCGGAAAACAGGATTTTGAAAAGGTCATTACAGAAAACAACTTTTATGTGGATAAGACGTTATTTATCAAAGAATGGTGGGAGAACCAGGATGATGTAACGCTGATCGCGCGTCCCCGCCGTTTCGGCAAGACACTTACGCTGGATATGACGGAGAAGTTTTTTTCCGTAAAGTACGCGGAGCGCGGAGATCTGTTCGAAGGGCTTGCCATATGGCAGTCGGAAGAATATCGGAAGCTTCAGGGGACATTTCCGGTCATCAGCCTGTCGTTCGCGTCTATAAAAGAAAACTGTTTTTACAACGCGCGCAGGAAAATCTGTTATATTCTGACAAGCTTATATTCAGACAATCGTTTTTTGTTGGAAAGTGGAATCCTGACCCCATCCGAAATCGCTTTTTTCGAATCGGTTTCCGCAGATATGGGAGACGCGGAGGCAACTCTGGCGCTCCACGAGCTTTCAAAATATCTCAGCCGATATTATGGAAAGAAAGTAATGATCCTGCTGGATGAATATGACACACCGATGCAGGAGGCATATGTATATGGGTACTGGGAAGAAATCGTGGAGCTGATCAGAAGCATGTTCAATGCGGCTTTCAAGACAAACCCTTATCTTGAACGCGCGCTCATGACGGGAATTACCAGAGTGAGCAAAGAATCTATTTTTTCTGATTTGAATAATCTGGCAGTGGTAACGGTTACTTCTGAAAAATATCAGGATTGTTTTGGGTTTACTCAGCAGGAGGTCTCGGCGGCGTTAATCGAATATGGGTTGATGGAGGAAGAGAAGAACGTAAGAGCCTGGTATGATGGATTTACGTTTGGCAACAGGACAGATATATATAATCCGTGGTCTATCATTAATTTTCTGGGCGAACAGAAGTTTGCTCCTTACTGGTCGAACACCAGCAGCAATAGTCTGGTAGGGAAGCTGATCCAGGAAGGAAGCCGGGATATGAAGATCGCTATGGAGGATCTTCTGAAAGGCGGGAAGCTCCATACGTGTCTTGACGAGCAGATTGTGTTCAGCCAGCTGGGAAACAGGGAGGACGCAGCCTGGAGCCTTCTGCTGTCCAGTGGTTATCTCCGGGTGGCGGCTTTCTTCCCAAATGAGAAAAGAGGAAAGCACGGATATGACCTTGTACTGACAAACTGGGAAGTCCATATGATGTTTGAACAGATGATCGAGGGCTGGTTTTCGGATTTTACACCTGACTATAATGACTTTATCCGCGCATTGCTCCGCGGCGATGTAAAGAGCATGAACGCGTATATGAACAGGGTGGCACTGGATACAATCAGCTATTTTGATACAGGAAAAAAGCCGTCGGAAGCGGTCGAACCAGAACGCTTTTATCATGGTTTCGTCCTTGGTCTGATCGTAGACCTGGCGGATCGATACACGGTCACCTCGAACCGGGAAAGCGGTTTCGGACGCTATGACGTGATGCTGGAGCCATGCCATGAAGAGGACGATGCGATCATCCTGGAATTTAAAGTACACGACCCGGAAGAAGGGGAGTCGCTGAAGGATACGGTGGCATCGGCATTGGCGCAGATTGAGGACATGCGGTATGCCGCGGCTCTGGAAGCAAAAGGAATCGCGCCGGAACGGATCCGGAAGTATGGATTTGCGTTTGAAGGGAAGAAGGTTTTGATTGGATGACCGTTGGGATATTTTCCATACAGAAAGCCTGCCACTGGCAGCCTTTCTGCATACGATGGTATCGAAAAAGCAGGCCGTCACTCTACAGATGAGTGAACAGGCCTGCTTGATTCATCGGCCGGGAAACATCAAAAAGATACCGCCTTTTATGAACAAGATGAGGCGGCAGCATCCAGAATCCAGTCCGCGCAATTGGACCAGGTAAGATGCTGCGCCACCTTCTCATATCCTTTTTCGATCATTGCTTCGGCACGTCCACTGTCCCACAGCAGAGAACCTACGATCTCCGGAAGCTGTTCCAGATGTTTCAGATCGTACAGCGCAATATCTTCCCCATCCGTAAAATGCTTTACCGCACAGCGTGTAAAACGGCATCTTCGATGGTGAGGCTGCTGTCTTCTATAAGGCAGTTGAATACATATAAATAAAAATGATGAAGAGATGTGCTCTTTCCAAACATTTCTTCTAGGCGGGTGAGCATATTTTCCGGCTGATAATAAGTTCCTGAAAATAAGATATCATATTTTTTCTCCGAGTAGGGAATGATCCGCATATTTTTTTCAGGCAGTACCCCCACATGCGGCATAAATTTCACATGGCGGATATTCTGTCCAAAATATTTTTTTACATATTCTACATGATCCTGATCGCAGCAAAACACAAAATAATTCTGCGGATGTTTTTCCAGCGTGGCGTGAAAACGCAGCGGCGGATCCATCAGGATATCAATGACTGCTGTCTGATAAGCATCCCATATTTCAATGAGGATATCATCTCTGATTCCTAATCCATCAAAGCAGATTGCCGCATCTACTTTGACCGAGGCGAATTGAGAAAAATGTAGATAGGAATGCGGATCCTCGGCAGGAGGATTTAACAGATTCAGAATAAAAAACTCATGCCCTCTTTTTTTCAATTCATCTGCAAGAACATCTGAAAAGAAATTAAAGGATTCTACTTCAGAATAAAATAGTACGATTCTCATATAGCAAATTCACTTTCTATCGTCTTTTAAATTGTCAAATTAAATCTGCCGCAAAATTTCCTGCTTCATTTTCAGCACCTCCAGATCATGAGGTAAAAGCGTAGTCAGCTGTTCTGCGACCCCATGAGCCTCCTGCCATTGTCCCGCGTCGATCAGTCCCTGGAGCACCTGCTTAACCTGCCTGCCCAGTGCATCAAATTCTTCGGAAGCCTGCTTCTGCGGAGCGGCCGCTTTTTCCTCGATATACCGGCCCAGTCGTCCTGCGTGATCTGCCATTTCTGGGAATATGCGGACTGCTTTTTCGAGGAACGATATACAGTCGCTGTATCTTTCATTTTCCAGGCTGCCTAAGGCATGCATCATGAAAATTGCAAATTTATACCGGGACGGAAGCGCATAATGATCCGGGTTAGAGATGAGCTCACTCTTATACAATGCTTCTGCTTCCGTAATGAGACTCTGACAATACTGCCCCAGCAGGTCTATAAGCGTGGTGATTTCTACATCTTTCCCCATATTTTCCGCCATAAGCTGCTTTTCCAGAAAATATTGTTTCAGCCTTTCGGCACAGACCGGATATTCTTCTATTCCCAGGCGAAGCTTCTGTAAAAAATCAGGCATGTCTGAGATGGCGGTATGCTCCGCAAGCTCCCGCGCGCATTCATCCCAGGCTTCGATAGATATCCGCTCTAAAAGAGGCTTCAAGGAAAATCCATTCCTCGCCGCAAGGTCTGCCAGTTGATATAAAAACCCATTCGGGCAGTTAGAGGCGCAGAGCCGGAAATATTCCTCCGCTTCGGCAGGCTTCCCTTGTTCTTCGGCATAAAGGGCCTTCTGCAGGATAACATAGGCATTTTCTGTCTGAAGCTTCGAAAAGCCTTCCAGGATTGCTTTTTTAAGTTCCGGATGGTTTGATTTCCACTTTTCCAGGTTGGGATATTGAGGAACTGTCCTCTTCTCCTCATTCCATGGGATCCAGGTGAGGATCTCCCGTATCTGTCGTGTGTCCCCCAATTCCGCAGCAAACAACAGCCCGGCAACATAGGTGGACATGCATCGGTCTTTGGCGCTTTCGTAGGTTATGGTCGCCCCATTCTGGCGTTCCGCTTTGTCCGGATGTTTTTCGAGATAACGCATTTTCTCCTGATATCCTCTGGCGTGGGTTAGGCCTTTTCTATATTCTTTGAGTTCCCAGCAAAGCCCGGACAGGATGGCATGCAGATGGGCCTGTCCTACTTCCAGGGTACGGGGATGGCACAGCAGGCGCTCCCCTTCTTTCAATGCTTCGTCAAGGTGTCCGGAGGAGGACAGAAGGATGGGAAGCCGTACCTGCATCCAGAGCTCACAGGCTCCGATCCGCAGATCCTTTTCCCCCAACTTTAATCCCTGGCGGCAGTATCGAATCGCAGTGTCAAAATCATTCACGCTCTGGTATTCCTGTACTAACTGCATACAGTTCTGGACATCGGGATTCTTTTCATATTGCTTTAGGAGCAGGGCGATATTCCGTTCGAATCTGGGGGCACTCTTTTCTACACTCTCCTTCTCTGCGTATCCATAGTGGTGTGCATAACACCGAAATACTTTGTTCGGTTCGGAAAAGGGCTGGAGGAACTCATGGATCTGGTTGACAAAGCGGGTTCCCGGCGTTCGACGACACATCCGGCCTACGTTGGCATCCGTATACCTTTTCCCACTCCAGTCTGTATAATTGCGGACTACGTAGTAAGCGGACTGGTACTGGCGGTACTCGCCGGATTGGAAAAATTGGATGATTTCACTCGGGCCTTCAAACCATTCATCATCGTCAATATATAGGAACCATTCTCCGGTTGCTTCCCGAAGCCCGGCGTTGCGCGCGGCGGAGAAATCATCGCACCAGGTAAACGGGATGACGTGGGAGGTATACTGCCGAATCAGGTTCAGAGTCTCCTGTTCTTTCCCGGTAAAGACAACGATCAGCTCGCTGTTCAGCTCT
>CAYQBE010000235.1:0-5999 GCA_964415625.1 uncultured Clostridium sp.
GTACGTACTGGCCTGTGACCGTGCAGCGTTGTGCACGGCCCAGGAGTGAACAGTGACAGATCTATACGACAAATACCGATTTTTCCAAAAGATCTATAGACAAATAGGAAGATCCATGCTATAATATGGCAAGTTCATTGATTTTGGGGAGGTTTTAATTCATGGCTGATACGAATACGAAAACATATCATGAGCAGCTTTATATTGATGATACCTTGCGTTTACGCGAGATTTTGAAGACGCTGCCTCCATTTGCAAAGGATTATTTCCGGGCTGTGGAACCACAGACTTCCACACGGACCCGGATTTCTTATGCCTATGACATCCGGGTGTTTTTCCATTTTTTGATGGAGAATAATCCGGTCTATAAAAATTATACCGTGGACCAGTTTACGGTACAGGATCTGGAGCGCATCGAACCGGTCGATATTGAGGAATACCAGGAATATCTGAAGGTCTACAAGAATCCGGAGGAAAAACAGATCACCAATGCAGAAAAAGGATTATCCCGCAAAATGTCCGCATTGAGGAGCTTTTACGGCTATTTCTTCAAGCGCCAGGTCATTTCCAGGAACCCGTCCCTGCTTGTGGATATGCCGAAGCTCCATGACAAGGCGATCATCCGGCTGGATACGGACGAGGTGGCCATGCTCCTGGATTATATCGAGCATGGAGGCAGTGAGTTCACCGGCCAGCGCAGACGATACTATGAAAAGACGAAAAACCGGGATTTTGCGATCATCATCCTGCTGCTGGGCACCGGAATCCGTGTCTCGGAATGCGTGGGCCTGGATATTCAGGATGTGGATTTCAAGAATAACGGAATTAAGGTCGTCCGAAAAGGCGGCAATGAGATGGTTGTATATTTCGGCGAGGAAGTGGAGGAAGCGCTGAAAATGTATCTGTATACGACCAGGAAGGCCGTCACTCCCCTGCCGGGCCATGAAAATGCCCTGTTTTTATCCACCCAGCGCCGCAGGATCGGCGTACAGGCCGTGGAAAACATGGTCAAAAAATATGCCCGGGAGGTCACCCCGAATAAGAAAATTACGCCTCACAAGCTCCGCAGTACCTATGGCACGACCCTGTACAAGGAAACCGGGGATATCTATCTGGTGGCGGATGTCCTCGGGCACAAGGATGTCAATACCACAAAGAAGCACTATGCCGCGATCGATGAAAACCGCCGCCGGCAGGCCGCAGGCGCGGTAAAACTTCGGGAGCCCTGAAATCCCGTTGAGACGGCCGCAGAGCGTGTGGAGGATGGCAGCTTGAATAAAGGACACTCCTCCATACTGCATCAAAATTACGAAAGGATGTTATCAATATGCAGCTGCAGCGTTTATTAAGCATTACAAGAAAAGCGGTTGACGAATATGCGATGATCCAGGAGGGAGACCATATTGCGGTCGGGATCTCCGGCGGCAAGGACAGTCTCACCCTGCTCTATGCCCTCCACGGCCTGAAACGGTTTTATCCGAAGCATTTCGAACTGAGCGCCGTGACCGTGGATCTGGGATTCCCGGACTTTGACTTAGAGCCCATCCGGGAATTATGCGGCACGATGCAGGTTCCATACAGGGTAGTTGCTTCGGATATCTACCAGATCCTCTTTGATGTACGCAAGGAATCCAATCCCTGCTCTCTGTGTGCGAAAATGCGCAAAGGAGCCCTGAATCAGGCTGTGAAGGAAATGGGCTGCAATAAGGTGGCTTACGGCCATCATATGGACGATATCATCGAAACCATGCTCCTGTCCCTCATCTTTGAAGGCAGGTTCCATTCCTTTTCCCCAAGGACCTATCTGGATCGGATGGATCTGACCGTCATACGTCCCCTGATGTTCTTGAGCGAGGCGGATGTGATCGGTTTTCAGCATCAATACGATCTCCCCGCCCTGAAGAAAACGTGTCCGGTAGACGGATATACCAAACGCCAGTACGCGAAGGAACTGGTTCAACAGCTCAATCGGGAGCATCCCGGGGCCAAGGAGCGGATGTTCCATGCCATCCTGAGCGGAAATATCCAGGGATGGCCGGAACGGATCCTCCATAAAAGATAAAGATAAGAACAAAGATCCGTTCAGAATGTGTAGCTTCTGCCGGATCCTTGTTCTTATCTCATTTGTGTGCTGCTTATCTTTATCCTCTATATTAAATTCTCCTCTGCTCCGAAGAGAGACTTTCTTTCCTGGCAATATATTCCTCAATAATATGGGCTGTGCCCTCGATTCCAAGCTGGGAGCTGTTCAGGCATAATTCGTAGCTCACAGCGTCCGACCAGCGTTTATTCGTATAATAGTTATAATAGCTTGCGCGCTTTTTATCTGTTTTTACGATCTTATCCTTCGCCTTGTTATCCGGCAGATCATAGATCCGGGCGATCCGGCGTATGCGGGCATCCAGGTCCGCGTGTATGAAAACACTTACAACATTATCATAAGACTCCAGTGCGTAATCTGCACATCTTCCGACCAAAATACAGGGGCCTTCATCCGCGATCTTCTTGATGGCATCAAACTGTGCCAGAAATACCTTGTGGTTGATGGGCATATCCGTGTATGTATTCCCCGTATAGCCCATGGAATAGGTATCCATAACAAGAGAATACAAAAAGCTGTTGGTAGGCTTCTCATCATGGTTTTCGAAGATCTCCTCGCAGATCCCGCTCTCTTTTGCCGCCCTTGCGAGCATCTCTTTATCATAAAGCTTGATTCCAAGATCATCCGCGATCTTGTAGCCAATCTCTCTCCCGGCACTTCCATATTGTCTGCCGATTGTTATTATTGTGTTCGTTTTCATAAGCAATCACTCTCCCTTTGCAGCTAAAAACTGTCTTTTCTTTTTATTATATCGAATATAAACATATTTTACAAGAATGCTTGTGAAAATTTTGTGAAATTTAACAATCTTTTGGAAGAACAGATCTCATTTTTCCAAGAAGCTCTTCGAAATACTCTGGAAGGGGCGCGTCAAATTCCATATATTCTCCGGAAACCGGATGGACAAATCCAAGTGTCCTGGCATGCAGAGTCTGTCCGGTTAAAGGAAACGGGCACTTTGCAGGGCCATAAACTGTATCCCCCAGGATCGGATATCCGATCTCTGACAGGTGCACCCGGATCTGGTGCGTGCGCCCGGTTTCCAGCCGGCATTCGATATACGTGTAACCCTTCGAATTTCCCCCCTTAGAGCCTCCGGAAACACATCTCAGGTGAGGAGGCAGGCTCTCGTTATAAAACCGCTCCAGCACCCTGTAATGGGTCACAGCAGGCTTTCCGTTCTTACACCTGGTGCTCATCTTCTTCCGGTCGGTCGGATGGCGTCCGATGGGAGCATTGACCGTACCGCCCTCTCCTTCTATGATTCCCAGCACAACCGCCCGGTATCTTCTGGTAATGGAATGCTCCTTCAACTGTTCCGCCAGGGCCTGGTGCGCCCGGTCGCTCTTGCAGATCACAAGGGAACCGGTAGTATCCCGGTCGATCCGATGGACGATCCCGGGACGGGTGACCCCATTGATCCCGGAAAGCTTTCCCTTACAGTGGTACATGACCGCATTGACCAGCGTACCCCCGGAATGTCCGGGCGCCGGATGGACCACCATCCCCTTCGGTTTATTCACAACCAGAAGCTCCTCATCTTCATACAGAATATCCAGAGAAATGTCTTCCGGTGAGATATCCGGCAGCTCCGGCTCCGGAATGGATATCTCTACAAGATCCCCGGGATTCACTTTATGATTGGGCTTCACTCCCTTTTCATTGACCAGAACCGCCCCTTCTTTCACCAGCTTCTGCAGATAGGAACGCGAAAGATCCGGAAGCATGGATGACAAAAATTTGTCAATCCGCTCCGGCTTTCCCTTTTCCATGATAAATTCAAACGATGTTCCTGCCTCATTCAATGCAGCCATTCTCCTATAAATCCTTATTCTTAAAAAATGCAAACCACTCCAGTTCTTCCTCTTTATAAAAGAACAGGATCAGATAAGCAAACAAAATACAGGCGATCACTGCATAGCAGTCCGCCACATTAAATATCGGAAAATCGATCAGGCTGAAATAGAAAAAATCCACCACATACTGATAACGGATCCGATCGATCAGATTGCCCACAGCACCCGCACAGATCAGGACAGCACAGATCCGCATGGGAAGAAACTTAAGGCCGCCGGGGATCCTTCCATAGAAAAAGCCGATCAGAAGAAAGATGGCAACCGCGGCGCATATAAAAAACATCTGCCGGTTCTGAAACAGCCCGAAAGCCGCCCCCCGGTTTTCCAGATAGCGAAGCTCAAATACCCCCGGGATCAGGACAATCTCCCTCTGAAGCTTTAAATGCACCACCGCCAGGTGCTTTGTCACCTGATCCAGCAGCACTGCCGCGGCACAGCAGAGAGCTGCCGTCAGATAATCTTTTACTTTTCCATATTGTCCGTCCATTCTCCTTTTCCTCCCTGAATCTATCATGCAGAAAGCATGCCACTGGTGCTCAGATATACTTATGGATCAAAACACAGATCCTGTTTTTCTTTGTGACGGAAAGCTGTTCCACATACTGAAACTTCCCCATCCCTCTTACCGAAATAATATCCCGCTCCTTGATATGGTATCCGTTGGAGGTCATAAGCCTTCCGTTTACAAATACCTTCCCCGCCTCGATCAATCCGGTGAGCTTGCTTCTGGATGAAGAAAATGCAAGCGAAAGCAGAGCATCCAGCCTGACAGAGGGAACTGTTCCCCGGATCTCCTGTACCTTCTGAATATACTGAAAATCATTCCAGTCTTCCTCCGACACCGAAACAGACGTATGGCGGATCCTGGTCAGATCCTCTTTCAAAAAGTCCTTCAGCTTTGTATCTATGAAGATCAGGGCATCCAGACCATCGATCAGGATATCCCCTGTTTTCCCACGCTCCAATCCCAGATTCATGATCGCTCCCAGATAATCCCGATGCGTCAGTGTGTCCGAATATTTTTCATGCAGAGGAGAGATCCGCAGCACAGCCATCCTGTCTGTGAAAAAGTATCTCCCTGTACTGCCGCCCTCTTTTTCATCGGAACCGCCCGGGATAGCGGCATATCTTCCACGCAAAGAAAGAGCATCTTCAGGCAGAAAAGCCGCCATCTGACGCTCTGCAGAATCATACCCGCCAAAAAGAATATATCCCGTGTATAAGGAATCCTTCGGCAATGCATGCAGAATAGTCTGTTCATTCAGATTGAGAAAATCCGTATATGTAACGATCCCGCGGTGGAATGACTGACGGGATAACTCGGACAGCCGTTTTGCCAATAATTCTTCGTCCTTCATCATCAATATCTGCTCCGTACAGTCGGCTGTTCCATGGAACCGCTGAGGAGATCCTGAAGATCCCCTGTGATATCTACATTTGTCGGAGTCACAAGGAAAATATAATTTGATATCTTCTGCAGGTTCCCGCTGATTGCAAATGTTGCTCCTGAGATAAAGTCAATAATCCTCTGCGCGATCTCCAGATCCATCCCTTCCAGATTCAGGATCACTGTACGTCCCGAAAGAAGAGTTTCCGTAATCTCACGAGAGTCATCCACGGAAATCGGCTTGACTACACAGACCTCCATTCCGGCATTGTTCCCCCCGCCCCTTCGGGAGGCCGGCTGCCGCATCGGAGTTACATTGCTGCTGGGTGCAGGTGCCCTGCTGTTCTCCTGCTGCATATCAAAATCATCATAGCTGTCTTTGCTGTTCGTCTTTTTATTGAAAAAGGAACGCTTGGGCCTCTCATCGTAGTCATCCTCGTAAAAATCGTCATCATCATAGAAATCATCATCGTAGTCATCGTCATCATTCAATTTCATGATGTCAAGGAACTTGTCAAAAATACTCATGTTTACACTCCAATCAAACTTTTTACTGCCCTTAGGAACTGTGCAAAAATAATCTTACCTTTTTATTTGTTCTGCGCAAAAAGGCAAGTTATTTTTGCACAGTTCCTTACTTTCTAGCCAGAGATCC
>CAYQBE010000236.1:0-5930 GCA_964415625.1 uncultured Clostridium sp.
AAAAAGAAGCTGTTCAGATAGGCCACGATTCCGAATCCCATCATTCCCCACAGGAACACAGCCAGATTCAAGCCCTCCGGATTCATAAAGAAAGAAATATAAACCGCCGCTATGACCAACAAAATACTGAGTATTGTCCAAGGCAGCGCCGCGATACTGAGCAGCCATGCATTTTTCAGCGTATTCTTCACATAGTTCTCATATCTCGCCTGCAGCGGGAACAGATACTGAAACCCGAACAGGAACAGGATGCACATCATGAAGAAGCTGATCCGGTATACCCTTCCCATCGTGCCGCCCATACTGGACACGATCAGCCAGTAGATTCCCAAAAACGCAAATGCCGCCAGGCACAGCAGCCAGATCACAGTTGCCTGCTTAAAATTCCGCCGGAACGCGTCCCAATACTGCTTCACGATGATATCGTCCTCATCATCCGTCAAGATTGCCTGCATGCAGGCGTATAATGCCGCCAGCGCCGCCCCGACCGTAAACAGCGGGAGCGAAAGAAGGCAGAACGCAATGTTGCACAGGATGATGTTTGCCAGCTTTCTCAGAGCGTTCATCAGCGGTCCGTTCATATCAAATAAATTCATAGCGGGCTCCTTTCCGAAAAGAAGCGGATATCTGTACAGTTACAGAAGCCATGTATCTGCTCAATGCCTTCGCAGATACGCCGCAATCCCGTGAAAATTGGCTTCGCCAATGGGGATTGCTCCTGCAGATGATGCGTTTTCGTACGGACATCGCAGTAAATGCGCTGTCCTGTGCTGAGCAGTTACGAAACCGTTACTTGATCGCGCCTTCTACCATACCGTTCATGATCTGCTTCTGCGCGATCAGGAAAATGATGACCATCGGGATGATCGCCAGCAATGCCGCTGTCAGGATCAGATCCCACTGCTTTACATAGGAACCTACGAAAGCCTGCACCGCAACCGGAAGTGTTTTGACCTTACCGTTCTGTCCCAGCATCAGGGACGGCAGGAGGTAGTCGTTCCAGATCCACATTCCGTTCAGGATCGTAACGGTGGTAATGACCGGTGTCAGCAGTGGGAAGATGATACGGAAGAACGTACCCTCCGGGGAACATCCGTCGATAGATGCCGCCTCTTCCAGCTCATAGGGGATTCCCTTGATAAAACCGGTCAGGATAAATACGGTCATCGCGCCGCCGAATCCGCAGTACGCAAACACGATACCCGGGATGGACTGCAGCAGGGAGATCCCTACAAAGTTACCTACATCACGGAAGGTAGAGATCAGCGGCAGCATAACAACCTGGAACGGAATGATCATGGACGCGATAAAGATCATGTAGATCGTCGTGGACCATTTCGTTTTGTTCCGGCAGATAACCCACGCAGCCATACCGCCGAACAGAGCCAGTACGACCAGAGAGATCACGGTAATGATCACGGAAGTACCAAATGCATACCAGAAGTTAAAGTTCGAGTTATTGACTACAGAGGAGAGGTTCGTCATCAGCTGTGAAAAGCTGACGCCCTCAAAGCCTACCGGGCTTGCAACGATACTGTTCGCGCTCTTGAACGTATTCATTACCACCAGATAGAATGGAAACAGAGTATATAACGCGACAACAATACCGATCACGGTCAAAAGAATCTTTCTCGATTTCTTCATTTCCATTACATCTCTACCTCCTTCTTATTCGAAATACGTACCTGGATGATCGATACACATGCCAGGATGATAAAGAACAGAACGGCCTTCGCCTGGCCCAGCGCATAGCTGTTCTTGGAAATCGCTGTATTGTAAATATTCAGGGCAAGCATCTGGGTACCATTCGTCAGATAGCTTCCCATGAAATCTGCCACGGAACCGGTACCATTTGTCAAAGCCATGTTCACGTCGAACTGCTTGAACGCAGAGGTCAGTGTCAGGAATGTACAGATCGTGATGGTGGACGCGATCATCGGAATCTTGATCTTCATCAGGGTCGTCCACGCGTTCGCGCCGTCGATCTGGGATGCTTCCAGCACATCCTTCGGCACGGTAGTCAATCCTGTCACATAGATCAGCATGATGTATCCTGCGTACTGCCATACATAAACCACGATGATCGCCATAAACGCGGTTTTTGTATTTGCTAAAATAGAATTCTGGTGTCCGCTGACCGCCGTTGTGATCTGGACAAATACGTTGTTGAATACGAACTGCCAGATATAACCCAGTACGATACCTCCGATCAGGTTCGGGAGGAAATACGATGCACGGAAGAAATTTACACCCTTCAGCTTGCTGGTACACAAGAGAGCTAATGAAAATCCTACCAGGTTTACCAGAACCATGTTGAAGATCACGAACAGGAATGTCAGCAATACAGACCATACAAATGCCGGATCCTTAAACATCGTCGTGTAGTTTGAAAATCCGATAAAACCTGAAAATTTGATACCGTTCCAATCAGTAAAGGAATAGAAGATACCTAAAAGAAGCGGTATGATCACTGTCACTGCAAACGTGAACAATAGTGGAAACAAAAATATAAAATTAATAATACTGCGGTGATGTTCTACTGTCGGGAATAAGTACAGGCCAATAAGAAAAGCGATCGCCCCGATGATCAGCAGGGGACCTCTCATTGTATTTCCGCTGCCGGAAAAGTCAAGAATCAAAGCAATGACCATTCCAGCCGCGCCTGCAGCCAGAAGAACAAGAGACAGCATTTTTCTGCTTGCGGAATTCTCAGACATTTTATAGCTCCTCTCTATATGTTTGCATAAAATTAACAAAACACCCATCTCTTCGTTATTTTGGACATTTTGTTATCATTTTGCCTTGATCGGCTCAATTTCCTATTTTATCGCATCTGCAAAAATGCAGAACAGATTTCTCTCACATGGAACATATTTGGCTTTGCCGGGAAGCAGACATCCGATCCCGCCCTGCCGTTCCATACAGAAAGCCTGCCACTGGCAGCCTTTCTGCATACGCTGGTATTCAGCCAGCCTACAGCAACTTTTCTGCATACGATGGTATACAGAAAACCTACAACAGGCAACGTTTCTGCATACAATAGTATACAGAAGGCCTGCCGCCTGCCGGCGCAGGCCCTCTGCGTATATGATTCATTGAGAGAAAATTAATTCGCGTAGCAAGCCTGAATTACCTGCTGCATTGTCTTTACAAATCCTTCCGTATCCAGATTGCCTGCCGCATAGTCATTGAATACCTGACCGGTATAGTTCTGCGCGAGGCCTTCCTTCATGCTCAGCCAATGCCATGCGGAAGTCTTTCCTGCTGACTGGTAATCCACGATGGTCTGTGCGAACGGATCATTTGCCACATATTCACAGGAAGTGAACGGGCTGATAAATCCTGCTTCCTCTACCAGTACCTGCTGAGCCGTGCTCTCGGAGCACCACTGCAGGAACTTCTTCGCTTCTTCCGCATTTCCATCGGAGAATACGGACCACCAGGACGGAGAGTTGGTCAGAATGGTGTCCATACCGTCTTCAAACGCGTAAGGAATCATGCCGACTTTGAAATTGCCTGCCGCTTCATAAGCGTCTGCGTCATCACTTGTCATGGTAGCGCCGATCCAGGATCCCTGGGTTACAAACGCGTACTTGCCGGAAGCAAAGTTCAGGATCTGCTGGTCATATGTACCGGATACTAACAGCGCCGGGTCGGAATACTGGTTCAAAAGTCCTACGAACTCCGCAAAATCAGTCAGACGCGCTTCATCAACCTTTCCGCCGTCGTTGAGCATATCGATATAAGTGGTATCTTCACGGTCCAAGCCGCCGTCAACGTAATTGGAGAACACATGGTTTCCTGTTGACCAGTACAGGTTGGTAGCCTCTGCACAGTAGCCGACAACTGCGTCCAGTCCAAGGTCAGCCTTCTTGGAATCCAGTGTCTTGAACGCTTCCTCAATCTTATCCGGAGAGGTCAGTGTAGAAGGATCGATCTCTGCCTTTTCCAGGATATCCGCATTGTAAGCCAGTCCGATCGCTTCTACTGTATACGGGAATCCGATGGTGCCGTATTCTTCATCTACATAAGCCGCGTCCGTATCGGAAGCCCACGCTTCACCGCTCATATCCTCCAGCATGCCTTCCCAGTTGCCGAAGTCTGTGGAGCCGCCGTTTACAAAGATATCCGGCATATTGTCAGCCTGATAATATCCCTTCAGGGTACCCTGGATATCAATACCGCCGCCCATGGACTCGATCTCAACGGTAATCCCTGTCTCTTCTTTATACATCTCTGCCAGCTTCTTCAACTGCGCGTCAACCTCGATCTTGCCGTTAACCAGACGGATCGTGTCGCCGGAACCGCCGCCTGATGAACCGGAATCAGACTCGGAAGATGAACCGGAATCCCCTGCGTCTCCGCCTGATGAACCGTTATCTCCGCCGCCTCCGCAAGCTGCCAAACTCATTACCATAGTTGCTGCCAACAATGTTGCAATTACTTTCCTCTTCATTATTTTCCTCCTTTTTTGTGCGGTGCCACACAATATTTTTCGACCTTTTGCGCATAAGGTTTTCTATGTAACCCATGTTAACACTTTTTTCATAAATGTCAATACCTTTTGCACATAAGTTTCAAAAAAAGATAAATAAAATCACCTTTTTATGCATATTTAGCATTACTTTTTTACATTCTCGCTAACTCGCACATAAAAATAGCACTTTTTTACTCCTTCTTTTCGTGGAAAACATACAACATTTTACAGCTTGTCCTGTTTTTCTACATGCCCCGTATCGCTTTTTCCGTATTTTTCGGAGAAAAAAAGAACCGGCTCTGCCTGCTGCCGGCAGAGATCCGATTCTTTTTTTCTATACATATTCCTTTTTCTAACTCGCCTTCTGTGCCGCTCCCGTTTCCTTCTCTCCAGTCTCCGGCCTGCAGGGCACGGCCATCCCACTTTTCCTCGTTCAGCATTTTGCTCCCGGGCTGCTGCGCCGCTTCAGCCGCCTGCGGCTCTACACCGCCCGGCTCTCCTGCTCTTCCTCATCCGGCATCCCGCCTTCGGCCTCCGCCGCCTGGCCGACTGCCCTCACACTGTCGCGGATCACCAGCTCCGTCGGGAGCTTCACATCCCACTCCGCAGGTTCTATCCCGTCGATCATCTTCAGCAGATATTCTACGGCAAGCCGCCCCTTCTTCATCACATCCTGGCCAACAGTCGTCAGCGCCGGCCGCACCACCCGGGACATCAGGTTATTATCAAACCCGGTGATGGACAGATCCTCCGGGATCCGGATCCCCCGGTCCATAAAATAATTCATCAGCAGCACCGCATAATAATCCGAGCAGCACATAAACGCTGAATAATTCTTACATCGGTAATAAAGCTCCCTCAGGCTGGATTCCCGTTCCACCGTCCCCGGATGAAAGATCAGCAGGTTCTCCTCCTCCATCTCCAGTCCGCTGTCCGCCAGCGCCCTCTGGTATCCCAGATAACGGGTATAATCCACCCCTTCCATATTGTCCGCCAGAAACGCAATCTTCCTGTGCCCCATCTTCACCAGATACCGGGTGATCGCATAAGCCCCCTCTTCATCCTCCAGCCCGACATTCACATAATTCATGATCTCCCTGGGAGCATAGCTGTCGATCAGAACCGTAGGGTTCTTATACCGGCTCTTGATCCGGACAAAATCATCGTGGAGCATACCCACCAGGATGAGCCCGTCCACATTCCACGTCAGTACATTCCGGATGATTTCGCTGATATCGTTGGACGTATAGGTCATCATAAAATATCCCCGTGCCCGGATCTCCGCTTCCAGCGCTCCGATCAGCTCCCCGAAAAACGGATCCGTAAACAGGTTGATGTACTTATCCTTCCTGCACTTAAACGCCACGCCGATGATCTTGGAACTGTTCTGTGTCAGACTCCTGGCGCTGATATTCGGCACATATTCATATTCCTCCAGGATCTTTTCCACCCG
>CAYQBE010000237.1:0-5894 GCA_964415625.1 uncultured Clostridium sp.
AAATCTGCTTCGCAGATGGCGGGCACGCAATCACTTGCTATGCAAGTGGTTACATACAGCAGGCAATCAATCTGCTGTGCAAATTGGTTACAAAAAATGGAGGAATCAACGTATGAAAAAATTGAATGTAGCCCTGGTAGGATTGAGTTTCGGTCTGGAGTTTGCCGCGATTTACTGCAAACATCCGGATGTGGACAAGGTATATCTGGTGGACCAGAATGAAAAACTGCTGCGCATCGCAAGGGAACGCTATAGCATCCCGGAGGAACGGTGCCATACGGATCTTCAGGAGGTGCTGGACAATCCCGAGATCGACGCTGTGCATCTGGTCACGCCGCCGGCGACCCACGCTCCTTTTTCCGTCCGTGTATTGAATGCGGGCAAGCACTGCGGCTGTACCATTCCCATGGGAATGAGCATCCAGGAGCTGAATGATGTGATCCATGCCCGGAAGCAGTCTGGAAAAAATTATATGTTTATGGAAACTACGATCTTTCAGAGGGAATTTCTTTATATGAAGGAACTCTATGAGAAAGGGGAGCTTGGAAGGCTCCAGTACATGACCTGCGCCCACTATCAGGATATGGAGGGCTGGCCGGAATACTGGAAGGGCTTTCCGCCGCTCATGCATCCCACCCATGCGGTTGCGCCCTGCCTGATGCTGGCGGGACATCTGCCGGACCGGGTATACGCAAGGGGCTCAGGCAAAGTCAGAAAAGAACTGGAAGAGCAGTACGGATGTCCGTATGCGTTTGAAGCGGCATTTATTTCGCTGAAGGACAGCGATGTGACGATCGAAATGGAACGCTTCCTCTACGGCGTGGCCCGGAGTTATTCCGAATGCTTCCGGATCTACGGGGAGAATAAGAGCTTTGAGTGGCAGCAGCTGGCAGAGGAGGATCCGGTTCTCTACACCAGGACAGGCGCTCTGGAGAAGGTGGATATCCTGACCGATGAAAACGAGGAATCTAGCCGTGGCGGCGAGATCAGAGAGGAACGGATCAAGATTCCGGACTATGCCCACCTTCTGCCGAAGGAGATCGCGATGTTCACTCAGAATACGGTCTATAATAATGAAAACACACATCTGTCATTTACCCAGGGCGGCGGCCACGGCGGTTCCCATCCCCATCTGGTTCATGAGTTCGTCCGCTCCATCCTGGAAGAAAGAACACCGGTCATGGACGATATCATGGGAGCCTACTGGACCGGCACCGGAATCTGCGCCCATGAGTCGGCAATGCAGGACGGAAAGGTGATCTCCATTCCGGCCTTTGAAAAAGTAGAATAAACACAGAAACCATCAGAGACAGATAAACGGATAGCGGTTGCGTACCGGAACCGGATTGACTTTATTTGCTAACATGATTATAATAATCCATATAAAATAGATGCTGATATATGGGTGTTGTATAAGCTGAAAAGGAGATGAAAAGATGGCCGAACAGGTGTTGATACAGTTTCGTGTAGATAAGAATTTGAAGCAGGATGTGGCAGATATTTGTGATGCGCTTGGAACTGATATGGCGACAGTTTTCAGGATGTGCATGAAACAGATTCAGATTGTAAGGGGCATTCCTTTTTCAACAAAGCTCCCGGAAAATGTAGTGACAAGAGCCGAAGCGCTCGAAGCATTTGAGGAGATGCGGAGACAGGCGGCCGATGTGCCTGAGATGAGCCTGGAGGAGATCAATGAGGAAATCTCCAGTGCCAGAGCGGAACGGAAGGCCAGAAAGGCGGCGAAAGAATGAAATGTTGCGCAGTAGTTGACACCAATGTAATTGTTTCTGCTCTGCTGTCAAAAAAGAGGATACTGCGACGGTTTATTACACCGGCAGAGATGATGGCAATTCTGAACAGCAACTGAAGAGGGGATTAATGCGCTGAATGCGGCAAGACTTTATATAGGAGTGGATGCCGTCAGGGAGCGGAAAAACAAAATAAAAAGAACAGCAGAAAAACAACGCAGTCAAAATTACCGGCTGCGTTGTTTTTATCAGAAACGAAAACGTATTTGCTCAATCGGGACAAGTCCGTATTTTCTTTTTTAGTTCATCGCTGATGGGGAGATCGTAAAAGCCAGCCGCGTTTTCCGTATGTATGGGATAAATGGCCTCTTTTGGATCTACGGCTTCGATCATTCTGGCAATCATTTCCGCATCGGCATGGCCGCTGGTATGAAGATGTTTTACCTCTAAGCCTTTTGCCTTCTGCCGTTTCAGGAAGGAATCCCAGCCCGCCTTGTAAGCTTTGTGCCGGGGATTCAGATAGCCGTCCCACAGGGAATAAATGATGGCAGGCTTCAGATCGAGGAACTCGTCAATATACTTTTCGCAGAAATCTTCCGGCTTGATCACTGCCAGAAATCCATATTCTCTCATGAGTTCTTTCTGCTTTCTGCACGTAGCCCATTTTTTATGACAGAAGCTGATCGTGCGCAGATATTTTGCAAAGACACGGAGCTATGCGGACATCGCGGTACACAGACTCCGGGAAGAAGGCGGGGGAGAATCCGAAGGAGAGGCAGGAAGCGGACGGGAGTGTAAAGAAGAGGGCAAGTGGGAGCCGGCAGAGCAATTCCAGAGAAAGTGTAGATACATTGGTGAGGAAGAAGGTGCATGGGGGACGGAGGAGCGGTCTGCACCGTTAGATCAGCTCCGTTTGGAAGCAGTGCGGCAGGAAGTGATCCGCTGCGGCGCTTCTTCTGTCATTGACCTGGGCTGTGGGGAGGGAAAGCTTTTGGAGCTTCTTCTTCCGGTCCGGGAGATTGGAAAGCTGTGTGGGATGGATGTGTCAGAGGAGGCGCTGGATAAAGCGCGGAAAAGAATTTCGGGCAGCGAATATTCCGGGCAGGACAGAAGATATTCCGGGGAAGAAAGAGAGTATACCGGGCAGGTGAAAAGGCTTCCGAAGCTGTTCCAGGGCTCCCTGCTGTATCAGGACAGCCGGATCTGCGGATTTGACGCGGCCTGCGCGGTGGAAGTTATAGAACACATCATGCCCGAAAAGCTGCCCATATTCGAAAAGGTTTTGTTTCAAAAGGCGGCTCCTCCGACGGTCATTGTCACGACACCGAACCGGGAGTACAATGCACGTTATCACCGTGCGGGCGGGGGGATGCTCCGTCATGAGGATCACCGTTTCGAATGGACGAGGGAAGAATTTACGGCCTGGACCGAAAAAATCTGCGGGCAGTATGGCTATGAAGCAAAGGTGAAGGGAATCGGAGAAATGGATGAGCGCTATGGATTTCCAACTCAGATGGGGGTGTTTACAAAATGCGGATCGAACTGCCTGAATTTTCATTAATCCTGCTGGTGGGTCCAAGTTCAGCCGGAAAAACGACGTTTGCAGGGAAGCATTTTCTGCCTACGCAGGTTCTGTCCTCCGATGTATTTCGGGGTATGGTATGCGACGATGAAAGTGAGCAGAGTGTAACGAAGGATGCCTTTGAGCTCTTGTATCATGCGGCGGAGAAACGGCTGGCTCACAGGAGGACAACGGTCATTGACGCCACCAATCTTCAGAGAAATGACCGCAAAAAAATGTTAGAGTTGGCAAAGACGCAGAATGTGCATGCGGCGGCGATCGTCTTTCACCTGCCGGAGAGTGTGATTCGGGAACGGAATCTGGCGCGGAAGGACCGCAGGCTTCCGGAAGCGGTGCTGAAATCCCAGCTTACGGCTCTCAGATCCGGTATGCGGAAGTTCAAAAAGGAGGGTTTCCGTTTTGTCTATGTGCTGGATAGTGAAGAAGAGATTGAGAATGCCGAGATCGTCTATACAAAGCTTTGGAGTGATAAAAAAGAAGAGCATGGACCCTTTGATATCATTGGGGATGTACACGGATGTTTTGATGAGCTGACAGAGCTTCTTGGCAAGCTTGGCTATGAACCGGGGGAAGACGGGATTTACCGGCATGCCTGCGGGAGAAGGGCGGTATTTGTGGGGGATCTCTGCGACCGGGGACCGAAGAATGCGGACGTGCTCCGGCTGGTGATGCGGATGGTCCGCGCGGGTACGGCATTCTGTGTTCCGGGCAATCATGACGATAAGCTGAGACGGTATCTGGAACACGGCAAGGTACAGATCTCTCACGGACTGGAAAACACGATCCGGGAGCTGGAACGTGAAGAGGAAGGATTTCTTGAGGAAGTCCGGGCATTTTTGGAAAATCTCGTCAGCCATTATCTATTTGACGGGGGAAGGCTTGCGGTCTCACATGCGGGAATCAGGGAGGAGTACATCGGCCGGGTATCCGGCAGGATCCGGGCCTTTTGCCTCTATGGAGACACCACAGGGGAGACAGACGATTCGGGCTTTCCGATCCGGCGAAACTGGGCCGCGGATTATCGGGGAGCGGCCACGATCGTTTACGGGCATACGCCCAGGGAAGAGGTGCAGGCCGTGAACCGCACGTATTGTGTGGATACCGGATGCGTGTTTGGCGGAAAACTCTCCTGTCTCCGTTATCCGGAGATGGAAGTGGTAAGCGCTGCGGCTCACAGGCAGTATTGTGAGGGGAGCCGTCCGTCCGGCGGCAGTGAAAAAGAAGATGCGGGGATTCTGGATATCCGGGATGTACAGGGAAAACTGCATTTGTCTACAAGACTGCTGCCGGGAATCACCATTTCGGAGGAGAATACGGCGCCGGCACTGGAAGTGATGAGCCGGTTCGCGGCAGATCCCCATTGGCTGATCTACCTGCCGCCGACGATGTCGCCCTGCAGGGCAAGTTCCAGGGAGGATTATATGGAATATCCATGGGAGGCATTTCAGTATTATCAGAAAAACGGAGTGGGGCGTGTGGTATGCGAGAGGAAGCATATGGGGTCCAGGGCGGTGATCGTATTGTGCCGTACTGCCGACACGGCCAAAAGACGTTTTGATGTGGTGGATGGAAGCAGAGGCATTATTTACACCAGGACGGGAAGACGCTTTTTTGAGGAAACGGGTATGGAAGCGGAGATTTTGGAAAGGCTGGATCAGACGCTGACTGAGAATGGTTTTTGGGAGGATTTTCAAACGGAATGGGTCTGTCTGGATACCGAGATCATGCCCTGGTCCGGGAAGGCAAAGGCTTTGCTGAAAAGCCAGTATGGCCCGGTCGGGAGAGCAGGCAGGGAGTCGCTTTCGGCAGCCGTTCAGGTTCTGGAGCTTGCAGCCGGGAGCCTGGGCATCCAAAATACGGACGAGGGTGCATCCTGCCGCGGAACAAGCGAGGAAGTGTCTGATGACAGGACAACCGCAGAGCATTTTGAAAAATCTTCGGAAAGAGAACTCCGCAGTCTGCGGCAGCATTTTGTGGAAAAGCGGACTGCGGCGGAAGCGTATGTAAAAGCTTACCGGAGGTATTGCTGGAATGTGGATTCCGCGGGAGATCTGCGTATTGCGCCTTTTCATCTCCTGGCCTGTGAGGGACGGGTGTTTTCCGGGGAGAAGCATGTCTGGCATATGGAAACATTAAAGCGATACTGCACGGGACGTGATCCGATTTTTATAGAAACGGAATATCTGGAAGTAGATTTATCCCACAGGGAAGAACTGGAGAAGGCGGCCAGGTGGTGGGAGACGCTGACAGAAAACGGCGGGGAAGGGATGGTGGTCAAACCGGAAACATTTACCGCATGCATGGGCTCCCGGCTGATACAGCCGGCTGTAAAGTGCCGGGGGAGAGAGTATCTGCGGATCATATACGGTCCGGAATATCTGACGCCAAAGCATTTGGCACGGTTAAAGCAGCGTTCCCTGTCCCGTAAGCGGAGCCTGGCGTTAAAAGAATTTTCGCTGGGGCTGGAAGCTTTGGAGCGGTTCGCGGCGAAGGAACCGCTTTATCGGGTACATGAGTGTGTATTTGCAATCCTGGCGTTGGAAAGCGAGCCGGTTGACGCGGCG
>CAYQBE010000238.1:0-5864 GCA_964415625.1 uncultured Clostridium sp.
CGGCAAGCCCGTATCGTATGTTTGAAACCGGAAACTTTTTCCGGGATTACAAAAATCCTCCTTTATATATTTGTACTTACCCAATTTCCACTTTGGTTTATCGAATAAGAGCCAATCGGTTTCAATGATAAATTCATCCTCACACTATCCTCCTTCCCTAAACTATTTTTGAAATCCAACCACCCCATCATATACTGCTCATAGATGCTTCCGCTTTGATGATAAGAACCTGTTTTCCGGTCTGATGAATTTCCGAAAAAGTCATTCCAATAAGATCCGCTGTTCTTATATCTGTAGATTTCCTTCATATGACTTGATTCCATTTTTTCTGCATACTGTTCCCTTCCAGATTCCGCCCCTTTGATCAATGCTTCCATCGCATTACCGGAAAGGCGGTACTGCTCCACTGTTTTATCATATACTCTCCACACAGCATCCGCATCCAGCCCGGCATTTCCCTGAATATCATATGCCGTCCTTGCATTCTTCCGGTTATTTTCCAGCTTATGGCTGAACTGTTCTAAAAAGGCATTCAGATATCCGCCCAGCGCTTTCTGCAAGGTTGCCTGAAACGCAGAGCTTCTGTTTCCTTCTTTCCCTAATACATCCGTTTTCATTGCAAGCATGGCAAAATCCAGGCCGATTCTTTCCTCATTCGTCTCATAGGGATTGGCCTTTGCCGCCATTTCGGAAAGGCTGGAAGCATATTGCCCCAGCGCATCCAATTCCTGGAGAGAATACTCTCCACTTTTTAAAGCATTTGCCCCGGAAATATTCCCCTGGGCACGCAGCCTGGCCGCAATATATTCATCATCCTTCAAAAGCCATTCGTCCTCTGTTCCCTCCAATCCTGTAAAGCCTTTGTTCTGCTCCAGAAATGTCCTGTACTCCGCAGCCTTCTGATCCACACCGCTCTTGAAAGATTGATAGATCTTTTCCTTCTCTCCAGAAACACCGTAGTCTTCCAGAATGCCTCCTACGATCTCAGAATAGCTTTTCGCCGCTCTTTCCAGGGTCGTCTCATACATTTCATTCAATCGATCCAGCCGCTCTTTTTGCTCTGTTCCCGTACAGGTTGTTTTGATCTTATCCTCCATGGCCGCGTAACGCGAAGCAAGGTACTCTACATTTTTACGAAATTCGCCGGAAGCAACGGATCGGTAAGATGCTCCGGATTCGAACCCAAGTCCGGAAAGCTCGAATTTGAGCATGCTGAAATCCGTATCGCTCACTTCGTCCAGCAGACCGCCCTGCTGGAGCATTTTTTCCACATCCCCGGCACTTAAGGTCCTGTTCGAAGTATCCGCCGTACCATTTAAGACATCGAACAGGTTCACTGTGTTCATCTTCCGCCATTGCTTATTGACCGCATCCGCTTTTGTATAATCGGAGCTGTCTGCGGCATATAGAGATTTTGTCAGAGAAGAATACGTTTCTGTCGATGGTGCCGGTTGCCCTGCATGGCCTGTCACCCCGGGCGTCCGGCCTTTTTCCGGCTTTGCCTGAGTCAACTGCGCCTGAAATGGTTCCGCAATGTTCACTGCTGCCGGCAATCCAGCGATTCTTTCTGATATTGTCATGACTCGTCACTCCTTTTTTCTTAAAACTACCACATTGTCTTTCCCCCAAATTTAATTTCCAAGAAAATGCTTACATGATAGGGAAAATATATGATATAAATTTGTTTGAATCCCAATTCATTACACTCGTTAATGCATTATTGCCATGCAGATCCATCTGACCAGCCGCATGATATTCCTGTATCTGCCGACAAATGCGCGACCATCCTTTTGAAATCATCCGCAGACATATACCCAAGGGCATCCCATTATGGCCATTCGGCCGTTTCACAAGGTATACTCTGTCATTCATCGGCTCCTCCTACACTGATAACCTTACAGTTTATATTCTATATTTCGGCATTTTCTAAATAAAATAAATACTTATTGCAGAATCAGAAATTTTTTAGCAGAATCAGGAAAACGCAAAAAGCAGGCATTTCCTATTCCTACAATACTAAAATTGAGCGTGGCGAGCAGCTTCCATCATTGGAAGTATGCCTTCACATAGCCAAAACCTTTCGTTTATCATTGGACAGCTGGCTTTTAAATACCTTGCCGGATCTGAAAACAGCCCCGGAAATGCATAACCACCAATGTCAATTTTGACCTAATCATTTGTCAAAAAATCATCTAAAAATCTCCTCCCCACGGTGATATGATAATACACGTAGCAAGGAAAGAAACAATAACAACCAAAAAGGAGAGAATGATTATGTATATGAATATGACAGCAGAACAGATGAATGATATGTTTGAGGCAAATGCAAATATCGGAAATGCAGTCATCCGCGCATTCAAGAAATATTGGGCAGAGAACGCGGAAATGATCTGTGCGGGACTTGCGGCAATGAGCGGACAGTATTATGTACCGTCTACGAGGAAATAATCTCATGGACGGCAATGGCAAGGAGTACAGAAAGCCTGCCGCCGGCAGCCTTTCCGCATACGATGATATCAAAAAAAGACAGCAGGGACGCGAAAAATGATCTTCGGTTCCTGCTGTTTTTTGAGTTCTATGATAGGAAACTGTTTAAAATAACTTGTGCCGTGCAGGATATTTCCAGACGATTTTTTACCCCTTCCATGTCAGCACAGTTCGAATACTTCCGGATTCTCCCTGGTACACGGTTTCCAGACCTGCTCCCCTGCGTCGTTTGGATCACCGGTCTTCATGAAATCCGTCCAGTAATCCAGCATCCGGGCGCTCAGCTCCCGATCCCGGTTCTCCCATGGGCGCCAGCAGCGATCCAGTGTGCCGAACATGTACCACAGCTCGCTGGAATGCCATGCTCCGAAATCGTCTCCCGGAAGGTTTCTGGTAAAGTAATACACATAAGCCGGATTTCTTCCCAGCTCCTCCAGCTTCTGGCTGAAAGCGATGCAGCCCTGGTACAGCTCGGAAAATTCCCCTTTCTCTCTCATTTCCGGTGTCACCAGGATATCATCCATGGTGGTTCCCAACAGATAAGGAATGTCCTTGATCTTCCCCGCATCCATCAGCTCGTAATAGCCGCCGTCCAGCACATATCCGTCCAGGGTGGGCGTGAGGAACAGGCCCTTTGCGATGGGCATTGCCTTTTCCATCAGCTTTCCCGTTGCCGACCGGATTTCCTCTGTTGTCTTTGCGCGCAGCTCTTCCAAGCTGTCAGCGTGCAGGATTTCGGCAAAGAGCTTTCCGTACTGCTCCTGTTCTTTCAGCGGAATGTCCCGGTGCAGTCCGCCGCCGTAGGAACCGCCGCTCTGCAGGATGGCTTTTGCGATCATGCTGCCGGTCAGCTCCGTGGAGACAAGGGTCTGTACGCTCATGGCTCCCGCGCTCTGCCCAAAGATCGTAATGTTGTCTCGGTCGCCGCCAAATGCCCCGATATTTTCGTAGACCCATTTCAGCGCGGCGATCTGATCCAGGATACCGTAATTTCCGGAGATGCCGCGTTCATTTTCAGCGCTCAGCCAGGGATGCGCAAAGAATCCGAAGATGTTGCAGCGGTATTCCACGCTGACCAGGATCACGCCCCGGTCGCAGTACGCCTTTCCATCAAATTCCAGCTCACTGGAAAAGCCGCCCAGAAATGCGCCGCCGTGGATCCAGAATGCGACCGGGAGCTTTTTCTGCTGGGGACGCTCTGCCGTTTCCGGGGAGCCCGCTTCATTTTTATGAGTTCCTGATATGGTTCCTTCCGCATGCTTCAGTCCGGATTTTGGTACCCAGATCTGCAGATACAGGCAGTCCTCATCGTCAGGCCGGGCAAAATCCGGGTTGCTGTAAAAATCCCGATCATAAGGCGGAGCCAGATGATCCTCCTGGACACAGCGATTTTTAAAATCCACGGCCTGATAAATGCCTTCCCAGGCATCCGGCTCCTGGGGTGCCCGCCAGCGCAGCTCTCCCACCGGTGGCTTTGCGTAGGGTACGCCCCGGTATTCGATGTAGCTGCCCTTGTCAACGCCTTCCAGTTTTCCGTATTTGGTCTCAATAATCATAGTTCTCCTCCTTTGTCTGTAAATCGGTAAAATTGACGCTGTTCCGAAAAGCCGGCTTCACCGCATTCCTTATCCAAAACAGATTTAAAAGTTGTTCTATCCGGTGGAACCATAAAAAGAGTGTAAAAATAAGATATCGATTTTTACACTCTTTTCATTGTCAATTATTCGTTGATATATTTGTCAAAATTCTTGATCCGGTCCATCTGCCTGTCCAGCAGCTCTTTATTTGCCATGATCTTCGGCCCGCAGATCGCGCCGAAGCCCTGGATCTCTGTGGTATGCTCCCGGAGCCCCGCGAATGTTCCTCTTGCCCGCGCCTGCTGCGCCTCGGAAAATTCTACATGGAGCTTGTCGCCGTCAATGGAGATCTTACCTTCGATGCCGCAGATCGGACATTCTACGGTCGTCGTTCCATTGACTGTCAGCAGGTTCTGGTGGCACACCGGACAGGTGCCGTTTCCTTTCGGCCCATAAAATTCCACATCCTTCGGATCCATTTCCAATGCCGCCGCAGTCCGCTTTCCAATCTCATGCATATGTCCGATCAGTTCTTCGTCCAGATAGGGATTGCCGATCGTTCCCATGCTGTTTGCATTGTAATTTGCTATCACCTGCATCATCACCGGGAATCCGAAGAGGTGCAGTGTCGCGGTTCCCATGGAGGTCCAGTTTTCTGTGCTGGCTCCGCCTACGGATATGTAGGATACAGTACGGCGTTTGAAACGCTCCTGCGGAAATGCGTCCGGATCGCCGGGCATCTCGCCGCTTCTTCTCTTGTCCAGCACCCAGTTGATGGCAGACACGTCATGACGGCAGGAGAAACGGTCCACCAGGTTCTTGAACTGGCCTACCGGCTGCAGTACGTATACCGGAGCCGCTATAATGATCGCGTCCGCCTTCCGGATCTCTTCCTCAACCATCTGGAAGTCATCCTTGATCACACAGTTATTGTCCTTTCCCCTTTCCAGTGCCATAGAGCAGGCGCCGCAGCCGATGCATCGGTCAATGGTCAGCCTCTGGGTATTGATAAACTTGATCTCCGCATCCGGATACGCTTCCTTCGCCCCGAACAATGCTTCCTTTGTCAAAATGTCGCTGTTTGCATTTTTCTTGCCAAATGATAAACCTAAAACTCTCATATGATTTTCCATCCTTTCAGTTCCTTCGTTTTGATATCATTATACAGAAATGCCGGACTTTTGACTTTCTAAATTCTGCTTTTTTTGCTGTGGTAAAATTAACCTCTCCGTGAAAAAATCTGAATTTAATCTGCGGGGAGGTCATTTTCGCATGTTTTATTTTGACCTTTTTGGCGTAAGGCCTTTCTTTCCATGTTTTAATTTGGAGTAATTTCGTTAGCGCGTATTCTGAGCATAATCTCCGAATCACTTTCCTTCGGATATTTTTGAATATAGGCAAGAATTTTTTGAATGTATTCCTGATCAAGTCCTGAAGCTCCCGCAATCTCATCCGGTTTCATAGACTTCGACATATTTCGGATTATTTTCACTTCCCCTTTTGTCTCTCCACGGCTTTCGAGCAAATGCTCTCTTTCATAAACCTTCATATACTTTAAAGACACCTCCTCATCCTGCCGGACTGTCTCCACCATGCATTCCCGTAGCTGACACTATCCACGTATTATTCAAAGTCCATATCATCAATATCTATTATTTCGTCTTCCCCTTCACCTTTTACAGAAAAATCACCTTTTAAAAACCATTTATAGGCACGATCAGCAATCACCTTAGTTTCCACCAAATCTAGTATAATCCATTTTAATTAGACAACCTTTAATTGATATGATATAATGTCCCT
>CAYQBE010000239.1:0-5821 GCA_964415625.1 uncultured Clostridium sp.
GTATCTATATTGGGATATTTGGAGGATTCAGCCGTGAAGAAGGACATTCAGATCAGAAAAGCCGCAGAGGCAGACCTCGATCAGATCGGGAAGCAAAATATCTTACTCATAAAACAGATATAAAGGAGGCCAATCTATTGAAGTATCAATGGGAAACCGCACCGGACATTTATATTGGCGATGATCTTCGCAAACGTTTTGTATTAGGCGTCTCCGGGAATCATCCGCTTATCTGCTTCGGAGTGAATCCGAGTACCGCGAATCATGAATACGCAGATAAAACATTACATATGGTTGAGCAGATTGCAAAGCGAAATGGTTTCGACAGTTGGATGATGTTCAATGTTTATCCGCATCGCTCTACTGATCCAAAATGCCTGCCCGTAGCCCGGGATGATGATCTGCATCATGAAAATCTGCGTTATATCGAGCGATATTTGCGGAAAACAAATTTGACCCTGTGGGCGGCCTGGGGAGAGCCCATCACGGAACGTGATTATCTGATGGATTGCCTATATGATATTTACAGGATCGCCAGCAAGTATTCCTGCCGATTTATTGCTTTCGGAAAGGAAGAAAATGGAGTCATAAAATCTACTACCAGGCATCATCATCCGCGGCATCCCTCACGGCTTCCGCTCTCGGCAAAGTCAGAGAGCTTTGATGTCACGCATTACTGGGCAAAGCCAACTATCCATGCAAGCATGGCTACCAGGCTCGTTGCTTCGCGGGAATAAAAAGGAGTACTTGAAAATGATCGCGTTTCAGAAAGAACATGACACCTATCTCGTTTATGAAAAATCAAGCGGTAAGGCGATCGGGTTCGCCGGCGTAGAACAGGCCGGGCCTTACGTATATCAGGAAGCCGGAATCTGTCTGGGGCCGGATTATGTGGGAAAGGGGTTTGGTAAACAGATCCTTCGATGCCTGATTCAATATTGTAAAGAAGAATTCGGCGCAAAAGAGTTCATTTATTCGGCAAGAGATGAAAACAGGGCTTCTAATTTATTGGCAAAGTCCTTCGGATTTTTGCTGACCTCTTTGGCAGATAAAATAGACAGCAGTTATGGCCATTCGGCCGTTTCATAAGGTATAAATTGTAGATTTCCGGGCAGTATAATTTTCCAGGAGTATTCTGCGAAAAAGCGGAGGTGAGGAAGGTGAAGGACGGATTCGCATTTGAGACATTTGTGGATCTCTACGGAGATATTTTTGCGGAGTATCTGAGCACGGTTACTGCAAAGCTGCCCGCAGAAAATGAAATCTACCGCTCTGTCCGGGGCGAGATCGAAACGCTGTATGAAACATATCCCAGGGTTCTGGGGATATTTGACGTTGAGAAGGCGTCAGACTTGAATGAACGGGAATGTACGGCGCTGATCAAAGTACTGGAGCTGAAAAGCAAGCTTACAGATATGGAAATGGAGTCGGTCTATTTCCGGGGATGCTGTGACGGGATCGGGTATCTGAAAAAGGCGGGGATCCTTGGAAGGGATTGCTTTTGCAATCCCTTATAAAATAGCATCCTTCTGTTCCAGAATGGCTTCTACGGCCGCGCATGCCGCACAGTCACAGTACTTTGCTCCGGCAGCTTTGATCTCCCGTCCATGGGCAGCGACCTGTTTTGCGTGCTCTTCGCCGAATACCTTCGCGCCGGCTTCGGATTCCGCAAATGCGATCAGCCCGTCTACCGGCATGATGTCCATTTCCAGCTCCGCGATCAGATTCTTCGCCTGATCCGCTTCTTTGTCCGTTCCGATGGCATCCAGCCAGCTCTGCGCTGCTTCCTTTGCATCGGCGCAGCAGGAGGGAGCCTCCATCAGTTCCTTGACCTTTTCGATTACATTATTTTTTGCATTTTGATCCATAGTTTCTCGTCCTTTCTTTTTTGGGATTTTGGAATTTCTAAGATGATCTTAAATCCACCTGATTACAATTATACTATAAGAGGTATATCAGTAAAAGAAATATTTGTAAAAAAAGATTGACTCTGACGTTATGTCATAGTATATACTCAAAATTGTTCAGAACAGGATTGCGGCCGCATTTTTGAAAATACTGAACAGATTGTAAAACGGCCGAATGGCCATGATGGGATGCCCTTGGGGGACATCACAGAATACAGACAAAAAAACGGGAGGAAACACGATGCGAACGGTAAATGAAATCAGCAAGCTTACAGGGATCAGTGTCCGCGCGCTCCACCATTATGACGCGATCGGCCTGTTAAAGCCCACAAGGGTAACGGAGGCAGGCTACCGGCTTTATGATGACGCCGCACTGAAACGTCTGCAGAATATCTTATTTTTCCGTGAACTGCAATTTCCGTTAAAGGAGATCAAGGTCATTCTCGACAATCCGGATTTTGACCCGGGGGAGGCGCTTGCACAGCAGATCAAATTGCTGGAGCTGCGGCGAAAGCACATCGATGAACTGATCTCATTTGCCCGTGAAGTCCAAATAGGAGGAACAGATATCATGAATTTTGACGCATTTCAAAAGACAGAGTTTGACCGGTATGCAGAGGAGGCCCGGGAGAGATGGGGCACGACTGAGGCATACGCGGAGTATGAGCAAAAGAGAAAAGGAAGGACAGAAGAGGAAATGAAAACAGCTGCGGACAGGATGATGGCTTTGTTTGCCGAACTGGGTTCTCTTCGGGAGCATGCGCCTGCCGACAGAGAGGTACAGGAAAAAATAGAAGAGCTGCAGGCATGGATCACAGAGAACTATTATCACTGCACCGATGAGATTCTGAGCGGGCTGGGGCAGATGTATGCGGGTGATGAACGAATGAAGCATAATATCGACAAGGCAGGCGGAGAAGGGACTGCTGAGTTCGTCAGCCAGGCAGTCGCTGTCTACTGCTCCGGCAGGAGAAAATAAAAAGCAACTCATTTCTGACGGTTTATAGGACAGGCGATGTTCCAAATAACTTTTTTGGAACATCGCATTGGAAAAAGTGAAATACCGTGCTATAATCTTAAGTAGTTTTTTTTTGAGGAGGAGGCCTACCAATGAAATTTTTTAATTACGACAGCCCGATCATGCAGTTTTTATCCAGGTTAACCGACCTGTTTATCCTGAATTTCCTCTTTCTGGTCTGCTCAATCCCCATTGTCACCATCGGGGCATCGGCAACTGCCCTGTATTCCGTGACCCTGAAAATGGCGAAGAATGAGGAAAGCTATATTTTCTCGTCCTTTTTCCGGGCTTTTAAAAATAATTTCAGGCACAGTACCATTTCCTGGATGATCCTGCTGCTCGCAGGCATCGTCCTCTGGATGGACTACCGTGCCATTGGAATGATGGGAGGCTCCTTTCAGCAGATTTTTTCCTTTCTGTTGATTGCCGTGTGTATTCTGTTATTATTTCCCGCGATATACATTTTTCCGTATATTGCCCGGTTTGAAAATACCATCAAAAACTCGCTGAAAAATGCGTTTATCATCAGTATCGCGCAGCTTCCCTATACCCTCCTGCTCCTGGTTGTCCTGGCGCTGGCGGGCGCGTTTACCATATTTATCGATTTCCGGATCGTCGGGTTTACGTGGCTGGTCATTGGATTTTCGGGGGTTGCTTTGCTGAATTCCTTTTTGCTGCGGAGGGCGTTTCGCAGGTTTGAATAAAATATTTTCCAGCTGTGCGGTTGCGATTTAGAGCATCCAACCGCACAGCTGGAATATTTTTCTCTCGTATGGTTTAATGATCCGCTATTTTCCCCAGCAACGATTCCCCGATCGTCCCCTCGGGCATCTGCAGCCCGAAGTTCTCCGCAATGGTCGCCCCTGTCACGGCGAAGCTCTTCTGATCCTCAAGTCCTCCGCTTTCCTTCATGGACGGCGAATACATCAGCAGCGGAACGATCTCTTTGGTATGGTCTGTACCCTTGAAGGTGGGGTCGGTTCCGTGATCCGCGGTGATCATCAACAAGTCCGTATCCTTCATGCGGCTTAAAAATTTCCCCAGGTTTACGTCGAACTTTTCCAGTTCTCTGCCGTAGCCCACCGGATCTCTCCGGTGTCCCCAGAGGGCGTCAAAATCCACCAGGTTCGTGAAGCACAGCCCATGGAAATCCTGATCCTGCAGCTCGATGGTCTGCTCCATCCCGTGAACGCTGCTCTTGGACTTGTGTGTTTCTGTAATGCCTTCTCCGTCGAAAATGTCCCGGATCTTTCCCACGCCGATCACGTCCAGGCCGTTTTCCTTCATCACGTCGAGGATCGTGCGGCCATAGGGCTTCAACGCGTAGTCGTGACGGTTGGCGGTCCGCTTGAATTCTCCCTTTTTCTTTCCCACATAAGGACGCGCGATCACCCGGCCCACCTTCCATTCGTCCCGCATGGTCAGCTCCCGGGCGATCTCGCAGCACCGGTACAGCTCATCCAGGCCGAAGGTTTCTTCGTTTCCGCAGATCTGCAGTACGGAATCCGCAGACGTATAGACGATCATATTTCCGGTGGCGATCTCCTGCTCCGCAAGCTCTTCCAGGATCTCTGTGCCGCTGGCAGACTTGTTGCCAATGATCTTATGGCCGGTCCGTTTTTCCAGCTCCTGGATCAGGTCATCCGGGAAGCCGGTTTCTGTAAATGTCTGAAATGGCTTTGTGATATACAGTCCCATCATCTCCCAGTGACCGGTCATGGTGTCTTTTCCCACGCTGGCCTCAAACAATCTGGCCCAGTGGCCAATTGGCTGATCGGGAGTCTTTACATTTGTCAGGGGATGCAGCCTGGTCAGCCCCATTTTCGCCAGGTTCGGGATCTGAAATCCCAGCATATGCGGATCAATATGCCCCAGTGTATCGCAGCCCTCGTCACCGTAGAGGTGCGCATTTGGCATGGCTCCGATTCCCAGGGAATCTAAAACGATTACAAAGATACGGTTATATTTCAATATGGTTCCCTCCTTTTTTTGCTGCAAATGCTTTCTTTGTTGATACAAACGTCAGAAGGTCATGCTCTGCCGGTCAGCGGCAGGCCTCCAGCGCAATGCGCATCATCCCGGTAAAGGATTTCTGGCGTTCCTCCGAGGAGATTTTTTCGTTTGTAACGAAAGAATCGGAGATGGTCAGCAGGCAGGCAGCCTTTTTATGAAGGACGGATGCATTGTGGAAGAGTGCGAAGCTCTCCATCTCTACGCAGGTGCAGCCGTGCTTGTCGTGGATTTCCTTATAGTCCGGCATATTGCTTTCGCAGTAAAATACATCGCTGGAGTGGATCTTTGTCGGCATGATCGGAATCTGCAGGCTTTGTGCCGCGTCTTTGATCTTCTGGTTCAGCTCCGGATCCGGCAGGATCACATCCCCGGTAAATCCGTTCTGTGTCCTGGCGAAGCTGGACTCGCTCCATACACTTTCCGCCAGTGCAATGTCATACACGTTCAGATCTGCGCTGTAAGCGCCTGCAGATCCGACACGGATAATGCTCTCCACATCGTATTGTGTGAACAGTTCATAGGAATAAATCCCGATGGACGGCATGCCCATACCGCTTGCCATGACAGTGACCGGACTTCCCTGATAGGTTCCTGTGTAGCCCAGTATATTTCTGACCTCATTGATCAGCTTCGGATTTTCCAGAAAATTCTCCGCTATAAATTTTGCCCTCAGCGGATCTCCGGGCATGATCACGGATTTTGCAATTTCCCCCTTTTGGGCCTGGATATGTGGTGTTGGCATTTTGTTTTCCTCCTTTGATTTTGCTTTTTTATATCATAGCATAGATTGACGTGCAAAAAAATGACAGGTGTCCTCTTTTTAAAGATTTTTCCACCTGTACGGTTGGATGATCTAGAGATCATCCAACCTGCGCATCCATTC
>CAYQBE010000240.1:0-1120 GCA_964415625.1 uncultured Clostridium sp.
TTTATCAATTCTTCTCTCATATGATTCAAATAAAGCCATCTCATTATCCTCCTGAATTATTTTAGAAAACCCTGGTAATCGTCAGACTATTCTTTACGCGGGTCAATGATCTTAGCAGCATCATCAACACGGCCATACTGTCCCTGTGCCTTCTCCCATGCTACATTCGGCTCATCGCCAGCTTTGATGAAATCTGTAAACTTTCCAAGATTCGCGAACTTATATCCGATGATCTCACCATTGTCGTCCAGCGCGATTCCTGTTACATAGCCTTCTGCCATCTCCAGATAACGAGGCCCTTTTGCCAGTGTTCCATACATGGTGCCAACCTGAGAGCGAAGTCCCTTTCCAAGGTCTTCCAGGCCTGCGCCGATCGCAAGTCCGTCCTCAGAAAATGCGCTCTGGGTTCTTCCGTAAACAATCTGAAGGAATAATTCTCTCATAGCCGTATTGATAGCATCACATACCAGATCCGTATTCAATGCTTCCAGAATCGTCTTTCCCGGAAGGATCTCCGATGCCATCGCCGCAGAATGGGTCATGCCTGAACATCCGAGCGTCTCAACAAGCGCCTCCTGGATGATACCATCCTTCACGTTGAGCGTCAGCTTACATGCGCCCTGCTGCGGAGCACACCAGCCAACGCCATGTGTAAAGCCGGAAATATCTTTTACTTCTTTTGCCTGTACCCATTTTGCTTCTTCCGGGATCGGAGCTGGTCCGTGATTTGCGCCCTGAGCTACCGGACACATCATTTCTACTTCATGTGAATAAATCATGTTAATACTCCTTTCAAATATGTATGATTTTTTCTCGCGTATAATGCCGGATACCTTATAGCGTCTCCGTCGTTCCATACGGAAAAACACGGCTCGCAGCTTTTCCGCATATGGAGATAAGGTATGTTAAATTAACATCACACTACTGTTATTTTCGCACAAAATATCCTTTACGTCAATCGTCACTTTGTACAAGATTTCTATCACTTTTTGTGTAGGGTTACTGGTCGCACCTTGACCAGGCGTGCCCAGTAACTCAGGCCGTCATACAGAAAGGCTGCCACTGGCAGCCTTTCTGCATACATTGGTATTTAACATTGCCTACGGCAATGGACGGCCTG
>CAYQBE010000240.1:1130-5647 GCA_964415625.1 uncultured Clostridium sp.
TTTTATGTGCATCCTCCTGACCAATCAGCACAGTGATTGGCCAGGATGTGACATGTAACTGTGTAGGTTCAATTCCCGGCCTGACCGGCCTGAAATCATAACACATCTGTCTGTGCAGCCAGCATCTCCGCCGCCAGCCCCAGCGCTGCCTTCACCGTATCCATCCGGTTCTGCTCCCGGTCCCCGTGAAGGTTCAGCCGCCGGACCTGTACCTCTCCCCGGACACAGCAGCCGATATACACCAGCCCCACCGGTTTTTCCGGCGTGCCGCCTCCCGGCCCTGCGATCCCTGTAGAGCTTAAGCCCACATCCGCGCCTGCCGCCCGGGCCGCGCCTGCCGCCATCTCATATGCCGTCTCTTCACTGACCGCGCCGAACTGCTCCAGCGTTTCCGCACGCACTCCCACCAGACGCTGCTTGGCGTCATTCGAATAGGTCACATAGGCCTCTCCGAACACATCCGACGCACCGGCCACATTGACCAGCGTCCCTGCGATCAGGCCGCCGGTACAGGATTCCGCCGCTGTGATCGTAAGATTTCGTTCCTTTAAAAGCCGGACCACGTGTTCCTCCGGGAAATCCGGCCGTCTGTTCTCCTGCATCCTACATCCCTCCCTGGGTCAGGACCTGCTTATTCTTCGCCACATAATCCACCAGAGAAATGATGGTGAGCGCCAGAGAGATCCAGATCAGCGCCTCGCAGATCAGGTCAAATACACCGCCGAAATCCGCGATCAGCAGGATCACCATCGCCATCTGGGAAACAGTCTTGAACTTCCCCCAGTAGCTTGCGGCGATCACGATCCCGTTGTCGGAAGCCACCAGACGAAAGCCGCTGATGATAAATTCCCGGGCGATGATAATGATCACAAACCAGGCGGTAAGCTTGCCGGAATCGATCATACAGATCATGGCGGAGCAGACCAGCAGCTTGTCCGCCAGAGGATCCATAAATTTTCCGAAATTGGTCACCAGGTTATATTTCCGGGCGATCTTGCCGTCCAGAAGGTCCGTCAGGCTGGCCACACAGAACAGCACAAGGGCAATCCATTTATTGGCTGTTCCACCCACATCTGTCAGCATAAAAAATACAAAAAATGGTACCATGATGATCCGCAATACCGTCAGTTTATTTGGCAAATTCATTCTACAAGTCCTCCTATCAAATCATATTCCAATGCACCGGTTACTCTGACCTTCGCAAAATCGCCGGACAGCAGCAGTTCTCCTGTCTCCACAAAGATCATCCCGTCCACACCGGGGGCATCCCGGTACGTCCGCCCTACGTATGCATTTTCGTCCGCTACACGGCCCTCGATCAGGACCAGCACCTCCCGGCCCACCATGGCCTCTGCATTTTCAAAGGCGATCTCCTGCTGAAGCTCCATGATCTCGGCCTGCCGCTCCTGCTTCACTTCTTCCTTGATCTGATCCGGCATCTCTGCCGCAGGAGTGTCCTCCTCCGGCGAATAGGTAAATACCCCCAGCCGGTCAAATTCCATCTGATCCACGAAATCTACCACTTCTTCATGTTCCTTTTGTGTCTCCCCGGGAAATCCAGTGATCAGCGTGGTTCGAAGGCAGATATCCGGGATCTCCCTGCGCAGCTTCTCCACGATCTCGATCAGTTGCTGTTTGGACGTTCTGCGGCCCATCCTTTTCAGGATCCGGTCATTGGCATGCTGGATCGGCAGATCCAGATAATGGCAGATCTTCGGCTCCTCCTTCATGACCCGGATCAGTTCATCCGTAATCTCCTCCGGGTAGCAGTACAGGATGCGGACCCACCGAAGTCCCGCGATCCTGCATAATCTGCGCAGGAGCTCGGGCAGCTTCTTTTCCCCGTAAATGTCCTTTCCGTACAGGGTCGTCTCCTGGGCCACCAGGATCAGCTCTTTTACCCCCTGCCCGGCCAGTTCTTCCGCTTCCTTTAACAGCCGTTCCATCGGCACGCTGCGGAAGCTCCCACGGATCCTGGGAATGATACAGTAGGTGCAGTGCTTATCACAGCCTTCCGCAATCTTTAAGTAGGCGTAATGCCCTCCTGTCGTCACCAGCCGCTTCGTCTCCACAGCAGGAAGGGACTGCAGATCCGCAAGCCGCACCTCCGGCTGTCCCGCAAGCGCCGCGTCCAGCGATTCCAGGATCTGGTCATAGGCGGTCGTCCCCAGCACCGCATCCACCTCCGGGATCTCATCCAGGATCTCCTGCCGGTAACGCTGGGCCAGACATCCGGTCACGATGAGCGCTTTCAGACGTCCGGTCTTTTTATATTCCGCCATCTCCAGAATATTCTGGATGCTCTCCTCCTTGGCATCGTGGATAAAACAGCAGGTGTTGATGATGATCACATCCGCCTCTGCCTCGTCATCCGTCATCTCATGCCCCCGGGAGGCCAGAAGCCCCAGCATCACTTCCGTGTCCACCAGATTCTTGTCACAGCCCAGAGAGATAAATAAAATCTTCATAATCTGTTCTCCATCTGTCTTTTCCTGACAGTTCCTAAAGCAAGACGGCTATCACCTATAGCAGATAGGGATAGCCTGTCTCTCGTATCACTCTGTCGCTGCTTCCACCGCCGGAACCTCTTCCGACAATGCTTCCTCTTCCAATACTTCCTCTGTCTCTGTCAGCGCTTCCTCAGATGCCAGCTCCTCTTCCTCAGCAGCCGCGCTTTCCGCAATGATCTTTAATTTCCCTTCATTCAGTTCCTGGATGGCCAGGGAAAGCGGCTTTGCCTCATTCTTGATATTGACCATCGGCAGCTCGCCGTCGATGATCTGTCTGGCCCTTTTGGATGTGGCAAGTACAATGGAATACCGGCTGTTGACAATCTTTGTCTCGCCCTCTTCCACGTCCTTATTCACCACTTTCATCAAATCAGTATAAGACGGATGCAACATACTTCTTATTCTCCTTTCAATCTCTGCAGATCCTGCTTGATCTTTTCCATAAATTCCGTATTCCGGAAGCTCTTTCGGTGCTCGCCCTGGATAATGCCGTGCAGCTCCTCCGTGCACCGCTCCAGGTCGTCGTTGATGATCAGATAATCATACTGATCCATGCCGTCCGCTTCCTCCACAGCCCGCCTGAGCCTGGAATCAATGACTTCCTCAGTCTCCGTCCCCCTGCCCATCAGCCGGCGCTTCAGCTCTCCCGCCGTCGGGGGTGTGACAAACAAAAGCACGGTCTCCGGAAATGCCTTCTTCACCTTCATAGCCCCCTGAATCTCAATCTCCAGGATGACGTCCTTTCCTTCCTCCAGCTTCTGCTCCACATAGGCACGGGGCGTTCCATAGTAATTATTTACGTATCTAGCATACTCTATCAGCTGCTCCTGCGCAATCATTTTTTCAAATTCTTCTGTACTTATGAAAAAATACTCTCTGCCGTGTTCTTCTCCATCGCGCGGCTGCCTTGTAGTCGCAGAAATCGACAAGGTATACTGTCCGGGGTAATTTTTTAAAAGTTCCTTCATCAGAGTTCCTTTTCCCGCCCCGGAAAAACCGGATACAACGATCAAAATCCCTTTGGAGTCCATCATACGCTTCACCTCATCTTGGATAATCTACCGTGATCTACTACGGAACAGCAGACCTCAGACCCGTCTGCTGCGCAGACTATCCGCTACTTACGTAGCTCCTGTCTGAGGTTTTTGGGCGTTCTGCCCAATAGCAGTATGAAAAATCAGCCCTTGCAAGTAAACTTGCAACATCTGTTTTTTCATACTACTGCTGTTCTGAATCGTTACTCAATGTTTTGAATCTGCTCTCTTATTTTTTCGATTTCTGTCTTCAGGCTGATGGCGTAATTCGAGATCTCCTGGTCATTGGCCTTGGACAGGATCGTGTTGGCCTCACGGTTCATCTCCTGTGCGATGAAGTCCAGCTTCCGTCCGATCCCCTCGGACTCATCCAGAGTATCGCGCATATGGGAAATATGGCTCTTTAAGCGAACCACTTCTTCGTCCGTGCAGATCTTGTCCGCAAACAGGATCACTTCCGCCGCAATCCGGCTCTCTTCCATCTGCACATCTCCCAGCAGCTCCCTGACCTTTTCTTCCAGCTTTGCCCGATACTGCGCCGCGATCTCCGGGGAATGCTCTTCAATCCTGGCGATCAGAACCTCCATCCCGGAAAGCTTCGCGAAGATATCCTTTTTCAAATGCTCTCCTTCGGTTGCCCTTGCTGCCACAAACTGCTCAAACGCCCCTTCCAGAACCGTCTTCAGTCCCTTCCACAGCTCTTCCTCATCTACGGTCTGCTCTTCCATCGTCAGCACTTCCGGACACCGAGCCAATGTTGCCAGGCTCAGATGATCGTCCAGACCGAATTCCTCTGCCATCTGCCGAAGGTACTTCACATACTCCCCGGCAAGCGCCGCATTGTACTTCAGGCTTCCCTGCGCTTCGGATACATCCTCATACATAATGAAAATGTCAATCTTCCCGCGGCTTGCGTAATCCTTCAGCAGCGTCCGGATCGCACTGTCAAAAAAGTTCAGCTTCTTCGGCATCC
>CAYQBE010000241.1:0-5630 GCA_964415625.1 uncultured Clostridium sp.
TCCGTCTGCCTTTCCTTTTACCTTCGGCATCAGCTCCTTCATGATCCTGCCTTTGTCCTTCGCGGTCGGAGCATCGATTCCAAGAGCGGATAACACTTCCTGGATGACAGACTTGATCTCCTCGGTATCCATCATCTTCGGCGCGTATTCTTCCAATACGGAGAGACGCTTGGTACATTCCTCAATAATATCCGTGCGGTCCGCCGGAGTGGTATCCAGTGTTTCCTTTGTCTGTTTGATCTCCTTTAAGATGACCTGCACCTCTTCCTCCTCGGTCAGGTCGGCACGCTTGTCGATGGCCTTGTTCTTCAATGCGGTCAGAAGCGCAGACAATGTAGCTTTTCGTTCCTTTTCACCGGCCTTCATGGCAGTGACCATATCTTTTCTTACTTCTTCAATCTTGCTCATAATAGCATCCTCCTTATTTAAAGTGGTATCATTCATTTCGAAACAGAATATCCGCAGGATTTTCAGATCCATGCTTCGTCAGTATATCTCAAGAAATCTGTTGTTTCTGCCCTTTGCCCAGGGAATCGGACAGGTCAGCGGTTGATGCCCGACTGCAGCTCCTCCGCCCAGGACTGCAGGCTGTAGGTGTGTCCGTCGAACAGCTTTAAGATCACACCGGTAGGATTGTCCTCATTGGCAAATGCATTTGCCTCATCCGTATCCACATGCATGGCAAGGGCAAAGGAAGGGCTGACACGGACTACCACATCTGAAAAAATCAGGGAACGCTCAAAGCTTGTGGTGATCACGAATACAATATCATTATCCTTTACGTGGGCACGGATCGCGTCGATCGGGGTCATGTGGATATGGCGCTTTGCTACAATGACGCCCTCTGTCAGTTCTACCTGGCCTTTGGAACCCACCAGGGTGCATCCCGGGGTGCCGCCGATGTCTCCGGACTGCCGGATCACACTGGGGATTCCCAGCTTCCGGTTGTCAGTTACGGAGACCTCTACCTGGGTTTTGGAACGGCAGGGACCGAGAACAATCACATTTTCAAAGCTCCCCTTCGGGCCGACAACAGTGAGCCGCTCCTGGCAGGCATATTGTCCCGGCTGGCTCAGTTCCTTTACATAAGTAAGCTCGGCATCGGGGCCGAACAGTGTCTTAAAGTCCTCCTGCGACAAATGGATGTGGCGTGCGGAGGTCTCAATGGGTATCGTCAGACTCATAAAAATCTCTCCATCCTGTGTGATTTTTTGCTCTTTCTGATTTTAGCAGAATAAAGCGCGGTTTTCAAGGTAAAAAATTTCTATCTTTTTCCCCGTCTTTTTCAAACAAATACTTTAAGCGGAAGGCAAGCTGGATCTCGAAGAGATCCTCCAGTAAATCTACGTCACAGTTCAGAATTTTGTTGAAATATCAATAGGGATATTGTATAATCACTTTGATTCGGAGGGCAGCACATCCAAAGAAGATGTTATGCCGGATAAGGCTGCAGATTGAGAACTCTGCTACTTTGTCTGGCATTTTTGATACCAACGTATGCAGAAAGGCTGCCAGTGGCAGGCTTTCTGTATGACGTATGAAGCAATGAGTCAGGCTGCCGGCCTAAAAATAAATTTTTGAAAGAAGGGATTTTATGCAGTTTTTGATCATGCTGCTTGTTGCGTTGGTGATCAGTGCGATTGGATTTAAGAAGTTTGTATGGTTCATCTCCCTGGGATATGGATTCTCCATTGCTGGTCTTGGGGCGGCGATGCTTGTGATGTTTTATGGGAATCTGACACCGGTTACGATCCTGTTATGTATCCTGTGTATGATATATGGCTGTCGGCTTGGCGGTTATCTGCTGATCCGGGAGAGAAAAAGCGCTTCCTATCAGAAAACGATGAAGGATGATATCAAAGATGGCTCCGATCTGAAACAGATCTTAAAGATTACGGTATGGGTCAGCTGTGCGCTGCTGTATTGCTGCGAGGTGGCACCCGTTTTCTTCCGTCTGCAGCATGCGGCCCCCACAGATGCCGCAGCTGTGGCAGGAACCGCCGTTATGGCACTTGGAATCATTCTGGAGTCAGCGGCAGATTATACGAAAAATCAATATAAAAAGAAGCATCCGCAGCGTTTTTGCGATGTGGGACTGTTTCGGCTTGTGCGTTGTCCTAATTATCTCGGAGAAGTTCTGATCTGGACCGGTGTATTCATTTCCGGAGTGACAGTACTTTCGAGTGCGGCGGAGTGGTGCGCGGCATTGGCTGGCTGGGTATGTATCGTGTATATCATGTTTGGCGGGGCAAGAAGGCTGGAGCTCCGCCAGAACCGGAACTACGGGGAGGATCCGGAGTATCGGCAGTATGTGAAGAAAACGCCGATACTTCTTCCGTTCCTTCCGCTCTACAGCGTAGCAAAATACAAATGGCTGGTGGGGTGAAAGCAGAAATATGGATGAAAATTGGGAAGAGCATATGGATGATGATATGTCGGAACTGATTCAGCATGAGTATGATCATCTGGATGGAATTTTGGCTACGATGCGGGCAATTGACAACAAATCTTTTGTAATGAAGAAGGAAACGCGGAAATAACCCTGGAAGGAGTGTCTTCAAATGACAGGAAAATTGACAGCTGCGATTCTCACGATCACATTGGCGTTAGTGTTCTATACCATTGGTGTGTGGTCAGAGCATCGAAGTAAAAGACTGAAAAGAATGCATCTGGTCTTCTTTTGGCTTGGGCTTTGCATGGATACAACGGGAACCGTTTTGATGGGACAGATCGCAGAGCGTTCCATGTTTTCGGGTGAATTATCTCTGCACGGCGTAACCGGAATGCTTGCAATCTGTCTGATGATCATACATGCCGTATGGGCGACGGTTGTTCTTGTGAAAAATAATGAAGATTCAGCAAAAAATTTTCATCGGTTCAGTATTGCTGTATGGGCAATCTGGCTGGTTCCCTATATTCTGGGAATGGTGATCGGAATGAGATAAATATCATGATGCATTCCCGATTTTATGACGATATGATATCGCTATGATACCATTCCCCCCAGCATCCCGCCGCCTGCACAGAGCAGAAGCGTCGTTACCACATTTGCCCCGTTTCCCTGCAGGGAGCGGTAAACTCCCAGGGACACCAGCAAAAGAAGCGCGAAATAAAGGATTCCGCAGGTCAGCCCCCAGAGAAACTTCCGGTTTCCTGACAATTTTCCGATGATAAATCCGCCCAGAAACGTGGATATGACATAGATCAGGATGATCCCTGCGGCCACCTTGCCTTCGTCAATGTTGAATTTATAAAGCAGAAACGTCAGGAACAACAGCAGCAGACCGCTGATTATGTAAGCGCATAATAGTGATTTGAGCATCCAGATCAATCCGTTTTCGATCTCCTGCCCTTTCTTTTTTTTATCCATACTTTTCCTCCCATTCCACCTTTACCGGTATCTACTGATACAGTCTATGAATATTCTGATAGAAATATGACTGTCTTGTCGGAGGAAGTCCGCCTGTTCAGAGAAGACGTATACTAAGGGACGTCAGGCGAGATATTATCGAGGAAAGTTCGTCTGTCTCGCAGGAATATACACTAAAAAACTGCTTGACAAAATGAGGAGGGATACAGGCGATACCTTACCGAATAGTCCGTGTGTCCAGCGGGAACATGGATTTTTAACGGAAGGTATCCCCACCCCTTGTATGTCTGTCAGATTTGTATTTTTGACAGCTGCTTACGATTTCCTGTGTTTTGCGGCAAGTCATCCGCCAGTACGGAAGCGCCTTTCGTATTCGGCTTACTGCTCCATCTGCCGCCCCAGAAAGCCCGCCGCGCTCATGGCGACCTTCTGCTCCGTTTCACCCATCTTTTTCTTCTCATCCCGGTTCAAAAATACCACCGAACCGATCACGTCCCCTTCGCACAGGATCGGACATACGGCTTCCTCCTGGTAGTCCACGTCTCCATCCGCGATCCGGATGAATTTGTTGCTGTCTGCTTTTGCAAGGATATGCTCCCGCTGCTGGATCACCTTTTCCAGATCCTTGCTGATATACTTATCCTGGAGATCCTTCTTTCCGTTTCCGGCTGCCGCCACGATCTGGTCTGTGTCCGTGATGCATACCGTACAGTTCATGGTCTGCGCCAGGCTCTCCGAATACTGCTTCGCCAGAGCGCTGAGTTCTCCGATGGGAGAATATTTTTTCAGGATCACTTCCCCTTCCCGGTCGGTAAAGATCTCCAGCGGATCGCCTTCGCGGATGCGGAGTGTCCGGCGGATCTCCTTTGGAATCACAACTCTGCCAAGATCATCTATTCTGCGTACAATTCCTGTAGCTTTCATATTCTATATTACCTCCATCTGCAAATTCTGTCGTGATTCTATTATTTGTAAATGAAGGTATTTTATACCTGAATTGAAGAATCAATAAATGAATCAATAAACGAATCAATAAATGAATCAATAAATGAGACTTTAAATCCAGATGAGGTCAATAAAATAGCAGTCGGGTGGGATTTTGCAGGAGGAAAGGATTTTTTTGTTGACTTTAATCTGGTAAACTGCTAATATAAGAAAGTGATTGCTGCGGGACAGATTTTTTGCTATGTAATCCGCAGCAAGTGCTCTGAGGCACAGCAAGAATAGATAAAAAAAGATACAATAAGGAGAAGATGAGAATGAAAAAGTTAGTTACCATGATGTTAACGCTGGCAATGGTCTTTTCACTGGCGGCGTGCGGCAATTCTGACAATGCGGGAGATTCCAATGGAGATACGGCAGACAGCCAGGCGGAAAGCCAGGACAATCAGGAAGAGGACAGCTCTGATGCTTCTGATGCAGACAGTGATCTGGCTTATGTGAAGGATAAGGGCACATTGGTCGTAGGGATCACGGATTTTGAGCCCATGGATTATAAGGATGAGAGCGGAGAATGGATCGGCTTTGACGCGGACATGGCAAAAGCATTTGCCGAAAGCCTGGGTGTTGAGGTGGAATTCGTAGAGATCGACTGGGACAACAAGATCATGGAGCTGGACGGCAAGACCATTGACTGCGTATGGAACGGCATGACGCTCACCAGCGAGGTGACCAGCGCCATGGAATGCTCCAAAGCATACTGCAACAACGCGCAGATCGTGATCGTACCCTCAGATGTGGCGGACAAGTATCAGGATAAGGACAGCTTAAAGGATCTGACCTTTGCCGTGGAAGCAGGAAGCGCCGGCGAAGAGCAGGTCAGCGAGCTGGAATTGGAGTATACCGCTGTGAAGGCGCAGGCCGACGCGCTGATGGAAGTGGCTTCCGGCACATCAGACGCGGCTGTGATCGATTCTTTGATGGCAGCGGCCATGGTAGGAGAGGGTACCGGTTATGCGGATCTGACCTATACGGTAGGGCTGAACAGTGAAGAATACGGCGTCGGCTTCCGGAAAGGCTCCGACCTTGCGGCTGCCCTCAATGACTTCTTCGCGGAGAGCTACGGGGACGGCAGCATGATGGAGATTGCCGAAAAATATGGAGTGGATGCTGCCATTGTAGAGCAGTCCTGAGAAAAATTCCAGCTGTACGGTTGGAAAAAAATTCCACCTGTACGGATGGATGATCTAAAGATCATCCATCCTACGCATCCATTCGCAAAATCCGTGCTATCGCACTCTTGCGTCTGCTAATGCAGCCG
>CAYQBE010000242.1:0-5615 GCA_964415625.1 uncultured Clostridium sp.
CCCCTCATGAATGAGGGGTTAGGGGAGTTGATGTGCCGTAGGCACTTTCTTGTTATTTTCAGACATGTAGAAATCAGCAGGCGGCTTTCTTACAAGCTTTACATGATGAATCACTGGAAAAATCAAAAAAGTGCTTGACAACTATCGAATGTTAGATTATACTAACCAATGTAAGTGATAAGATTAATCCATTATAGAAAGAAGATGAGTGATGATGCCTTTATCAATGGTGAAGCAGGGGGAGCCGAACCGGATACACAGGATCGGCGGAAAGGAAGACACGAGACGTTTCATCGAGAACCTTGGGTTTGTGGCCGGAGCAGAGGTGACGGTCGTATCTGTGACAGACGGCAATATGATCGTGAATGTGAAGGATTCCCGCGTAGCGATCGGCAGAGATATGGCAAACAAGATCATGGTTGTATGAAGGCCGTGCAAAGGATTGTATGAAAAAAGAGAGCAGGAGGAGAAGTGGTCATGACATTGAGAGAAGTTCCATGCGGCCGGACTGTAAAGGTCGCGAAGCTGACCGGAGAAGGTCCGGTTAAGAGACGGATCATGGATATGGGGATTACAAAGGGAGTTGAGATTTTTGTGAGGAAGGTCGCCCCCTTAGGAGATCCGGTAGAGATTACAGTAAGGGGATATGAACTATCTGTCCGCAAGGCGGATGCAGAGATGATCGTTGTGGAATAGCCTTATTTTTTTAAATAAGAGTTAGTTGATACTAATATAAAATAGACATAACTGCACAAGGATAGTTGCTGCTAAAACATTTATGAGAGAATCAGTAGGAGGAAGGAAACAATGGCGATTAAAATTGCATTGGCGGGAAATCCGAACAGCGGAAAGACCACATTATTTAACGCGCTGACCGGATCCAACCAGTTTGTCGGAAACTGGCCGGGGGTTACGGTAGAGAAGAAGGAAGGAAAACTGAAAGGGAACAAAGAAGTGATCATCATGGATCTTCCGGGAATTTACTCTTTATCTCCCTATACACTGGAGGAAGTGGTCGCGAGAAATTATCTGATCAATGAAAAGCCGGACGCGATCCTGAATATCGTGGACGGGACCAACATCGAGCGGAACCTGTATCTGAGCACACAGCTGATGGAGCTGGGGATTCCGGTGGTCATGGCAGTCAACATGATGGATCTGGTGGAGAAGAACGGCGACAGGATTCATGTAGAAAAGCTGGCAAAGAAGCTGGGCTGTGAGGTAGTGGAGATCTCCGCTCTGAAAGGCAGCGGAATCCAGGCCGCGGCAGACAGGGCGGTCCGGGTGGCATCCGCAAAGAAGCCGGCCGTGCCAGTACATACCTTTGCAAAAAATGTGGAGGATGTGCTGTCTTCGATCGAAAGCAAGCTGGGTGCCGAAGTGCCGGATGCGCAAAAACGATTTTTTGCAGTGAAATTACTGGAAAAAGATGATAAAATAGTAGAGCAGATGCAAAGCGTACCGGATATTTCCGCAGAGATCGCACAGATGGAAGAAGAGATGGATGATGATACGGAAAGCATCATCACAAATGAGCGGTATACGTATATTTCTTCCATTATCGGGGAATGCTGTACCAAGCATGCGGCGGGCGGCGAGCTGACAACTTCTGATAAGATTGACCGTATTGTGACCAACCGGTTTCTGGCGCTTCCGATCTTTGCCCTGATCATGACTGCGGTATATTATGTGTCCGTTACAACCGTGGGAGCATTTGTAACAGACTGGACGAATGATGTGCTGTTCGGCGAGATTATCCCGCCTGCCATCGAAGGTGTGCTGGTGGCTTTGAACTGCGCGGACTGGCTGCAGGGACTGATCCTGGACGGGATCGTGGCCGGTGTGGGCGGTGTCCTGGGATTCGTTCCTCAGATGCTGGTGTTGTTTTTGTTTCTGGCATTTTTGGAAAGCTGCGGGTACATGGCAAGGGTTGCCTTTATCATGGACCGGATCTTCCGTAAATTCGGACTTTCCGGAAAGTCCTTCATCCCCATGCTGATCGGGTCGGGCTGCGGGGTTCCGGGAATCATGGCTTCCCGTACCATTGAAAATGACCGGGATCGGAAGATGACGGTCATGACCACCACATTTATCCCCTGCGGGGCAAAGATGCCGATCGTTGCCCTGATTGCCGGAGCATTGTTCGGCGGGGCAGCCTGGGTAGCGCCGAGCGCGTATTTTCTGGGGGTTGCGGCGGTGATCTGCTCCGGGATTATTTTGAAAAAGACGAAGATGTTCGCGGGAGATCCGGCGCCCTTCGTGATGGAGCTTCCGGCCTATCATATGCCCACCCTGGGCAATGTGCTGCGGAGCATGTGGGAGCGGGGCTGGTCCTTCATTAAGAAGGCCGGGACCATCATCCTGCTTTCCACGATCGCGGTTTGGTTTACCTCTTACTTCGGCTGGGTAGACGGGCAGTTTCGGATGCTGGATGGCATGGAACTGGATCACAGTATTCTGGCTTCCATCGGAAATCTGTTCGCATGGATCTTCGTGCCTCTGGGATGGGGTGACTGGAGAGCGGCAGTTGCAGCCATTACAGGACTTGTAGCTAAGGAAAATGTAGTCGGAACATTCAGCATCCTCTACGGAGTGGAAGAGGTCGCGGAAGACGGCGCGGAGATCTGGGGCGCCCTTGCGGGAAGCATGACCGCCCTTGCAGGATATTCCTTCCTGGTGTTCAATCTGCTCTGCGCGCCCTGCTTTGCGGCAATGGGAGCCATTAAGCGGGAAATGAACAACGCAAAATGGTTCTGGTTCGCGATCGGATACCAGTGCCTGCTGGCCTATGCTGTAGCGCTCTGCGTATACCAGATCGGTATGCTCGTGACAGGCGGAGGCTTCGGGATCTTTACGATCGCCGCGGTTGTCCTGATGGCAGGTTTTGTCTATCTGCTTTTCAGACCATACCGGGAAAGCACTTCGCTGCATGTGAATCTGCGGAAGGCAGCGGGGGCAAGATAGAAGCAGAAGGATTGGCGGCCGTTTGTTTTGAACAGCAGCATATGCGGAAAATCTGCCGGTGACAGGTTTTCTGCATTGCGGGAATTTGGACGAAATCAAAGGAGAGGATGCATATGGGAACAGTTTTGGTCAGCCTGATCCTGGCAGGGATCGTGGCACTGATCATCCGGAGCATGATCCGCGATAAGAAAAATGGGAAGTCGATCCAATGCGGCGGAAATTGTAAATACTGCGGCGGTCATTGCGGGCACAGTGGGTCAGAGCATCCGGAGCTGTAGGATCATAATGGGTTTATCGTATGAAAAAAGTCCTTATGGAGCAGAAGAGACTGCTTCGTAAGGACTTTTTCTAAGGACTTTTTTCACGCGACCGTCCGTTTTTTTGCAGTTGCTGTCTGTTGCAGGGACATCATACTGACTCTGACGGATCAGACAGAACTACGCTTGCATTACAGCTTCAGGTTTTTGAACAGATCTCCAAGGCTGGTTCCGATATTTTCGGACTTTGGAATCTCGACTCTTTCCGGAACATCCTCCGCGGCGGTCTCCAAGGCCTTCATGCTCAGGCTGATCTTGCCTTCCTTGATCCCAATGACCTTTACCTTGACCTCGTCGCCCACCTTCAGCACGTCGGAAGGAGTCTTCACACGCTTCTGGGAGATCTGGGATACATGTACCAGGCCGGAAAGATTGTTCTCCAGCTTGATGAACGCGCCGTAATTCTGCAGCGTCTCTACTACGCCGTCCATGACCGTACCCACCTTGACGCTGGCGATCTGATCCTGGCGCGCTTTCTTTTCCTTCGCCCTTAAAATATCGCGGGCGGAGAGTACAAGGCGGTTGTTCGCCTGGTCCGCGTCGATGACATGGACCTCGATCTCCTTGAGCAGGTAGTCCTCCAGATCCTCCACATAGGACAGGGACAGCTTGGAGGCGGGGATGAATCCGCGCAGACCTTCTACCATGGCGATGACGCCGCCGTTTACAACACCTTCTATCTTTACCGGGAGGACGGTCTTCTCTTCCATATACTTCTTGACCAGATTCCAGGGGTTGGCATCATCCAGATGTTCCTCATAATCTGCCATGCTCTCGGCAGGTGCTTCTGCGGCCTGAGCTGCCTCTTCGGCAGCACCGCCGTTCACGGCTTCCTCGGCCTGTACATTTTCAGGGGTCATTTCTTCGGTTTTTAATTCTTCATTCATGGTTGCACCTCAACGTATCTTTCTATAATTTGTAATATCTATGGCACATAGTATAACATATGTTTGACTAAAAAAACAACTAATCTTGCAAATTCAAGTGACGAAATTCAAAAATAATGTTACACTGTTAAATAAAGGCTGTGAAAAGTAATAGAAAGGCTTGGTACAATTTATGGAAAAAGGTGTAATCAACAATAAGATCTATGTGGTAGGGCACAAGAACCCGGATACGGACTCTGTCTGCTCCGCCATCGCCTACGCCCAGCTTCGGACGGAGCTGACCGGGGAGCGGCATAACGCGAGGCGGGCAGGACAGCTGAATGAAGAGACCCAGTATGTGCTGGATTATTTCAATGTGAAGGCCCCTGCGCTGCTGACAGACCTGCGGGTGCAGGTGAAGGATGTGGCCATGCGCGAGGTGGAAGGGATGCGGGGATCCGTCTCCATCAAGTCCGCATGGGCCAGGATGAAGGAGGAGAACCTGAAAACCCTCCCGGTGACGAGGGACGGCAAGCTGGAAGGGCTGATCACCATCGGGGATATCGCGACCTCCTATATGGATGTATACGACAGCACGATCCTTGCTACCTCCCGGACCCAGTACCGCAACATCGCCACCTGCATCGAGGGGGAGATCGTCACGGGAAACCCCCACAGCTATATGTCCAACGGAAAGGTGGGGATCGTGGCCTCCAGCCGGAAGCTGATGGCGGAGTTTGTGGAGCCGGAGGATCTGGTGATCCTGGGCAACCGGAAGGAGGTACAGCAGATGGCCATTGACATGGGGGTCAGCTGTATGATCGTTTCCACCGGAGCGGAGCTGGACGACGGAATCCTGGAGCAGGCCAAAGAGAAGGAGATCGTGATCATCACCACGGAACAGGACACCTTTACTGTGGCCCGCCAGATCAACCAGAGCATCCCGATCCGGCATTTCATGAGCGGCAAGGACGGGCTGGTCTCCTTTAAGATGCGGGACTATGTGGATGACGTCAAGGAAGTCATGATGCGGAACCGCTACCGTGATTTCCCGGTGCTGGACAATAAGGGCAAATTCCTTGGATTCATTTCCAGGCGGAGGCTGTTAAACTGCCGGAAGAAGCAGGTGATCCTAGTGGACCACAATGAAAAGAACCAGGCGGTCAACGGGATCGAGCAGGCGGACGTACTGGAGATCATCGACCACCACAGGCTGAGCAGCATCGAGACCATGGGGCCGGTCTTTTTCCGCAACCAGCCGGTGGGCTGTACGGCCACCATCGTCTACCAGATGTATCAGGAGAACGGGGTGAAGGTGTCGCCTACCACCGCAGGGCTTTTGTGCGCGGCCATCATATCGGATACCCTGATGTTCCGGTCGCCTACCTGTACCCCCTTGGATGAGCAGTCCGCGAGGAAGCTGGCCGAGCTGGCCGAGGTGGACATCGAAATGCTGGCCCAGGCCATG
>CAYQBE010000243.1:0-5454 GCA_964415625.1 uncultured Clostridium sp.
TAGGTGCCAAGAGAGCTGACGGACAGTTTGTCAAGGCAGGCAACATCCTGTACAGACAGCGCGGAACGAAGATCCATCCGGGCATGAACGTAGGACGCGGCGGCGATGATACATTGTTCGCACTGGTTGACGGTGTTGTACGTTTTGAGAGAAAGGGAAGAGATAAGAAGCAGGTTTCTATCTATCCGAAGGCAGAATAATTGTAGTCCCTACGAGGCAGGAAGTATTTCCTGCCTTTTTTATACCGTAGTATTTTAGATTTTTTAAGTGACGATTCAGAACGGCAGGAGAGTTTTCTAGTATAATCCACACTAATTACCGGTACATTCTCGCGCAGGATAAATTTTCAGCCTGCAAGGCGGAGGAATGAGGCGTAGCGGGCTGCGTCGATTGACGACAACGCGGCAGATGGAAATTTAGACCAGCGAAATGTACGGTTAATTAGTGTGGGTTATACTAGGATTACTGATTCCGGGAGCGTGTTCAGGAATCATCCTGTAATTTGGTGATAGGAGAGTATGTATGTTTGCGGACAGAGCAAAAATCATGATCCGGTCGGGGAAGGGCGGCAATGGACACTGCAGCTTCCGGCGGGAATTGTACGTAGCGAATGGAGGGCCGGACGGCGGCGACGGCGGCGACGGCGGGGATCTGATCTTCGAAGTCGATGAAGGCCTCAATACGCTGGTGGATTACCGGCATAAGAGGAAGTTTGCGGCAGGAGACGGGGAAGAGGGCGGCAAGCGGCGCTGCCACGGCAAGAGCGGTAAGGATCTGGTGCTGAAAGTACCGGAAGGAACCGTCATCAAGGAAGCTAAGACACAGAAGGTCATTGCGGATATGTCCGGAGACAACCGGCGTCAGATCGTGCTCAAGGGCGGAAGGGGCGGGCTGGGGAACCAGCATTTCGCCACAGCCACCATGCAGGTACCAAAATACGCCCAGCCCGGAAAGCCGGCCATGGAGCTGGAAGTGCTTCTGGAGCTGAAGGTCATTGCGGATGTAGGGTTGGTGGGCTTTCCGAATGTCGGGAAATCGACGCTTTTGTCCCGTGTGACCAACGCGGACCCCAAGATCGCCAATTATCATTTTACCACGCTGAACCCGAACCTGGGCGTGGTGGACCTGGAAAACGGAAAGGGATTTGTCATGGCAGACATCCCTGGGCTCATTGAAGGGGCGTCGGAGGGCGTCGGACTGGGCCATGAATTTCTGCGGCACATCGAGCGGACGAAGCTGATGATCCATGTGGTGGACGCGGCTGGAACCGAAGGACGGGATCCGGTGGATGATATTTATAAGATCAATCAGGAGCTGGCAACTTACAATCAGGAGCTGGCAGGAAGGCCCCAGGTGATCGCGGCAAATAAAACGGATCTGATCTATTCCGAAGACGAGGATCCGGTAGACCGGCTTCGGGCGGAGTTTGAGCCTAAGGGAATCCGGGTATTCCCGATTTCCGGCGTTTCCGGAAAGGGAATCCATGAACTGCTGTATTATGTGGCGGAGGAGCTGCAGAAGATGGATCAGAAGCCCATCGTGTTTGAACAGGAATATTTTCCGGAGGACGAGCTGATCTACGAAGAGCTGCCTTACAGCGTAGAGCTTGTGGACGGAATGTATGTTGTGGAAGGGCCGAAGATCGAGAAGATGCTTGGATATACCAACCTGGATGCGGAGAAGGGCTTTGTATTTTTCCAGCGTTTCCTGAAAAATACCGGGATCCTGGACGAGCTGGAAGCGGCCGGCATCCAGGACGGCGACACGGTGAAGATGTACGGCCTGCAGTTTGAATACCTGAAGAGTGAGTAACGATTAGAACAGGAGAAGGATAGATATGACAACAAAGCAGAGAGCCTATTTAAAAAGTCTTGCCATGACCATGGATCCTATCTTTCAGATTGGAAAATCCAGCATGACGCCGGGGCTCACCCAGGCCATCGCAGAGGCATTGGATGCAAGGGAGCTCATCAAGATCAGTGTGCTCCAGAACTGTGCGGATGACCCGCGGGAGCTTGCCGAGCTGGTGGCGGAACGCACCCGTTCCCAGGTCGTCCAGGTGATCGGGAAGAAGATTGTTTTATATAAGGAAGGCAAAGACGATAAAAAGAAGATCGTATGGCCCTCCTCCCCGCGCCGTTCGGAAACAAGCCGATCCGAAAGCAAAGGTTCCGAGCAGAAAAACTCCGGAAAGAAAAGTTCCGGAGCCAAGAAGGCTTAGGTGGCGGGATGAAGATCGGTATCATGGGCGGGACATTTGACCCGATCCATATCGGACATCTGCTGTTGGGAGAATTTGCATATGAGGAGTTCGGACTGGATGAGATCTGGTATCTGCCCAACGGCAATCCCCCGCACAAGCAGCAGACGGAGGAAAAGGATGCGCTGCGGCACCGCGTGGAGATGATCCGGCAGTCCATCCGGGAGGTACCCTATTTTAAGCTTTGTCTGCATGAGGCAAAGGAAAACGAGCATTCCTATACCTACCAGACCATGCGGGAGCTGAATGCGCTTTATCCGAAATATGACTTTTATTTCATTTTGGGGGCGGATTCTTTATTTTCAATTGAGACCTGGAAATATTTCCGGGAGATCTTTCCCACCTGCACGATCCTTGCCGCCATGCGGGATGACAAAGATGCGGCGGATATGGAAAAACAGATTCAATATCTGGAGAGTGCATATGGAGCAAAGATACGTATCCTGAGGGCTCCCCTGTTGGAAATTTCCTCCACAAAGCTCCGGGAGCGGGTTTCCCAGGGGAAGAGCATTTATTATATGGTGACAGACGCGGCAGCAGAGTATATCAAAAAAAATCACTTGTATCAAAAAGCTTCTATCTGACTGTGAATAGTAAACATCAAAAAGGGGATTTGTGGACGATGGCAGACTTGGAGAAAATTCGCAAGAAACTGAAAAATAAGCTGAAAAAAGAGCGTTATCAGCATACACTGGGGGTCATGTATACAGCTGCCTCTCTTGCAATGCGGTACGATGAAAACCTGGAGGAAGCGCTGACAGCCGGACTTTTGCATGACTGCGGAAAGTACAGCTCCATTGAAAAGCAGCTCCGGCTTTGCCGGAAGCATGAGATCCGGCTGGAGAGGGCAGAAGTAGAAGTCCCTGCACTGATCCATGCCAGACTTGGCGCATATCTGGCGGAAAAAAAATACGGGATCGACAACCCCAGGATCTTAGATGCGATCCGGTATCATACCACCGGGCGGCCTCATATGTCGATGCTGGATAAGATCATCTATCTGGCGGATTATATTGAACCCGGCCGGAAAATGATCCCGGGCCTGCCGGAGATCCGGAAGCTGTCTTTTACAGATATTGACCAGGCAGTCTGCAAGTGCGCCGCAGCCACGCTGAATTACCTGGAAAAGTCAAAACGACCCATAGATCCCCTGACCCGGATGACCTATGAGTATTATAAAGATTAAAGCAGAAAGGAGGGAATGCAATGGAACATTCCAAGGAAATGGCAAAGATCGCTTATCGTGCACTGGAGGATAAGAAGGGCGAGAATATTAAGATCATAGACATTGAGGGCATCTCCGTGCTTGCAGATTATTTTCTCATCGCAAGCGGTTCCAATGAAAGCCAGATCCGCGCCATGGTAGACAACGTGGAGGAAGAACTGGAAAAAGCAGGGTATTCCGTAAAGCAGAGGGAAGGATACGGAACCGGCAGATGGGTGCTGCTGGACTTTGGAGATATCATCGTGCATGTCTTTGACCGGGAAAACCGTCTCTTCTATGACCTGGAGCGCATCTGGCGGGACGGAAAGACCATCGAGATCGAGACTCTGGAAAGTCGGTAATATACTGAGCGTCAGATAAATCTGCCGTGAGTATAACGGGAGAAGTCTCCAACTGTACGGCCGCAATCCTCCAATGGGGCTTTAACCGTACAGTTGGATTCTTTTTTAATCAAAGAAGCGGAAGATCCCGATCACCTTGCCTAAGATGAGAGGGTTCTGCACAATGATCGGATCCATGTAATCGTTCTCCGGCTGCAGGCGGATATAACCGTCTTCCTTATAAAAGGTCTTGACCGTGGCGCTGTCTTCGATCAGAGCAACCACCATATCCCCGTCAGAAGCCGTATTCTGCTCCTGAACCAGGACATAATCGCCGTTCAGGATTCCGGCGTTCACCATGCTTTCCCCGTGTACAATAAGGAGGTAGGTCTGCTTGTTGGGCAGCATCTCCATGGGAACCGGAAAATAATTCTCGATATTCTGCTGGGCGAGGAGAGGCTCACCGGCTGCAATATGACCGATGATCGGTACATTCACCACCTCACGGCGGGTCAGGTTGAACGTATCGTCCAGGATCTCGATCGCACGCGGCTTGGTCGGATCCCGGTGGATGTAGCCGTTCTTCTCCAAAGTCTCAAGGTGAGAGTGGACAGAAGAAGTGGACTTCAGATGCACGGCCTCGCAGATCTCCCGGACCGACGGCGGAAACCCACGGCATAAAATCTGATCCTTTATGTATGATAAAATCTCTTCCTGCTTTTTGGTGATCTTTCCCTGTGACATAAAATATACCTCCTGGTAAATGGAATCAACGAATTTATAATCTGATATTATGATAGCACAGTCCCGCCGAAAAAGCAAACACTTGTTACGAAAATATGTTCGCTTTTTCGAATTTATAATTTTTCTCTTGAAAATTTAAAATAATGATTGACAAACAAACGTTCCTGATATATACTTAGTAATGCAGGCGCGAACACTTGTTTATATACTCATTTGTTTCTCGTAATTAATTTTACGATTTTTTATTTTTGCCCATGGAAGAATACATGTATACAATATAAATTGTGAATTTTGGCTTTTCTCACAAAGGTGCAAAAATAGACCTATAATTTTGTATACAATAATACACACTCTAAAAAAGCAGCAGTTTTTTGTTTTACAGCCCTGATTAAGAGAACATTATATATGTACAGTACCGAAGATCGATGCCTTACACAGCTTCCTGCATCCCTTATTCGTGAATCCCCATTCCATGGAATGCAGGAGCTGCCTACCGGATATCAATATACGTCCCCACGTTATTTGATATAAATTCATTCCCGCGAAGCAGTGAAGCCAGCGGTGTACATGTCCCCACATGTACACAAGATAACTGCCGCGCGGATCAAAAAGCCCGCCTGATAAGCTATTTTGGCCATTTCCTTGGAATTGTTCCATTGATATCAGCGGCCGGGTTTTTGATTGATGAAAAGATTTTTTGCGTACAGATCTTTTCATACTACACCTTTATATTTTATAAAAGACCGTATGCAGTTCTGGTTGTACATTCAGAACTGCATACGGTTTTTTATACCAACGTAAGCAGAAACGGCAAAATAGATCTATGTTACAGTTCACTGGCCAGCCAGCGAACTGTAACGAATCCGGCCTATTTAGAGTTGCCTTACGGCAAGAGGCCGGATTCC
>CAYQBE010000244.1:0-5453 GCA_964415625.1 uncultured Clostridium sp.
TGAGCATGGAACTGACTTACCACCGCAAAGGGGATTACCTGTTCCCGAACCTGACCATAGAGGAACCGGAGGTGACAATCGGGAAGTACGGGATGCTGCGCCGGACGTACCTGAAGGAGAACCGGAAAGGATGGTACCAGAGCATGATGCTGTCGGGGAAACTGGACAGACACTTACTGGAGATCGAGAGATCAGCGGCGGAGAGGATGGAAACGCTGATGAAAGGGTTACTGGAGAAGTATCCGGCTCCGGACAAGGAGAAAGACCAGATGGCGTGGGCAGCGCATATGAATGAGCTGACGGCAATGGCGGAAGAGAGCATCTTGAAGGAATTGGTATACAGCTAAATGAGGAAACAACAGAACAGGATTTGAGCGAAGCAGAGGAAGAAATGGCCTCTGCTTTATCTTTGCCCGATTTACCGACCGTGGAACAGCAGAAACGGGAGATTGAGGGGCGGATGCAGGCGCTGTATGCCGGGGAGGTTGCGATCCCTGCGGATGTGATAGATGAAGTTTTACGGAACGGAGGCAACCGGGACGGGAGCCAGCTTAGGATTATCTATAATTTTATGATAGACCAGACACCGGAGGAATATACGGAGTTTGTCCGCAGGGAGTATGGCACGGGCGGCATTGGGCTTACCATAGGCGGCACGGAATATTCTGTCTGGTATGATGAGCTTGGGATGATGATTGCCGTAGGGCATACGGTGGAAGATAAGATACTTGATAAAGTGGTTTTATTCTGGGATGATGTGAGCGGGCGTATCCACCAATTGTTGAAACAGGGGGAGTATGCGCCGCAGGTGGTATTGGATGCCGCACGGCAAAACGCTTTGAAGGAACATGCCGATGTACTTGCCTATATGTATCAGGATATGGCGGATGGCGTTGCCGAGCTTGTATTTGAAGATGTGGAGGTATTCCGTGGCGGGTTTCCGGATAAGGTGGAACGGCTGCAGGCGCTGCTTGCGAAACCGGAATTTCTTGAAGATCTGAATGAACGTCTGGCAGGGCTGGCAGAGGCATATGCTATGGACAAAGAGATTATGCGTTTCCACTTTTACCGTCCGGATAAGGTGTATGAACGGTTTGAGAAATTTGCAAAGGAAGCCGTGCCATATCAGGCAAGAGAAGGGTTTGTATGGGGAGAACACCCGGTTTTTATTACCGAAGATGAGATTGATGCCTTTTTACGGGGAGGCGGCGCATATTCAGATGGCAGGCTGTCCACTTACGCATTTTTTATCCAGGATAAGACGGATAAGGAAAAAACGGACTTTATTAAGGAAAGCTATGGGATAGGCGGACGGAGCCATGCGCTGTCCGGTGCGGACAATTCCTATGCGGATTACAGTGGGAAGGGATTGAAGCTGGCAAGAGGCTCCTATGGAGCGCCGGATGTGGAAATATTATTGAAATGGCCGAAGGTAGCGAAAAGGGTGGCAGCTTTAATTGAGAGTGGCACTTACCTGAAACCGTCCGATTATTCCCGGATGCCTGTTTATGAGCGGGAGCAGATGGCAGGGCGGGTCATCAATTTCTATCACCGCCTCCCTGACCATATGATACGTCCCTGGGCAGGGAATCCTGATATGTTCACCCACCGGGATGATGTGGTGAGCCTCCTGAACAATCCAGACGGGCAGGCAGGCTTATTGAAACATATGGATGAAGCGATTGCAGAATTGCCGTTGGATTTTGAAGATTATGAGAAAAAGGCGCAGATACTGACGGATCTCCACGGATATGTAGAAGGGACATATACGATTTTCCCGGAGAGGAAAAAAGAAGAAGTCCAGATAGAAAATGGCGGGCAGTTGTCCCTGTTTGATTTCATGGACAATTCTGAACCGGAGCCAAAGCCTGAGCCTGCAAAGGAGAAAAAGCAAAAAACGGCAGGAAAAGAAGCAGAGAAAAAAGAGCCGGAGGCTAGGAAGAAAGCAAAAGAACCACCGAAAAAAGCTGAACCGGAAGGTAAGGGTATAGAACCAGTCGGGGATAAGGGAAGCCCTGGAGAAACCAGAAAATACGATTATAGCATAGGCAGCTTTATATACCTGGATACAGACCATTTATACCGTATATCAGGGGTCAGGAACCAGCGTGTATATATAGAGGATATGGAACATCCAGACCACAGGCAGAGTATCCTTGATCTTGAATCATATAATGGGAGATTGGATGTCTGTTCGGAATTGAACCGCCATTTGCTTATTGGCGGGCATACATGGGAAAGGGACAGCAGGGCTATTTACAAAGAATGCCTGTATACTGCCCTTAACAGAGTCCGTAACAGTGCGGCATATGATGTGATCCGGTCCAGGGATGTTGACGCAGATATGGCATATGATGTTGTCCAGGAAGAATTAGATCGTCTGATAGCGGGGAACCGGGAAAATGCCCCTGTGATGGCGGAAGCCTATGAGAACTGGGAATATTTCCGTGATTGGATGGCAGAGGATATTTTTCAGAGGACATATCAGGATTATCTTGTGGACGACAGGGACGCTATAGCCCTGCACCAATACGAACCGTCAGCGCCAGAGTGGGCAAAGGGTATGGCCGTAGAAGCGAAGCAACAAGGATTCGCGCCTCTTACAGAAGAAATACAGGAAAACATGCAGGGAGAGACAGCAGGGGGAAATTCTGTAGAACCGGCAGATACAGTAAAACCTGCCGAAGCAAACCAACCGCAGAAGGGGGCGGCCATATTTGAATATGGGGGATTTCATTTTGAAGCTGTCGGGAGCCTGCGGGAAAACTTTAGCACACAGGACATCATCATGGATACCGGGTCGCATAATGAACTTGGCATATCTGATTATGAAGATGGGAATCACCCCTATTCACACAGCAGCTTTTATGAAGCAAGCCCGGACAAAACCGCAGATGTTTTCCGGTGCGTGGAAACAGGGAAAAATTATCTCCCAGGGGAACATGAACTGTTTGAGTATGTGGGGGAATTCATCTCTTTAACACAGCAGGAAAAGCAGGAAGAAGCGGAGCTGCCACAGACGGGCGCAGCGGTTCCTGATCCGGAAGAACTGCAGGAGGAATCGGACGATAAGGAATATGATCTGATTGAAAACAGGCTGTTCCTTGCAATGGAGGAAGCAGACGTATATCTGGATGATTTTTCACCGGAGCAGGTGGATGTGATTTATGAAGCAGCGGAGAAGGGCCTGAACCTTGTACCAATGCTGAACCCGGAGTTCCCGTCGGAGCAGATGCAGTTAATCGCAGACGTAATGGAACGTATGGCTGCTAATGAGCAGGCAGCGTTTGGGAACGAGATCAACCCGCTGACAAACCATGTGATGAATCCGGAAGAGATCAACCATATCCGCAGAGACCGCAGGCTCCCATTAGAGCCTGTTGCCGTAGATGGGACAAACGGGGCAGGACAGATTGAAAACGGCAGTATCCGGCAGACCTCCGGGCAGGCTGGAAGGGAAAACGGAATGGGCGAACTGTCACCGGGATCAGGGCGCAGGGAGAAGGTCAATTTCCATATCACCGATGATGACTTGGGCGCAGGAGGACCGAAGCAGAAGTTCCGTGCCAATATGGACGCAATCCTCCTGCTGAAAACACTGGAACAGGAAAACCGCCTTGCCACACCGGAGGAACAGGAAACTTTATCACGGTTTGTTGGATGGGGCGGCATCCCGGCAGCATTTGACGATAAGAATGAAGCGTGGGCGGCAGAGTATGCGGAACTGAAAGCGGCGCTGACACCGGAGGAATACCGGGAGGCAAGGGCATCCACATTAAATGCGTTCTACACTTCCCCCACGGTCATTAAGGCAATGTATGAAGCTTTGGGAAATATGGGATTACAGCAGGGCAACGTATTGGAGCCGTCCTGCGGGATCGGGAATTTCATGGGACTTGTGCCGGAGACTATGGACGGGTTAAGGATGTACGGCGTGGAGCTTGACAGCATTTCCGGGAAGATTGCGAAACAGCTTTACCAGAAAAATAACATTTCTGTGCAGGGATTTGAGACTGCCGCATACCCGGACAGCTTTTTTGACTGTGTGATTGGCAACGTGCCGTTCGGCGCTTATAAGGTGGCAGACCGCAGGTATGACCGCCACAACTTTATGATACATGATTATTTTATCGCAAAATCCTTAGACCTGGTGCGTCCGGGCGGCGTGGTGGCGGTGGTGACGTCAAGCGGCACGATGGATAAGCAGAGCGCATCCGTGCGCCAGTACATCGCTAACCGTGCAGACCTGCTTGGGGCGATCCGTCTCCCCAATAATGCGTTCCAAAGAAATGCCGGGACGGGCGTTGTTGCGGATATTTTATTCTTCCAGAAACGTGACCGGGCATCTTTGGAGCAGCCGGATTGGGTGGAGCTTGGCACGACACCGGAAGGATATACGGTCAATTCCTATTTTGCAGGACACCCGGAGATGGTGCTTGGGGAATTTACCACGGAAAGCACACAGTACGGCAAGCAGGAAACCACGGTAAAACCGATAGAGGGCGCTGTGCTTGCGGAGCAACTGAAGGAGGCGGTGCGGCATATCCAGGGGACGATCACGGAAATGGAGCTGGAGGATTCGGAATTAGAGGAAACGGCATCATCCATCCCGGCAGACCCTTCGATCAAGAATTTCAGCTTTGCAAACGTGGACGGAAAAGTATATTACCGGGAAAATTCCATTATGAATTTAATGGAGCTGCCCGCCATGACGACAGAGCGTGTGCTTGGGATGATTGAGCTGCGGAATCTGACGCAGGTACTTCTGCAGTGCCAGATGGAGGACGGCAGTGATGCGGAAGTTGCTGTGCTACAGAAAGAATTGAATACCCAGTATGACCGGTTTACGGCTCAATATGGCCTGATCAGCAGTAATGCCAACCGGAGGGCATTCTCCCAGGACAGCAGCTACTGCCTGCTATCGTCTTTGGAACTGGTAGACGAGGAAGGGAAACTGAAACGGAAGGCAGATATTTTTACGAAGCGTACCATCCGGAAGGCTGTGCCGGTAACAAGCGTGGATACAGCCAGTGAAGCCCTGGCCGTTTCCATCGGGGAGCGGGCAAGGGTGGACGTGCCGTTTATGGCAGGATTATCCGGAAAGACAGAAGCGGAAGTCACGGAGGAACTGGCGGGGGTGATCTTTAAAAATCCCCTGACAGACCAGTGGGAGGCATCAGATGAATATTTATCCGGCAATGTCCGGAATAAGCTGGAAGTCGCAAAGCAGTTTGCAGAAAATAACCCGGAATATGAAATCAACGTGCAGGCGCTCACACGGGTGCAGCCGAAAGACCTGGAGGCATCGGAGATCGAGGTGCGGCTTGGGGCAACCTGGGTAGACCCGGCTTATATCACGGAGTTCATGGGGGAGCTGTTCCATACGCCGAAGCATTTTTTAGGGAACCAGATTGACGTGAAGTATGCGAAAATTAACGGCCAGTGGAATATCT
>CAYQBE010000245.1:0-5448 GCA_964415625.1 uncultured Clostridium sp.
GCATCCATTCGCAAAATCCGTGCTTACGCACTCTAGCGTCTGCTAAAGCAGCCGCATTTTGCTCATTCATGCGTAGGCTGCTAATCCAGAATCTCAGTTTTATTGCAATAAATTGCATAAAACTGAGATTCTGGATTGCAACCGTACAGTTAGAATTTATTCCACAAGGATCGCGTTGGGATAGATCCGCTCCACCCTTGCGTCCTCAAAATGCGCATCCGTCCACACCTGCCAGCCCGCCTTTGCCGGCACGCCTTCCTGCCGCTCTCCATAGCGCACCAGCGCCATGCAGGACACCGTGATATTGCAGCACATGAACAGAATCAGAGCCCATGTCGCGACCTTCCCGAAGATCACCGGCAGCCTTTCGATCATCCGGGAAATGAACGGGTAGCAGCATTTGAACCAGACCACCGCCGCGATCCCCCAGAAAAAGCAGTACAGCAGGTTGATCCTCCCGCCCAGATTGAAGGGGATCTCGCTGTAGTCCCAGAATACCGTACCAAATACCATTTCCGTAAAGACACTGCAGAAATATTCATAAGCGCCGCCCAGAAAGGTGCCTGCAAGAAACAAAAAACCGTCCGGCCGGTTCCGGTACTTATAGAGCATGGCCGTTACCAGCGCGATGGCAAGCCCCCAGACGATGCTGAACGGCCCCCAGACCACGCTGCTGCGGCTCATCCAGACTCCCGCCGTGATCCGGCAGAAGATGGTTTCCGTGATATCCCCGAGAAATGCACCCGCAAAGAAGAGCCATACCACTTTATAAAAGCCGCACCCTTCCGCAAAAGTTCCGAATACCTCTTCCAGTTCCATCTGCTCCACAACATGATACGCGTTGTGGATTCGTTTTTCTACCTGACCGGAGATCCATTTTCCCAGCCGCGCGGACACCTGCTCGAACCGGTTGTCCGCCGCCTCCCAGCGATCCAGGCGGCCGCTTTTTCCTGTCAGCAGGATGTACGTTGCCAGAACATCCACCGCCAGCGCGATCATCAGAGCCCAGATCAGGATATTCCGGAGCAGCACCGGCAGCATGTCAAAGAGCCGGATCAGGATCCGGTTTCCCCATCTGACACAGAAGAACCCCAGCGCTCCCCAGAGCAGGGACATGGGAAGACAGATATAGCCGTCCAGGTTCCAGCGGATCCCGGAATAGTCCCACCATCTCTCGTGATAATACTTTTCAATCCAATGTCCCGCGATCCATTCCAGCGATACCGCGTAGATAACGCTTCCGAGAAACAGCCAGATCCCGGTCACTTCATGAAGGCCGATGCTCATCAGGACTGCCGCAGTCCCGTAAATGATACAGAACGGGCCGTTGATCATCCCCCTGTTGACAAATTTTTTCTGCTTCACTGCCGCTGCCGCCGTTTCCAGAACCCATCCCAAAAATGAGTATGCCAGAAAGAGCCAGAGCAGCCCGTATCCTGTGTATTGCATCATGCTTCTCCTTCTTTGTACAAATCACGGTTTCCGTTTATTCGGCTCCTTACTTGTATTGTAATAAATGGTATGCATATGGCATATCCGATTGCCGCCGCACAGGTATAACTGTTTTATCCTCTTCCTGTTTACAGCTGCTTAGGAACTGTGCAGTTCGGTTATGAACTTCTTCACTTCATCCGCTTCTTCAAAGGAACGGATCACCGGATACGGCAGCCCCGCTTCCGGTTCTTTTTCCTGGCTGTACCAGATCCCGTGCATTCCGGCGGCGATCGATCCCTGCACATCCTTTTTCACATGATCTCCGATAAATGCACATTCCTCCGCCGCGCATCCGGCCTTTTCCGCGCACAGCCCGAAAAACTTCGGATCCGGCTTCTCCACTCCTGCTTCCTCGCTGGTCACCACCAAATCCACATAAGGGGCGACTCCCAGCTCCTCCAGCTTCCGATACTGGATATAAGCCGTCATATCTGTGCCGATCCCAATCCGGATCTGATCCTCGTGAAGAGCGCGGAACAGCTCTACAATGCCGGGGTAGGGCTTCATCTGCTCCAGCACCGTATCCCAGTACGCGCAGGCCAGTGTTTTCACATGAGGAAACATGGGCTTACCCAGCAGCTCCATCATGCATTGGAACCGGAGCATCCGGTTGTGGATCGCAGCCGTATCCGACCCCACACGCTCCTCTGCCATGCGCCATGCCTTCCGGTAATATTCCCGAAAATGCGGTTCCTCCAGCCCAAAGGAACGCCTGCAGTAGTCCCGCACCGCCTCCATCCCGAACCGGTTGGCTCTGTCAAAATCATAGAGCGTGTTGTCAATATCAAATATCACTGTTTTCATCATTCGTCCGTCCTTTCGTTACGCCGATCTGATAAATCTTCCGCAATTTATCCGCCCCATTTTCCACCGATGCCTCATGGAGCGGGTAATACTTTGCGTACAGCTCTTCCGGCCCTATTTTTTCTGCAATCTCCCTGGAACTCAGGTTATATTTCCACTGCATGTAGGTATAGATATCCGCCATCCACTCAAAAATAAATTCATCATATTGTTCACTGATCTCTTTTTTGGCATCTGCCCGAACACCCAGCTCACCCAAAATCTGTTTCGGCGTTTTATTCAGGTATAATTCATTATAACACATCTCATCCATTTTGGATAGAATGATCCTTTGCTTCCTTCCTCCTGCCCGCAGCCATCAATCCCCCGCCAATCCCAAAGGGCAGCACCCAGGTCGCGAACCGATAGATCAGGATCACGGACAATGCCCTGCTGGGATCCGTAAAATGTGAGAAAAACAGCAGAAAGACAAACTCCAGCGCCCCCGCCCCGGAGGGTGCCGGGATAATCCCGGAAAGCATATACGCGACTGCCATGAGCAGGATCGTCTCAGCAAATGAAATCCCGGTCTTTCCAAAAAGAAGACTTGCAGGAATAGAATAAAAGAGCAGCATTTTCACGATCTGCAGCGCCAGGGCGCAAAGACTCCTCCTCTTCTGTTTCAAAAAGTCCTTCCCGGACCGGTTCAGCAGCCGGATCTGTTCCTTCCATTTTGAGAAACGTTTTTCCCAGGACGGCAGCTTCCGGGACATCAGCTCCAAAAGCCGCTCCGCCCAGGAAGCGATCCTGTCAGAAAGCGCCAGGGCGGTAAATACAAGGATCACTCCGGCCGTCACCCCGCATCCCGCCGCCATAAACAGGGTATATTCCCGGCAGACTGCCCTGGTATCTCCTTCCCTCCACAGCACTGCAAATCCAAACATCCCGAGCAGCATGACGGCGGTCCTTTTCAGCATATACTGGATCATGGTCAGCACTGTAGCGCTTCCGGCCTCCATCCCGTTTTTATGGAGGTAGTGGATCTCTGCAAATCCCGAGCCATTTCCCAGCGTGATCATGCGGTAAAATTCACATAAAAATGTGATCCTGATCCCTTGTCTGACCGAGATAGGACGTACCTGCCCTTCCTTTTGCCCGGCATCCTCATGCAGCACCTCTGTCCGAGCCGGATCCCGTACAGCACATGCCTGCCCCCACGGGCGCGATGGCAGATCCCGCTCATAAAAACCGGAGGGGATGACCGCCCCCGCCATACAGGCTATGGTCATCCCCTCCACAAAATACGCTGCCACAGACAGCACGGCACTCATCAGGACCGCAGCCGGTTCGGCCTGCCGGATCCCCTGGAAGATCTCGGCCAGGGAATCCCGGTAAAAAAACGCTGCCGCCACAAGCAGGCAAAATATCAATATTTTACTGACCCGCTGCCATTTGACAGGCTTCATATTTTTCCTTCTCATGGTTTTCCTTCTTTCCTTTGCAGTTCTTTCCTGCCCCCGCACTTCCAGCGCATCCAATCTGCGATACGGCTTTCGAGAACCGGCAATTTTCATGCTGCTGATCCTTACGTGGTCTGCCCTCTCTCCACAGCTGATCCGCGGCCGGAGCCCATTCTGCCGCATATTCATGACATTTTGCACAGAGATGCTCTGCGCTCTCCGGGGACTGCAGATCCGTAGAGCGGGCCCCGGTCTCCTTCACGATCCGTTCCAGGATCTCCGGATTTTCCAGCATCGGGCAGGGCCGCAGATGATTGTCGTTGAAGGGCTGGTTTTCCCTGTAAGCCATGAACAAGGGCTGCTTCAAGATCTCCAGCAGCGTATGGGTCCGGATATTTGCATCCGAATAGTGGACGAACACACATGGCTCCGCGTCCCCATTGGCATTGATATGAAAATAATTCCGTCCCCCCGCGATACAGCCGCCTACAAACTCCCCGTCATTCTGGAAATCCATGGTAAACAGGCCCTTTCCGGTTGTCATGTTCCGGATCTCCCTGACCCGCGCCATCATCCGCACCCGCTGCTCCACGGTGGGAAGCAGCTCCACGGCAGCCTCATTTCCCACCGGCATATAATGGAAATACAGCGCATAGCGGCAGCCCTTTTCTACAAGCAGATCCACAAATTCATCACTGGTCACGGCCTCTATGTTCCTAGAGGTATAGCAGATGGAGGTTCCGAAGATCAGGCCGTTTTCCTTAAGCAGCTCCATGGCATGCATGACCTTTCCATAGACGCCGCTCCCCCGGCGCAGGTCATTGACCGCTTCAAAGCCCTCCAGGCTGATGGCCAGATACAGATTTCCGGCACGTTTCATCTCCTGACAGAACGCCGCATCCACCAGCGTTCCGTTTGTATAGGCCAGAAATGCACAGTCATTGTGCTTTTCACAGAGCCGGATCAGGTCCGCCTTCCGCACGAGAGGCTCTCCACCAGTAAACATATAGAAATAAATCCCCAGTTCCTTGCCCTGTCTGATCACGTCATCCATTTCCTCGAAGGAAAGGTTCAGCCGGTTCCCGTATTCCGCTGCCCAGCATCCGGTACAGTGCAGGTTGCAGGCGCTGGTCGGATCCATCAGGATCAGCCAGGGGATATTGCACTGATGGATCTCCCGCATCTTTCGGATCGTCCTTGTCCCGTGGAAAAATGCTTCAAATCCCAGATTGAGCGCCGTCGTCTTGAGCACGTGGGGATCCGTTTCCGCGAGGATCCGCCGGATGTACCGGTTCAGTGTCCCTTCCCTGTCACAGATTCTCTCCTTTGCACGGTCATAGTCAAACTCCAGCTTCGCGCCGCTCATATATTTCTGCATCAGGTCCAGGAGCCGCTCCACGTCCTGCTCCCAGTCCTTGTCCCTGTGTTGAAACGCAATGTCGATCGCTTTACCAAATGCAGCCCTTCCTGCCTTGTGTGTCATTTCACTCATTAGTATATCCCTCCCGTAGAATAAATTCCCGCCTGATTCATTAAATTTTTATACCTGTTCTTTCCATCCACTATAATCAATTTTCGCGCAATAAAAAATAGACACTTTCCCTCTCATGTCTGAAAATCAGACAATCCTGTGAAAATGTCTATCTTAATTAAGGAACTGTGCATAAATAACTTGTGCAGATGACGCAGAATCAATATTCATCTGCAAAGA
>CAYQBE010000246.1:0-5369 GCA_964415625.1 uncultured Clostridium sp.
TATCTGGCGCGCAGTATAATTCACGCATGAAAGAATGAATGAGTCTTTCTGTTTACTATTCACAGCTATGAATTGTAACTGTTCCTGGTCCAGTCGCGCCCCGAAACCGTCCAGTCACGCCGGATGGGTTTATTTCATGGCCGGTTTGAACGAAAAAACAGATAGAGTATTCTCAGAAAAACATCTCACAAATCTGGGTGCAGGGGCGTTTCTGAGGGCACTCCGACAGACATAGAGGAAATTCAACATGATAAGAACAGCGATTTGTGATGATGAGCCCAGGACCCGCGCCTACCTCTCGTCACTGATTCAGGCGCAGCCCTTTCCATGTGAGATCGCGGAATATGCTTCTGCGGATGAATATGTTGCGGATCAGAAGGAAATCGATCTCCTTTTTCTGGACATCGAGCTGGATCCGGACGGTTCCGGATCAGACGGAATGGCACTGGCCCGAAGAATCCGGGAATGGGGTCCGGCGGTACAGCCGGTGATCATTTTTGTGACCGGCTATGAGCAGTATGTATTTGACGCTTTTGACGTGGGAGCTTTCCACTATCTATTGAAGCCTGTGGATGAAGGGAAGTTCTCCGGTGTCTTCACCCGCGCCGCTGAGCAGGTCATGGCCGGACGGAAAAATCCGCAGAGGGTCCGTCCGCTCGTGCTTCGGTTTGCCGGTGCAAATAAGGTCGTCCCACTGGACAGCATTTATTACATCGAGAGCAGCAACCATAAGGCCGTCCTGCATATGAAGGATGGGGAATTTGCCTGCTACATGAAAATCCGGGATCTGGAGCTGGAACTGCAGGAGCATTTTTTCCGGATTCACAAGGGGTATCTGGTCAATCTCTCCTATGTGAGCGGGTACAGTAAAACAGAGGTGACCTTAACAAATGGAGAAAAGCTGCTGCTCTCCAAGTATAAGTATCCGGATTTTGCAAAAGCGTATCTCCGCTTTCTGAAAAAAGGAGCCGGCCTATGAGTGAAACAGGATTTCAGATCTTTCATCAGGCTTATGCTATCGGGGCGGAGCTGCTGTACGCACTCTGTCTGGCTTTGTTTTTATGCCCCTTTATGGGGGAGCGGGAGCGCCGGTGGAAAAAGAGCGCGGCCGTCTTTTGCGTATACCTGTTGATGTCTTTGTTTTTGAGCCGGACTGCCGCCCCGCAGGGGTCGTTTATCCTGGTGCTGCTCCTGTTCTTGACGGCAGCATCGAGGGCTCTGGAGCTGGGAAAACATATGGCCTTTCTTCTGGGGCTGCTTTACTGGAATGCCAAGATTTCCAGCGGCCTGATGGTAGAAAGCCTATTTTTCATAGGAGAAGAGATCGTTCCTGAGCCAGTGGAACCCCCGGAGGCAGTTTACTTACGCACCACGATCCTGCTGACACTGCTCCTTCTCTCACATCTCGTTTTATTTATCATCATGCTCTATGCTCTTCTGCGCCGGATAAAAAGACGGACGCCAGTACCGTCAGGCCTGCTGGAGCTGTGCTATATGAGCCTGATCCCGGCCGCGGGAATCTTATTTGGGCAGATGATCGCCAGTCTTTTGTATGAGATCAAGGATGGCCAGCTGCTTCAGCTTTATGAACGACATCCGGCATTTCTTGCGGTTGTGCCGCTGCTTGCCCTGCTGTTTTACACAGGAGGTTATCTGACCATCCTGTTCCAGCAGGAAATGGCCGCGCTTCGGGAAGAACAGGCCGCCGCTTTCGTGGAGCGCCAGCAGGTTCAGGCAATCCGGACGCGGATCCAGGAGGCGGAGCAGTTTTACAGCCGCATCCGCCGGATCCGGCATGAAACGCGCGGGCATCTGAACAATCTCAAAGGAATGATCCATAACGGGGAATATGCCTGTGCGGAGGATTACATTTTCCGGATGGACGAGATGGACGAGAGTATGGGCGGCTCTGAGCTGACACTCCGTACAGGAAATCCGGTCACGGATGTGATTGTCAATGATAAGAGGCAGCAATGCGAGGATCGAGGGATTCCTTTTCAGACAGATTTTCACTATCCGGATTCCGGAAGCTTTGACGCATTTGATATGGGGATTGTTCTTCAAAACCTGCTTCAAAATGCGCTGGAAGCCTGTGAAAAGGTATCGAAAGGGAAGCGTTTTATCTCTCTGGCAGGGAGACGGAAAGGGCACTTCCTTCTGATCGAGGTGAAGAACTCTTTTGCGGGAGATCTGGTATTTGGAGCGGACGGTCTGCCTGTCACGGATAAAAAAACGGATGTGTCCATGCACGGCATCGGCCTGTCCAACGTGCGGCGGATCGCGGAGAAATATATGGGAGAGATGGAAATCTGTCCGGAGAACCAGGTCTTTCGGGTTACGGTCATGGTGCAGGAAAAGTCATAAATGGGTGCGGGAAAGTCTCCGGACGTGCCCGCAAAAATACCAGGAGGAGAATCTAATGCATATTTCAGGACGAAACAATATTTATAGAAATCCGGTGAATACGAATTTTTTTGATATCAAAAAACTGGAAAAGGCGGAGAAAGAAAAAAAGGGCTCACGCACGGAAACAACGGAGAAAACGCATCTGGATCTGAGTGGGGACGATCTGGAGATCTCACCGGAAGGCCGGCTGGCTGCGGTGCTGAAACAGGAAGCGCGGGAGCAGAACGGCTCCGGCATAGAAGCGCAGGAAAAGCAGGATGATCTGGGAATTTTGGGTGATCAGAGCGTCTCCGAGAAACCGGAGAAACCGGAGGATCCGGAAAACACTGAAAAGCAGGACGGCCGCAGTATCTCCGAAAAGCAGGACGATCCGGAAGTTTCCGAGGAGCAGGGCGGCAAGGTTGCCGTCAACGTGGGAAAGCGGATGAGGCAGATCGCGGCAGCCAAGACCCGGGGGCAGGTCCAGCAGGTGCTGGCGCTGCTGCAAAAGGATCTTTCCGACTGCAAAGCCGGTCTGGAAAAGGGCTGGTGCGACGAATCAGAGGTTGCCAAGGTGGAAGCACTGATCAGCAAAGCCGAAGCCCGTATGAGCCAAGTTCCGCAAAAATCCGGCCAGGAAAAGGAGCAGGGCGGTCTGGATGAGTTCGCTATGGCGTCATTGATGTGAACCAGCTGCCGTTGCAGGGCGCACCTGATCAAGGGGTGGCCTGTAACGGCATTTTTCCGCTTTACAAGGGTATACATGGGGGCTATAATAGTTCCTTAGAAGATGCTTTATGAAACGGCCGTATGGCCAAAACAGGATGCCCCTCGGGGGATAAGGATCTGTATTCACTGTTCCCTCCCGCTGCCGGGCATCCGGCTGACCACACACTGCGGTAGTGTAAAGTATCGTATGAAAAAACGATACGGGAATTGCCCGCATTAAAAATCTGCTTCGCAGATGGCGGGCAGGCAATCACTTGCTATGCAAGTGGTTACATTCAGTAGGCAATCAATTTGCTACGCAAATTGGTTACATATAATGGAGAAAATGACTATGAAAAAAATCACCCTTGGAAAAACGAATATCACAGTAAACAAAAACGGCTTCGGCGCGCTCCCGATCCAGCGGATTTCCGACCGGGATGCCGTATACCTGCTCCACAAGGCCTTTGACAATGGAATTGATTTTTATGACACTGCCAGGTTCTACACGGACAGTGAGGAAAAATTGGGGATGGCATTTCACGACCGGCGGGATCAGATCTATCTTGCGTCCAAGACCGGTGCGGAAAACACGGAGGACTTCTGGAAGGATCTGGAGACCACCCTTCGGAATCTGAAAACCGACTATCTGGACATTTACCAGTTCCACAACATTCCCTTCTGCCCGAAACCGGGAGACGAAAGTGGCCTCTATGAAGCCATGGAAAAAGCAAAGGAACAGGGGAAAATCCGCCATATCGCCATCACGAACCACCGGCTGGCAGTAGCCCGGGAAGCGATTGAGAGCGGGCTTTATGAGACGCTGCAGTTCCCGTTCAGCTACCTTTCCTCCGACCAGGAACTGGAGCTGGTAAAAAAATGCCGGGAAGCTGATATGGGCTTCATCGCCATGAAGGCCCTGGCCGGCGGACTGATCAACCACTCTGCCGCCGCTTACGCGTACATGCTGCAGTTTGACAACGTGCTTCCCATCTGGGGGATCCAGCGGGAACGGGAGCTGGATGAATTTCTGTCCTATCAGGAAAAGGAACCGCTCCTGGAAGGCGGATTAGCAGAGGTCATCCGCCGCGACCGTGAAGAGCTGCAGGGCGAGTTCTGCCGGGGCTGCGGATATTGTATGCCCTGCCCGGCAGGCATCGAGATCAATACCTGCGCAAGGATGTCCCTTCTGATCCGCAGAGCGCCATCCGCAGAACAGCTCACCGAGCAGTCACAGGCTATGATGAAAAAGATCGAAGACTGCCTGCACTGCGGAAAATGCAGCAAGAAATGTCCCTACGGGCTGGATACCCCGGCTCTGCTGGAACGGAACTATGCGGACTACAAGGAAATACTGGCGGGGAAAGAATACGAATAGCCCTGCCAAAAAGGGATCAGACCAGATCGTATTTCACAACATCCATCTGAACCCTGCCGTCCGCGAAGAAGGAGATTCCGTCCGCTGCCGGATCCGTATAAAACGTCGCCGTCATCACCTGCTCCCCGTCATTGACAAAGACCTCCACGCTGAACCGGTCCAGGATGATCCTCAGCTTCAATTCTTCCTCCCGGCTGCTGACCTTACATCTTCTCTGATGGATCAGCGCCCTGCGGGAGCCGGAAAACTTCCGGTCGATCTTCAGCACCGACTCATAGGGGCGGAAGCTTAAGGAGGTCTGATATTCCTCATTCTGGGCAAACCGCACCGCGAACTTCCGGTAGCTGCTGTCCGGATCCCCCGGACGGATGGACAGCTCCATATCGATCCTCCGTCCCCGGACGCCTTCCAGATGGATGGTGCCGTTTTCCAGGGTCACATTGGAATGCACCACCTTATTTTTCCGCATGTCATCCAGTTCCCGGACCGGCTTCTGATAGAGTCTTCCGTTTTTCACAGAAAGCTCTCTCGGAAGGCTCATCTGTCCGAACCACTTCTGGCGGGGGGAATGGGGCATACTGGTGTCCCAGTTCTGCATCCAGCCGATCATGACTCTGCGCCCGTCCGGAGTCAGTACGGTCTGGGGAGCATAAAAGTCAATCCCGTAATCAATGGACTGCTGCTTTTGCTCCGTATATGTGAGCGTCTTACTGTCATACTCGCCGATCAGGCAGAGCGTTCCGTTTCCGTTGTGAAATTCAAAGCCCTGGGGCAGCATATCCTGGGGGCTGGTCAGCAGCACCCACTTGCCGTCCAGCTCAAAGAAATCCGGGCACTCCCACATTTTTCCGACCCGGTTCCGGTTTTCCGCAAGCACCTTTTCATATTTCCACCGGAA
>CAYQBE010000247.1:0-5351 GCA_964415625.1 uncultured Clostridium sp.
TATTGCAAACTTATATCGAAAGGGTGAAGCGAATCCTATAAAATATTTTTATACGAAATTATAAAAACGTATTGACGAAAATATGTTTCTATAATAAAATTATTTTAGGTAGAGAAAAGGTATGGATTTTGTTTTAAGTTTTTTTAAGGACAGATCTATACTTTTTTTGTTGCCAAAATCACAAGCAAAAGAGGATATCCTCTTTTATTTGTATATTACATATACAAATAAAACCTCTCTTGCAGTCTATAATTTATTTGATATTGACACTATTATCCTCTATATAGATAGCGTAGATTATTGTAATTGTATCGTGATACTTACACTCAAATGAAGGCGTTCGCTTTCTTATATATGTCAATATCAAAGTTAGATTGAAAGGAGATACAAATTAATCAAAAGAATTAATAAAATCGGCAAAGCCGTAGAGAAAACTCTTTCAGCGATTTTAGCAGCCTGTGTCTTATTTACATCTGTGCCTGTCAATGCTTTATCAGCAGGAGAATCGAACACAGAGCAGCAAACGCTGGATGACTTAAACACAGAAAACTCTAATAGTACGAACGAATCTAATGCCACTTCTGCAGAGGTGGCAACGGATTCAAATGCATCAGAAGATACATCTATATCAGACATATCCTCTAATGATATAGATTCTTCCGAAGAAAAAATGAATAATGAAATATCATTGCAAAGTGATAATACAGAAGAAGATGGCGAAGAGCCATCTACCGACAACTGGGAGCTGGGACTTGTTTTCTATGATTCTACTGTAGATAACGGAAAAACGCCACTTACAGAAATTAACTGGGATGCCTCGGATGGTGAATATGGGGATGGGACTCCACGAGTAATTACATTACAAGTAAACTATAAAAATACTAATGCTGTAACCACTTATCAACCTGGGGATGTTGAAATAAAAATTCCCAATTTAATGTATTCAAAAGATAGTAATTCATGGAGTAATTATGCAAACAATTATGAAGTTCAAACAAAAGTTAGTTTACTTGTTGGAGCTAATGATGCAACACATGATGGGTATAATTGGGATTTTAAAATGCAAGACACTAATAAAGATGACTTTAATAAGTATTATACATGTGGACATGAATATATAACTTTTACTAATACAAATGTTATCGAAGAAAAAAGTAATTTTGAGGGTTCTATAAAAATGGATTATACAATTACTCCAATGGAGGAATATTCTTCCTATTTAGAGCCAGGAGAAGATGAATGTACACATTCACTTTCAAAACATCTTAAAGCAATATTAATTACAAAACCAAGAGATAATAGTGAAGATGTGTGTATAGAATCACCAAACTATCCCAAAACCTGTCCTAATAATATGACAGAAGATAAAGATTATTGGGAATATTGTTTTGAAAGTGCTAAAGGGATATTCATAAAATTCTCTGAAGATACAGTTGCTTATGAAGAAGATGTGATTAAAATTTATGATAAAGACGGAAATATTGTTATAGATACGACAAATACAAATGGTCTACTTAGGGGAAAAACTATCAGAATTTATGGTAATAATCTAAAAGTTACTATGAAAAGTGGTAGTGGGTATCATATAGGAAAATTTGCCGCAACAATTTCTCCAATATATGATACTGCCGAAAGTAATGAAATTGATTTTAAATATATAAGAACATATATTCATCCGTGGAAAAGAGAAGCGCCAACTATAAAAAAATCTGTAGGAAATCCTTTAAGTTCTTATGATGGATTTGGAGATGATGCGTCAAATTATATATGGGTGCCATACATTTTTGAATATCGAAAGGCCCATTATAATAATTATCCTTTTATAGCAATTTCTGAATGGAAAGTCTATGATACGTTTCCAGAAAGCTGCAAAGTCTATTCATATACAGGGGAACCACTAGAATCAGAGGATGGAATATACACATTAACAAGTAAAAATGCGTATCAAACTTCTTATGGCGCAGATCGTGTTTATCTTCAGATTTATGTTGGCTATTTGAAATCACAGTATTATGATTCTATGGGGAATATCATAGAAGAGAATTTATCTGAAAATGAATATGTTAATGAAAATGGTAATTTAATTATTAAAAATACAGGGGATCTTTACGGAACGTATAAAGATCGAACAGTAGAAGAGTTTTTCGATTCAGATACAGTAGAAATTTCTCTAAGTGATTTTGAATTACATTATTCTGGTAATTTATATGGTATATCTAAAAAAACATCTTCTAATCTTAGATACCAAGATATTTTAGCTGAAGATGGATATTATACGGCAGAATATACTCTGCATCCCATAGCATATTACACTGGAGATTCTATGACAGTAAGATTTGGCGATGATTTATTATATGCCACAAAAAAGGATAAAGGTTATCAAAAATTGGAAGATACTGAATATTATTTTTCAAAAATCACCTTTCCTTTATTATATAATGGAAACAATCATCAAATAGCAAAAGGGAAATATAATTGTGAATTATGGGTTAGGTATGCAGGAAAGTCAGAATACGAATTATATGATTCTTTTACTAATGGAAATAAGGGAGAAGTAAGATATTCAGGTTATTCATGGAATTTTAAAAAGGAGAAACAAGTTGTTGGTTACTATTTTTTAATAAAGGACATGAAAGAAAGTCTTATTTCTGGTGCTTATGATTCTCATAAATGTGTTGTTAATTTTATAATGAAAGATATCCCAGAATCGGGTACTGTATATAACTTTGATTATATTCAAGTGTATTTTAAAGATGAGAATGGAAATTTAGTGCTGCAAAACGAGCCAGATGCAAGCTCTTATGGAAATATATTTACTTATGATAATATTGCAAAATATGATTTGGACACTTATGGAACATATATGCAAAGGGGAATAGCGAACAATGATTGGGTATATTATAGAGTCCCTAAAATTGAGAATAGACTTTTTACTTATAAAACTGCATCAGAAATTACTCAAGATGCTCAAAATGAATTATTTAAAGGTTCTTTTAACATATATTCATTAACGAGTTTGACACCACAATTTAATACTAAATACCTTGAACAATATAGCGAAGAATCTACAGTGAAAGGATTTTTGCTATATGATTTAGTGCCAGAAGGAATAAAAGTAACTTCAACAGAAGAAGAAATTCAAAAATCTTTATATCTTGTTGATGATAACCATTCGAGTAGTAAGGATCCATCAAGTATGATGTATTATATAAATGACAGTTTTGAAGAACAGAAAAATCATAGTTGGCATGGGGGCTATACAGTATGTGACTTGTCGGGGAAAAGATATACTTTTAGAGAAATATATGAAATTTTAAAAAATAATATAAAGGTTGAAGTTATTGAAAACTGGAGAAACACAGGACGAACTCTGATAAAAGCTAAAGTAGATATTTCTGATATACCATTAATATTTGGTGAAGATGCTTGGGTGGATTATTACAGTATGGGTTTTGCAATTACTTATAACTATGAGATTTCTTATGATTCATACTTAGAATATGGAAAGCTTTATCGAAATTATGTATATTCTGAATTTTTGGAACCAAGCAGTACGCAATTTTTAGAATATAGTAGAAAACGAAAAGATGATGGCTATTATGATAAAGAAGCTATTGATATAAATGAAAACGGAAGTCAAACAGATGAATTATCATATGCATATGCAAACATAACAATAAATTCTATTGTCAGTAGTCACCAAGATGTACAAACCCAAGTACAAACTGTTAATGACAACTTTACTGTCGGAAAAGGTACTTCTCCTTACAATGAGGAATATACATATAAGCTAAGGGTTCGTACTGGACAAAATGCCGCAACAAATATGGTTATTGCTAATAATTTGGAAATGGCTTATGGGAATAAAAAATTCTGGCAGGGAGAGTTTAAAGGAATAGATACATCATACATAGAAAATAAGACTTGGATGGTGTACGATCCTAAGAATGAAAATGCTAATAGTGACGGGTATGTACCAAAGAAAATTGTTGTAAAACCATATTATTCTACTGATCCAGAGGAAACAGACCTTTATCTTACAGAGCAAACGATAGTGGAGGAAGATGGAAAAGAAGTAAGCAAGACTATTTTCAGAGAAGATGAAAATGGAAATATATTAAAGAATAGCAACTGGAAAGAGTATAATGATTCTATAGATAAAAATACTGTAAAATCGTTGGCATTTGAGTTATTAGATGCCGATACAAATAAGCCCGCTGTTATTCCTGCGAATAGCTTACTTTATGTATTGGTAAAGTTGCAAGCACCAGTAGATCCATATGAGGGGGATGATACTATTGATCAGAGTAAGCGTCCACTATCAAAGGATATAAAAACATATGCTTATAATAATTGTTGGACACAATGGAATCCGATAGATGAAACATTTAATACAAAGGTAGACTTTGTTACAGGCATTCATTCAAATATTGTGCGTGTTGCTCTTCCGTACACTGTAGAAGATGAAGCATTGATAAATCTTAGATTCATAAAAGCGATAGAAGGAACTGACGAAGCTTTTGATAAGATGAAGCTTAAAAAGGATAATGCTTATAAGTTCCATATTACTCTTACTAATCAAGAGACAGGCGATATAATTCAAGGTATTCTTGATAGTAAGACTGGACTGCAAATAAAAGAAATTCCTATTGGCACATATCTAATAAAAGAATCAGATGATATGTATTTTGATTTTGTGGATATGGTTGCTGATATAGTAGATGGTATTACATTTGATAATACAGATGATGGTTATATACTTTCTATTGATAACACTATTTCAGAAGATACGACTTTTGAGATAATCGTCAATAATAAGATAGAGCCAGATAGACCATATGAAGATAAAAAAGAGAGGGTAAATCTTTTCGATTGGACTTCTGATGAAAATACTGAAGAAGCGAGTTTATTATCGAGAGTTATGAACTTCTTTACAAATTAATAAAGAATAAGCCGTAGGCGATGAACCTATGGCTTATTTTTTTGAATCAAAATTCGCTTATATAAGACTTTCAAGAATCCGTCCACATTATCGGCAGTGTAATAAGCTCCGTCCTCTGGCGGTTCGGAGAGCAAAAGCACAGCAGAGGTATTAGTGCTGCTACCGCCCTTATGAGAGCCAGTCATACGGACAGGATTGATATATTTCTTAGTAGGAGATGCCTCGAACGCATCCGATCCAGTTGTTATTCCTAAGATTTTGAATTGCTCTGGGTTATATTTGGCGATAAAGGTAACAGGTACACCCATAACTCCATCATAATCGGAGGGGATATCGGCAAGACGATTTACATTAATTGCATCGTAATTATCATAATGAGGGTATTTCTCAGGAGAAAAGGGAACTGTTA
>CAYQBE010000248.1:0-5331 GCA_964415625.1 uncultured Clostridium sp.
TTTAGTTTCAAAGACTTGATTATCATATCTTCTCCAAAGTCAACATCATCCAAAAATATCCAATGTATATTTTACACTGTTTTTCACAATTTTTCAATTTATTTTTTTCATATTCCCAACAGACGTGTGAGAAATTGTTGATATTTGCAGAGTCATGATCTCCTATTTTCCATTGGAAATCTGAATCGTTCCTCCGCCGTATTCTACAATATCACCGTCATAAAGCTTTCTTCCTCTTCTGGTGTCAATCTCTCCATTGACACTGACCTCACCGTCCTGCACCGCCTGTTTGGCATCTGCCCCGGATTCTACCAGTCCGGCCGCCTTCAATGCCTGCCCAAGCTTAATATGATCCTCAGAATCTCTCAAATAAAACAGTTCCATTCGATGAATCTCCTTTCCTAAAAACAGCCATTGCTGTGGGCATCTGTCGATATCCACAGCAACCGTACAGTTAGAATTTTTTTCATACAGTTCCTTATACCACCGCGTTAAAATTAACAGGCAGTATGAGATAAATATAGGTCTGCTGCTTGTCCTTGATGAAGCAGGGCGCCTTTGCATTCATGAAATACAGTTCCACCTCTTCATCGTCAATGACTCTCAGCGCATCGATCAAAAACTTCGGATTAAATCCGATCAGAAGATCCTTTCCTTCTTTGGTGATAAAGATATCCTCATCCATCGATCCAATCTGGGATTTGATCTTCAGCTGCATGGACTCCTCTCCGATATCAATGATGATCGGCTTCTTGTCCCCTTCCTTGATCAGAAGCGTGGCACGGTCGATACAATCCAGGAGTTCCCGCTTATTCACTGTGATCTTGGTGTCATAATCACTGGAAAGCATCTGGTCTATCTTAAAATAGTCCCCCTCGATCAGACGGGATACGACTACGGTCTTGTCAAATTCAAATACAATGTGGTTTTTCGTAAAGGAAATATCTACATATTCCTCTGCCTCGCCCCCTATGATCTTGCTGATCTCCTGCAGGGTCTTACCGGGTACGATCACCTTTCTCGGTTCGTAGGAATCCTTTAACTCGATCTTGCGGATCGAGATCCTGTGTCCGTCCAGAGAAACGACCCGAAGCTTATCATCCGTAATCTCGAATAATTCTCCGGTCATCATCTTGTTGGAATCATTATCCGCAATAGAAAATATCGTCTGACGGATGGCTTCCTTCAGGGTAAACTCTGATAATGTGAAAAAGTTTTCTTTTTCGATTGCCGGAAGATAGGAAAAATCTTCACCGGATTGTGCTGCGATATTAAACTTTGCCTTTTCACAGGTAATCAATGCCTGGCTGTCTGACTCTGCGTCGATGACCACATCGTTATCCGGAAGCTTTCTGACAATTTCTGAAAAAATCTTTGCATTTAGGGCCAGGATTCCATGCTCCACAACCTCACCTTCAATGGTTGTCTCTATGCCAAGCTCCATATCATTTGCAGTAAGCTTAATGGTATCCAGGGATGCATCGATCAGGATACATTCCAGGATCGGCATAGTCGTTTTGGAAGGTACGGCCTTTGATACGATGCTGACTCCTTTTACCAGATTATTTCTGCTGCAGATTATCTTCATGTTGAAAACTCCTTTCGTTCGTCATGGAGGATCCCCTTCGTGTTGAGAGGGATATTCCCATGCGCGTTTTATGTATCTATAAATAAATTCACTTCCGACTTCGTCTCCGTAGGGGCTGTAGATAAGTTTAAAAGTGATGCCAGCCTTTATGGCATCGCGGTTTGTGTGTTTGGATAAGCCTGTTGAAACGGGAGGGATGGGAAGGGGGATGATGGGGAAAAAATCAGGAATGAAATTTCCGGCCTGTCCCTCTCAACTTCAGTAATTCCCAATGTTCACAATCTTGTTTCTTCTTTTCAACAAGGTTATTCACAAAATGTGAGTAAATAAAATTGTTATATGAAGCGGCAGATAAATCTGCCGTGAATCTCTTATAATGGATTCAATTTTTTCCGAATAATACCGACCGTATTGCTGAGTGCTTCATCTGTCTGAATGTCAGCGGCAATCTTCTTAACTCCATGGCTGATGGATGCATGGTCTTTCCCTCCAAGCAGAACGCCTACAGCCTTCAGAGGAGTATCTGTCAGATCCCTGCAGAGGTACATGATGATCTGTCGGGGAAGTACGATCTCGGCATTCCTCTTCCTGCCTTTCAGGTCGGCGATGGATACGTTGAAATGCTCGGATACGACATCCATGATCAGCTCCGGCGTGATCTCACGGATATTGTCCGGTGAGATCATATCCTTTAAGGCCTCTGCCGCAAGGGCAATGTCAATCGGCTTCTTTTCCAGATTGGAAAGGGCGATCAGTTTGTTCAGGGAGCCCTCCAGTTCCCGGATGTTGGACTTGATGTTGTTGGCGATATACTGCATGACATCATCGGGAATGTGGTAGCGCTCCAGCCCGTCCAGCTCTTCCTTCTTTCTCAGGATTGCCATCCTCGTCTCATAGTCCGGGGATGAAATATCGGCGATCAGACCCCATTCGAACCTTGTCCGAAGACGTGCCTCCAAAGTCTCAATGTCCTTGGGGGGCTTATCACTGGATATGATGATCTGTCTGCCGGAAACGTGTAGGTGGTTAAATGTGTGGAAAAATTCTTCCTGCGTACTTTCCTTTCCGATAATGAACTGAATATCATCTATGAGCAGTACGTCGTTGTTGCGGTACTTCTCACGGAAGGTCGTCATTGCAAGCTCATTTCCATTTTTACCAATCTTCAGCGCATCGATCAGCTCGTTTGTAAAAGTCTCGCTGGTTACATAAAGCACCTTTTTCGATGCATCCTTTTCCAGAATGTGGTGGGCAATGGAATGCATCAGATGCGTCTTGCCCAGTCCTACGCCTCCGTAAATGAAAAGAGGATTGTAGATATCTCCGGGAGACTCCGCAACTGCAAGGGATGCGGCATGTGCAAAGTTATTATTGCTGCCGACCACGAAGGTGTCAAAGGTATATTTTGGATTCAGGTTGGCAGATTCAAGGACTGCGTTATTCTTCTGTTTCCTGGCTGTCTGTTCTTTCTTTTTGTGGATCACTAAATGGTCTTCCGTGACAAAGGACACCTCATATTCGTGTCCGGTCACTTCCGCAATGCATACCTTAAATGGGAGCATGTACTTTTCTTCGATATGCTCCAGGCTTGCTTTGAGCTTCACAAGGATGTATACGGTATCATCGGAGACTTCGTATACGCTCAGAGGTTCGATCCATGTTGTGTACGCGATATTTGATGAGCAATACTCTGATTTCATCTTTTCCAGGATCTTCGGCCAGTTTTCTTCTACAATGTTCATCAATAATAACTCCTGATCAATTTGGATTTAAAGAGTCTGATAAGAAACTCTCTTCTTACCCTATTCTACATCAAAAAGGGATTCGGCGCAATCATAAAAGATGTGCATAACTGGGAGAAAAGTTATTCATATCGAATTTTTAAAGCAGACAGAACATATTTTTCTAAAAAATTTTTTTTATTCACAAGATATTTTTTAGTTATCCACAAAAATTCACCAAGTTATCCACATTTTGGGGATAACTCTGTGAAAAGAATAAAAAACGAAAAAAATGTGATAAAATAGCTGGATTAGCTTGACTTAAAAGGGTTTTTTGCATATAATTTATGAGAATCTTTTTGTAATATATATAGTTATTAGGGTATTTTTGATTGATTTTATATTATAAGAAAGATAATAGTTTCTATCTGGGACATCTTTGCCGGTTTATCCGGGGCAGGATAGTATTTATAAGGGAGGTGTATAGATCATGAAGATGACATTTCAGCCGAAAAAGAAATCCAGAGCAAGAGTTCATGGGTTCAGGGCAAGAATGAGAACAGCAGGCGGAAGAAAAGTATTGGCTGCCAGAAGAGCAAAAGGAAGAAAGCAATTATCAGCTTAGGCCGCATTTAATGTGGCCTTTTTATAACTGTTGCGGGTGTATCCGCAGGATACGCCTTTTCTTCTATATTAAATAGGAAGAGAATCATGTTATATTCGGAATCTTTAAAGAAGAATAAAGATTTTCAAATTGTGTATCGTAAGGGAAAATCCTATGCCAACCGGCTTCTGGTCATGTATATAAGGAAGAATGATCTGGGCCGGAACCGGCTCGGGATTTCCGTTAGTAAAAAAGTAGGGAACAGTGTTGTGAGGCATCACCTCACAAGGCTGATCCGGGAAAGCTATCGACTTCAAGAAGAATATTTCCTGTGTGGATATGACATTGTTGCCGTGGTCAGAGTCAATGCAAAGAACAGTTCATTTGCAGACATGAAAAGTGCGTTGATCCACCTGGGAAAGCTTCATAAAATATATATCAGCGAAAAGGAAGTTTGCTGAAAATAAGGAAGTGGTGCGGTTGAAGAAGCTCCTGATCGGATTGATCCGATTCTATCAAAAGTATTTATCCGGGATGAAGGCAGGTTCCTGCTGTAAATATACACCGACTTGTTCACAGTATGGGATAGAGGCAATTGAAAAGTACGGTGCGTTCAAGGGCGGGGCTCTGGCTGTCTGGAGGATTCTTCGGTGCAATCCATTTGCAAAAGGCGGATTTGATCCGGTACCTTAAGGAGGATGAGAAATGTATGGAATTATAGCTACAGGGATATACAATTGGCCTGTAATTAAGCAGATTTCATGGCTGCTTGGCAAGGTAATGAATGTAATATATAATGTAATGGACGGGGTATTCGGTATACAGAATATCGGAATCTGTATCATTATTTTTACAATTGTAACTTATTTCTTGATGATCCCGCTTACGATCAAGCAGCAGAAGTGGTCCAAGATGCAGTCTGTAATGAATCCGGAGATTCAAAAGATCCAGAAGAAGTATGCTGGAAAAAAAGATCAGGCATCCATGCTGAAGCAGCAGGAAGAAATGAATGCGGTGTATGAAAAATACGGAACCAGCATGTCAAGCGGGTGTCTTCCGATGTTTGCCTCAACTGCGATACTTTTTGGATTGTATCCTGTGATCATGTATATTCCGAATCATGTACAGAGGGTCAAAGATGTCTATATGCCGATTGTGGAAAAAATTATGTCCATGGATGGTTTTCAAAAGATCATGGAAGGGATTGGTTCTGCGTCTCCGGTATTGATGAATCCGAAATCCTTTGATTATTCACAGGCAGATACCCTGGTTACCGTATTGTACAAGTTCCAGGATTCCACATGGAACACGCTTGTGGATAAGATGCCTGCTCTGGAGGGTATGGCAAATTCTACCATTGAGACGATCGGACATATGAACAGCTTTTTGGGAATCAATATCGGTGAGACTCCCATGAC
>CAYQBE010000249.1:0-5281 GCA_964415625.1 uncultured Clostridium sp.
GATAAAGCCTTCGACTTTATTTTCCGGAATGCCCAGGGCATAGGAAAATTCACTGTAAAGTGCATGCTCCAAAAGCTGCTGATACTTCTTGTCCATGCTTGTAATACCGCCGCGATGCTCCGTGCGCTTATAAAGGGTCTTCAATACCCGGATCCAGTTCTCCGGCACATATCCTGAGATGCAGTCCTTATATTCCTGCTCCCGCGTCTTTTCACTGCGAACCCACAGGATCTCGATATCGTCCAGCCTCTTGATCAGTCCCAGAACCGCCTCCCGTTCAATGGGCTTGCGGATATTGGTCTCATCATCAATGGGGACATATGCCCGATCCTTTGCATTGCCCACTGACTGTAAGGTATAATACTTCTTCTTCCTGTCAGCAAACGTAAAATCCAATGTTCCTACATCTTCAACCCGATATACACCCTTACACTTATAAACTACTGCATCACCTTGATTATGCATACACATCCTCCTTCCTTACCAGATCAGAAAAATCTCTGTTTTGCTGCATTGACATTGGATCTTCGTGCTCCCAAAAGCTTTAAAATACCTCTTATCTTTATCATTGTAGCACTTTTTTTATGCAAGCGTAAGAAGATTTTTTTAAGGAAGGTTCAATTTTGTGAATCATGCATCATATATCCAGACATATTTTTTGTTAAAATTGCCCGTTGATTTTTTCCTGAACATATCTAACCCTGTTGGCTGCAGGCCAAAGCAATTCCTGCCAGCTTTTTTCTTAATCAGGGCTGTTCTGTGAATAGTAACTGTTACTCCAGGAACATTTTCAGTTCTTCCATAAATGTGTTGACATCCTTGAACTGCCGATATACGGAAGCAAACCGGACATAGGCCACCGGATCCAGGGTTTTCAGCCGCTCCATGACGATCTCGCCGATGAGGCTGCTGGGAATCTCCTTCTCCTCCCGGTTCACGATCTGCAGCTCGATCTCATCCACAGCTTCCTTGATGGCATCCGCAGGCACCGGCCGCTTATAGCAGGCGCTCAATACTCCGCTCTCAATCTTGGAACGTTCAAACTGTTCCCGGTTATTGTCCTTTTTTATCACGATCAGCGGGATGGTCTCAATCTTCTCATAGGTGGTAAACCGTTTTCCGCACTCATCACAACAACGGCGGCGGCGAATCGAATTGTTCTCTTCCGCCGGCCTGGAATCAATGACTCGTGTGTCCGAATTTCCGCAATAGGGACATTTCATAATATCATCCGCCTTTCTTTTTTCTGCTTTGGTATACATTTATTATACACAATTGAAGACATCTTTGCATTATATTTTTTTCAAAAATTTTTCTTCCCGGATTTCTACGAGGATGATATCCGGCCCGATCCGTTTTACACAGTGAAATGGGATCACATATTCACTATCCGTTCCCAAAAAGCCGCAGATTTTCCCCGGCCCCGGAATGATCAGCGCCTCAATCTGCCCGCTGCTGCAGTCAAATTCAATGTCCACCACGCAGCCCAGCCTTTTGCAGTCACAACTATTAATTACTTCCTTTTCCCGGAGTTCACACAGCCGCATATCGGTCTCCTGATAACGTATTTCCACTTACTTCCATTGTATGCAGCAAGGCCCCGCAAGGTTACTGCTGCTTTCACGGGTCTGATCACTTTATATAGATTTTCGAAATTTCTCTCATCCTCTTGACATCCGATATATATCGTATTATACTGTATTTGTGTTAGCAATACAGTATATCACAGATTGCATTTAATGGAAAACCAAAACAGGAAAAGATTGTAACCACGGATCTGCCGACATCATGATATAAAGGAGGATGTACAATGAATCATGCTTTGACGATTTCAGACCTGACCAAAACCTATCAGGATTTTGTTTTGGATCATGTCTCATTTACGGTTCCGAGCGGCTCTATTGTTGGGCTGATCGGCGAAAACGGCGCCGGAAAAAGCACCACGATCCATGCAGCTCTGGGACTGATCCAAAAGGAAGCCGGCCATGTTTCTATTCTGGGAAAGGAAGAACTGGACGCAGAGACGAAGGAGCTGATCGGCGTTGTATTTGACGGCAGCAATTATTCGGAAATCCTTTCCCCGAAGAAGATCAGCCGTGTCATGAAGAATATTTACCGTTCCTGGGATGAACCGGCCTATTTTCGGCTGTTAAAGCAATTTTCACTGCCCCCTGACAAGCCGATCAGACAGTTTTCAAAGGGCATGAAAATGAAGCTGGCGATCACCGCCGCCCTGTCGCACCATTCGAAGCTACTGATCCTGGACGAGGCGACCAGCGGGCTCGATCCCGTCATCCGGGATGATATTCTGGATATGCTTTTTGATTTTGTGCAGGACGAAGAGCATTCCATCCTGATCTCCTCCCACATTACCAGCGATCTGGAAAAAATTGCTGACTACATTGTATTTCTCCATGAGGGGAAGGTCGTATTCTCCAAGCCCAAAGATGAGCTGACTGAGCAGTACGGTATTATCAAATGCGGCGCGGCGCAATTTGACGCAATAGAAAAATCCGATATCATCGCATCCCGTGAAATGGATTACGAGTGGCAGGTTCTGGTCTCCGACCGGGATAAAATGCAGAAAAAATATCGGGAAGCCCTGATCGTTCCGGCAACGATCGATGAAATCATGCTTTTATACATAAAGGGGGAAACGTAATGAAAGGTATTTTACTGAAAGATCTCTACATTGCAAAAAGCAACATTCTTGTGACTGTCATGAGCCTGATCGTCCTGGGCTTCGGGCTTTCCTTTTTGCTGGAAACAAGCGCCCTTTTAGTCCTTGCCCCGGTGGTTTCCACAACGTCGGTTTTCATCAGCATCACAAGCGACGCAAGCTCCAGATGGAATAAAAATGTAGTGACCATGCCGGTTACAAAGGGACAGATCATCGGTGAGAAGTTTATGTTCTATATCCTGCTGGCAGCCCTGGGACTCGGCGCGACCCTGGTTCCCTGTGCATTCCTTTCCTTTTTTGACCGGGATATCACACTGCATTCCTTATGCCTGTATGGTTCCATCGGAATCAGCGCGACCCTGCTGGCCGGCGGCATCAGCCTGCCCTGCGCTTACCTGTTTGACCCGGAAAAATCACAGATTGTCTTTATGATGTCCTTCCTGGCTTCCACGGGAATCATTACGCTGCTGGTGCTTTTCACGAATCTGTTTATTTCTGTGAAAGATCATATCCTCCCCGCATTTTGCATCGTGCTTGCGGTTTCTGTCCTGTGGTTTTTTATCGCATACAGAATTGCGGCTGTAATCTATCAAAAGCGGGATATCACGTAGGAAGTTTCTTAAAAATCATGTGCCGCTGGCATATGTCAGCCTGAATGATTGATTTCTTAATGCATACAATAGCATAAAAACGGCACCGGAACAGTATCTCACAAATACCGTCCCGGTGCCGTTTTCTTTTCATATCTATAAGAGAAGATTCTGAAGAAAAACTGTATCTGCAGCTATTCTGTCACAACACCCTTCTGCAGCATCACATTGGCATACAGGGCGGATTCTCCGGTCGCGATGATCGCGTAAGCCGTCTTTGCCTCGTCATAGAACGCAAAGCGCTCGATATTGCCCACGCAGTCCGCGCCGCGGGAATCGTATTTTGCGATGATCTCTTTGTAGGTATCCCAGATCGGAGTCTCCACATCATCCCCGGGCATCACTTCCATCAGGTTCACCGGCTTTTCCACATAAGTATCCAGCGGGAATACCTGCAGAATGGCATCCAATAGCTCCGGTACACCGTGGCCGTCACAGCGGATCACGATCGCGTCCTTTCCCATGGATTCCGCCGGAAAGTTCCCGTCGGAAATCACAAGACGGTCACTGTGCCCCATCTCGCAGAGCACCATCAACAGTTCCGGAGACAAAATTTTCGGAATTCCTTTTAACATATTCTATATCCTCCCATTATATGTAACCAATTTGCGCAGCAAATTGATTGCCTACTTGCCCGCCATCTGCGAAGCAGATTTTTAATGCGGGCAATTCCCGTATCGTTTTTTCATACGATACTTTACACTACCTTATTTGATGGTCTTATATAACGGTCCGTAAGCCTGGCATGCTCTGTAGTCAGCGCCTTCCTTGTCCATGCCGAATGCGTTCCATGCTGCCGGACGGAAGATCTTCTCCTCCGGTACGTTGTGCATCGCAACCGGAATCCTCAGGATGGAGCACAGGGTGATCAGGTCAGCGCCGATATGTCCGTAGCTGATTGCGCCGTGATTTGCGCCCCAGTTGTTCATCACGTCATATGCCGTAGCAAATGCGCCTTCTCCGGTTGTTCTCGGTGCGAACCAGGTACACGGCCATGTATAGTCGGTTCTCTTCCAAAGTACGTCGGTTACTTCGTCCGGAAGATGTACGGTCCAGCCCTCTGCGATCTGCAGCATCGGCCCTAAGTTCTTCACCAGGTTCAGACGGATCATGGTCACAGGCATCTCTGCCTCGGTAACGAATCTGGAAGAATAGCCGCCGCCCCGGAAATATCCAAGGTCTGCGTAGTTCCAGGTCGTCGCCTTCATGATGGCTTCCTGATCTGCCTCTGTTACTTCATACCACGGCTTCATCACACCATTTCCATTGGCATCCTTTGCCTGTCCGTTGGCATCCAGACATGCCGCGCCGGAGTTGATCAGATGGATAAATCCGCCTGCTTCCTTAGCCTTTCCTTCCAGCTCATAGCCGCCAGCCGCTTTCTTCACTGCCTCAGGGCTCCAGTATGTACGAACGTCGGCAAATATCTGCGGAGAGTTGGTAAGCAGCTTATTGAAGAGCATTCCCAAACTGTTGAGTACGTCGTTCTCGGTCGCCAGGATATAGGGCTCTCTTGCTCCGTTCCAGTCAAAGGAAGTATTGAGCATTGCTTCCGGATAGTCGCAGTTCGGATAGAAGTCTGTCCACTGTCTCTGTCCCTGGAAGCCTGCAGCGATAGCATTGTGGCCAACCTTTTCTTCTTCGCGGCCTTCCGGCAGATTCTCATTTCCGTTCATCAGGTCTTTGATGATGCACATCATCTTTACAACGAATTCCCAGTCAGAATCCTTTGCTTCGCGGCTCTTCTGCAGCTCTTCCGGATTCTTGTCAAAGCCTTCGATACATTTTTCTTTGGTCCATGCAAGCGCCTTCTGATATTCTGCCTCGTCATAGATACCTTCTGTCATACGGCGGATGATCTCTACCTCATCTACGGATTCCACACGCATTCCAAGGTATTCCTCGATAAATGCCGGATCAATGATGGATCCGCCGATTCCCATACAGATGG
>CAYQBE010000250.1:0-5242 GCA_964415625.1 uncultured Clostridium sp.
GGTGACAGTTTATAATGGAATTGCGCTGATGCGCAAGCAGGTCATCAATTTTCTGCGAAAATTGGTGACAGTTTATAATGGAATTGCGCTGATGCGCAAGCAGGTCATCAATTTTCTGCGAAAATTGGTGACAGTTTATAATGGAATTGCGCTGATGCGCAAGCAGGTCATCAATTTTCTGGCGAAAATTGGTGACAGATTATAATGGAATTGCGCTGATGCGCAAGCAGAAAGGAGCTGAATGAGATGCTGGTGGAGCAGGCTACAACCGTGAGGAAAGAGTGGAGTGCTGTTTGCGACAGTGTGATCCACAATAAACCCAAGATCATTAAACGCACCCGGGATAAGATGTGGTTTTCTAATTTGGAAACCATGTCAGAAATTCTGCAGGCATATCAATTTACAGCAGTAAAATATATAGAAGACGACGGGTCGGTTACGTTATCTTTAAATGAAATAGACCTGATTGAAAATGGCAGGAATGAAGAAGAGGCGCGGCTGAATCTGGCGAGAGCCATTCTGGAATATTCTTTTGATTATTATGAGGAGTACGAATTATACTCCCGCAGCCCCAACAGAAAAAAGCATATTCCTTATATTTTTAAGGCATTAATCATGGAAGATCCAAAAAAGATAGGAGATTTGCTGCAATGCCAAGATGGAAAGAACTAAAGAGATTTTGTGACCGGGACGGATGGGAATTATATAAGGATACGGATCACTATTTTTACCGAAAAATGGATGAGGATGGAGCTCTGCGGATGACAAAGGTTTCAAAAGGTTCCGGTGAAATCCACACGAAGATGTGGAAAGAAATTTTAAAGAAGCAGTTAAAAGTGACGCAAGAATATTTCAACAGTAAAATATAGAGACGGAGGAAGCAGAACATGAAAACAGAATCATACAAAATCTGGGAACCGGGAGAATATTCCTATGACCATGCCTTTGGATTTGTGCCGAATATCACCTCTTACATCCATGAGGATGATGAAAAACGGCCATGTATCCTGGTAGTACCAGGGGGCGCCTACTGTGTGGTCGCACCGTCAGAGGGGGAGCTGGTGGCGCGGAAATTTTACGAGAAAGGGTATCAGACCTTTGTGCTGACGTATACCGTCAATTTTCTCCAGTCGGTTCCGCTTAAGCTTCAGCCGTTGAAGGATATCTCCCGGGCAGTCCGCTATATCCGGAAGAATGCGGATGCATTTGCAGTGATCGAAGACGAACTGACCGTCTGCGGATTTTCAGCAGGCGGGCATCTTTGCGGCAGCCTTTGCGTACATTATGAGGATATTCAGGACGATTCGGCCGAATACAGCGGGATCTCAAACCGGCCGGATTCCGCGATCCTGAGTTACCCGGTCATTACTTCCGGGGATGAGGCGCACAGAGGTTCTTTTATCGCATTGCTGGGAGAGGATGCTTCCGCGGAAGAACTGGAATATATGTCTCTGGAAAAGCAGGTCACCGAACAGACTCCGCCCTGTTTTCTGTGGGCCACTGCAACAGATGAGACAGTGCCGGTAGAGAACAGTGAGATGTATGTCCGGGCATGCAGGGAAAAAGGGGTTCCCTGCGCATTCCATATGTTCACCAGAGGGAAGCACGGACTCTCGCTTGCAGATGAAGACTGGGCCAACGGAGTGCATATGAGCCTGTATACGGAGGAACAGCTGGTATGTGTGATGCGGAAGGTGAAGTCCGGTGAGGTTACTGTACCGGAAAGGGTTCAGGCAGAATGGAAAGAGCAGGAAAAAAGGAATGCAGGAGATGTAAGGGTACCGGAACCTGAAGTGACGGTCTGGCCGGAACTGGCGGATGCATTTTTGAAAAATCTGAAGGAACGTTGATCTGTTTGGCCATCCGGCCGTTTCAGAAGATATCAGGAGAGAGGGTAATGGTAAAAAAATTATTTTTACTTTATCTCCAGCCGATCATCAATGGAACAGGAAATTATTATATTAAATCGCGGACAAGAAATATGGGGCGTACAGATATTATTGTAGATTATCATGGAGAACAGCATATAATCGAAACAAAGATCTTTGGCTAGGAATACAATCGACGCGGTGAATCACAGCTTACGGGATATCTGGAGGACTATCATATAGAATCCGGATATATGCTGAGTTTTAATTTTAATAAAAAAAAGCAGATTGGGGTAAAAGACATTGTTGTTGGCAATAAATTGATTATTGAGGCGGTTGTGTAAAATGAACATAGAAGGAAGGAGAAAGCATGAACGCATGGGTATTGCATGATATCAATGATTTCAGATTAGAAGCAGTGGAGGAGCCGATACCCGGCAAAGATGAGGTGCTGGTTGAGGTAAAAGCGGCCGGGATCTGCGGATCTGATATCCCGCGGGTCTACCAGAACGGCACCTATTCCTTCCCGCTGATCCCGGGGCATGAATTTTCCGGAGTTGTGGCAAAAGCGGGAAAAGCAGCAGATTCCGGATGGATCGGCAGGCGGGTGGGGATCTTCCCGCTGATTCCCTGTATGGACTGCATCCCCTGCCGGAAAAAGCAGTATGAGATGTGCAGGAATTATAGTTATCTCGGCTCTCGGACGAACGGCGGTTTTGCAGAATATGCGGCGGTCCCTGTGGAGAACCTGATCGTACTGCCGGATCCTGTTACCTTTGAAGAAGCGGCCATGCTGGAGCCTATGGCAGTGGCGGTCCATGCCATGAGGCGGGTCATGCCGCACCCGGAAGATACTGTGGCGGTATGCGGGCTTGGAACGATCGGACTTTTACTGATCATGTTTCTTCGAGAGGCAGGAGTAAAAAATATCCTGGCCATCGGCAACAAGGAATTTCAGAAACAGATGCTTGGGAAGCTGGGACTGACAGAGGATGCCTGGTGCGACAGCAGGAAACAGGATGCCGGCAGGTGGCTGACGGAACATACGGACGGCGCAGGAGTGGATATTTTCTTTGAATGTGTGGGTAAAAACGAGACCTTAACATGGGCGGTCAATCACACGTCTCCCGGCGGGAGAGTCATGCTGGTGGGAAATCCATTTTCAGATATGAATCTGGAAAAAGCGGTATACTGGAAGATCCTGCGGAATCAACTAACAGTGACTGGGACGTGGAATTCCTCGTTTTCCTTTCCGGAAGAAGAGTTCACCGACCGGAAGGCAGGGAGGACAGAAAAAGGTTTGGACGACTGGCAGTATGTACTGGAACGTCTGGCCCGGGGGCGTGTCAGCCCGTCTTGTCTGATCACCCACAGATTCCCGTTGGAGGAACTGGAGAAGGGATTTCATATTATGCGGGATAAAACGGAGGATTATATCAAGGTCATGGGAATTGGAAATGGAATCGGAAATGAACAGAATCACTAATTCTGCACTTGATTAATCCCTGCGGATATGAAAGAAAGGAAGAGGAAAAATGGGAATTATTGAACTTTTTGTACTGGCCGTAGGGCTTTCGATGGATGCGTTTGCGGTGTCTGTCTGTAAGGGGCTTTCACTGGGAAAGATCGGCAGGAAGCATATGTTTATCGCGGGAGCCTGGTTCGGAGGCTTCCAGGCGCTGATGCCGCTGATCGGATACTACCTGGGCAGATTTTTTACAGACACGATCACGGAATATGACCACTGGATCGCATTTATCCTTCTGTTGATCATCGGAGGAAAGATGGTAAAAGAATCTTTTGGAGGAGAAGAGCAGATTGACGCTTCCATGTCCGTCCAGTCCATGCTCCTGCTTGCCATTGCAACAAGCATCGATGCGCTTGCCGTCGGGGTGACCTTTGCGTTTCTGAAGGTATCCATCCTCCCGGCAGTGACCTTTATCGGAGTGATCACCTTTGTCTGTTCGGCTGTGGGAGTGAAGATCGGAAGCATATTCGGTACAAAATACAGGGCCAGGGCAGAGCTGTGCGGCGGTATCATCCTGATCTTAATCGGAACGAAGATTCTGCTGGAAGGGGTGGGAATCCTATGATCCTAATGCTAGTATAATCCAATATAATTAACCTTATGTTTCGATTGGCTAAATTTCCATCTGCTGCGTTGGTCTACACTCCGTTTCGGTCCGCGCTAAGCGTGTGTCGCTGGCACACAGCGCCGTCAATCGACGTAGCCACCGCTACGCCTCATTCCTCCCTTATGGACAGGAATCGGAAGCAGAACAAAAAAAGCGCATCTGTTCCGACAAAAATACGGCGGCAGATGCGCATAGAGTTCCTTTCGCAGTAAAATGGATCCATTTCTACAACAACTGGATCCCATGCTCCCTGGCTTCCTGAAGCGCGTCCTCCGGCCAGATGGACGACTGCACCTCCCCGATATGGGCCTTGCGCAGGTAGTACATACAGATCCTGGACTGGCCGATGCCGCCGCCGATGGTATAGGGCAGCTCCCGGTTTAAAAGGGCCTTCTGGAACGGCAGTTCGGCCCGCTCCTCACATCCGGCCAGCTTTAACTGTCTGGACAGAGAAGCTTCATCCACACGGATCCCCATGGAAGAGAGCTCCAGCCCCATATGCAGGATGGGATACCAGACCAGGATATCCCCGTTCAATTCCCAGTCGTCATAGTCCGGCGCACGGCCGTCATGCTTCTGTCCGGAAGCAAGCTCCTTTCCAATCTGAGAAACAAAGACTGCCTTTTTCACCTTGGTGATCCGGTTCTCCCGTTCCTTCGGAGTGCAGTCCGGATACATATCCTCCAGCTCCTGGGAAGAGATAAAGAAAATATCCTCCGGCAGAAGGGGCTCTATGTAATTGTAGCGTCTGGAGATGAACTCTTCCGTCTCCTTTAAGGCGCTGAAGACCTTCCGTACCGTGTATTCCAGCGTCTCCATATTCCGTTCTTCTTTGGAAATGACCTTTTCCCAGTCCCACTGATCCACATATAAAGAATGGATATTGTCCGTGTCCTCATCCCGGCGGATGGCGCTCATATCCGTATATAAGCCTTCCCCGGAGTGAAAACCGTAATGCTTGAGGGCATGGCGCTTCCACTTGGCAAGGGAATGGACGATCTCAGCCGGGGCTTCATCCTGCTCCCGGATGCCGAATGCGACAGGGCGCTCCACCCCGTTCAGGTTGTCGTTGAGACCGGATTCCGGCCGGACAAACAGGGGCGCCGAGACACGGGTCAGATGCAGTGACTTCGCCAGGGCGCGTTCAAAATGATCCTTGACTTCCTTGATGGCGACCTCCGTCTCCCGGATCGTCAGCGGGGAACGGTATCCGTCAGGAATAATTAAATGCTCCATATA
>CAYQBE010000251.1:0-5201 GCA_964415625.1 uncultured Clostridium sp.
CATACGGCACCTCCGCCGCCTCCGCGGTCATAAAGTCGATCGTATTCACCGCCCGAAGCGCAATCGCATAATCATAAGTCCTCTCGTCCCCCATCACGCCCACGCTCCTCATATTCGTCAGTGCGGCAAAATACTGTCCCACCGTCTCTTTCATCCCGGCCGCGTCCATCTCCTCGCGGTAAATGGCATCCGCGTCCTGCACGATCTTCACCTTTTCGGCTGTGATCTCGCCGATGATCCGGATTCCAAGCCCGGGTCCCGGGAACGGCTGCCGGAACACAAGCCTTTCCGGAATCCCCATCTCCAGTCCGGCCTTGCGGACCTCATCCTTGAACAGGTCCCGCAGCGGTTCAATGATCTCTTTAAAATCCACATAATCCGGCAGGCCGCCCACATTGTGGTGGGACTTGATGACCGCAGACTCACCGCCCAGGCCGCTTTCTACCACATCCGGATAAATGGTTCCCTGCACGAGGAAATCAACTGCACCGATTTTCTTTGCTTCCTCTTCAAAAACCCGGATAAATTCTTCCCCGATGATCTTCCGTTTTTCCTCCGGTTCTTCCACGCCTGCCAGTCTGTCATAAAACCGTTCCTGCGCATTGACACGGATGAAATTCAGATCATATGGGCCCTCCGGGCCGAACACCGCTTCCACCTCGTCGCCTTCATTCTTACGCAGCAGCCCATGATCCACAAACACACAGGTCAGCTGGTTTCCGATCGCCTTGGACAGCATCACAGCCGCCACAGAAGAGTCCACGCCTCCTGACAGGGCGCAGAGCACCCTTCCGGTTCCCACCTTTGCACGGATCTCCCGGATGGAGTTCTCCACAAATGCATCCATCCGCCAGTCACCCGCACAGCCGCATACCTGTTTCACGAAGTTATTGATCATCTTCGTGCCCTCTTTTGTGTGCAGCACCTCCGGATGAAATTGGATGGCATATAATCGGCGCGCTTCGTCCTCCGCCGCCGCTGTAGGGCAGTCCGCAGTATGGGCTGTCACCTCAAATCCGGGGGCAGGCCGGGAAATATAATCAAAATGGCTCATCCAGCAGACCGTCTTTTCCTCCACGCCCCGGAACACTTTAGACGCAGTCTTGTCGATCAATACCTCTGTCTTCCCATATTCCCGGACAGCCGCACGTTCGACTTCGCCTCCCAGCTCCATCATCATAAGCTGCGCGCCGTAGCAAAGCCCCAGCACCGGAATCCCCAGTTCAAATAATTCCTTCGGATAGGTGGCCGCATCCTCCTCATAGCAGCTGCTGGGGCCGCCGGTCAGGATGATCCCCTTCGGGTTCATGCTCTTGATCGTCTCAAGATCTGTCCTATAGGAATAAATCTCACAGTATACGTTGCACTCGCGCACGCGTCTCGCCACGAGCTGATTATACTGTCCGCCAAAATCCAGAACGATCACCAATTCTTTTTTCATCTGTTTCCTCCTTCTGATTGTGAGTACTCTTGGAAACTCATTGTGTCTGATCACATCTGCCAGGTCATCCCCGACAGCTTCCGTGTCTTTACACTGTCCTTAAATAACCTACAACATACCATGCGTTTCACACCGCCTTTTTCAGCATCCATCTTCCGCCCCTATAGCGGATCGTCATACATACCGCCCGGAAGCACCAGTCGATGATCATAGCCATCCATACGCCAAATACACCCATTCCGAGATATTTGCCCAGGATATAGCTGAACACGATCCGGAATACCCACATGGAGATCATGGAAATGTACATGGTCACCTGGGCATCTCCTGCCGCCCGCAGAGTAGACGGAAGGCTGAAAGCGATCGGCCACACCAGCATACTGCTTATGGTATGCAGATACATGATCTGCCGGGTAATCTCCGAAGTCACATCCGACAGGTTGTAGACCCGCAGAATGATCGGAAGCAGCAGCACAATGATGAGATTCATGATCCACATTCCGGCGTAGGTGATCAGGATCAGCTTTTTCGTATAATACTTCGCCTGGTCGTACATATCCGCCCCCACACAGCGGGCAATGACGGTTGTGATCGCCAGGTTGACCGCCACACCGGGCAGGATCTCAAACATCGCGATCACATTGCAGACCGCATTTGCCGCGATGGCATAGGTGCCGAAGGAGGATACCAGGCTCAATACCAGGATCTTGCCCAGCTGGAACATGCTGTTCTCCAGACCATTCGGCACTCCGATACTCAGGATGCGCCGGATCATCCGCCCGTCCGGCCGGAAGTGAAAGTCCCGGTCGATATGCAAACGCAGCTTCTGGTTCACAAGCATTGCAATGATCACCACTGCTGCCGTCATACGGGAGATCAGTGTAGGGATCGCAACACCCTCTGTACCGCAGTGAAGTCCGTAGATCAGAAGCGCATTGCCGGACACATTGATCAGGTTCATCAGGATGGAGACCTTCATCGGCGCTTTGGAATCTCCCATTGCCCTGAAAATGGCCGCCCCCGCATTATACAATGCCAGAAACGGGATTGATGCGGCAACGATCAGCAGGTAAATGTTGGCATGCCCCATGACATCCGCGTCAATGGAGCCGAATACAACATGCAGGATAAACCATTTGCCGCAGTAAATGATCACCATAAGGACAAGGGATACCAGCGTCACGAACCAGACGATCTGTGTGGCTGCACGGCACGCCAGCCTTTCATCCCTCTGCCCCAGATACTGCCCGCAGATCACCGCCCCTCCGGCAGCCAGGGCAGAAAACGCATTGATGAACAGCACCATGATGTTGTCCACCAGTGAGACCCCGGAAACCGCGGCTTCTCCCACTGTGGCGATCATGACCGAATCCGCCATCCCCACCAGCACAGCCAGAAACTGTTCAATGATCAGCGGTACGATCAGAACTGCCAACGCCTTATCATCAAACAAATATAATCTTCTTTCTTTTGTCTGCCTCATTTCAATTTCCCTCATTTCCTTATATAAAGAGCATCTCTTTCCATGAAATTTAAAGCTGTACCAAACGCAGTCCCCCGTAGTTTTTCTATAGGAACGCCCAAAGAAATAGACAAGCCAAGATGTGTCAGCTATTTTTCTGCAACTCCATACCAGAAAAAAGACTTCCCGGCGCATATTATACGCCGGGAAGCCTTTCAAATCAAGACCCAGATATATATTTTGGAAAAGTCACCGTCGTGCCTGGCAACGGAAACAATCCCAAGGAGGATTCTATGCTCCTCCGATAACAGCAACATAACGGATGCGAGTTATCCGTAAAAAAATAGTACTATGAGGGGGGAGGGGTTGACTAAATTTTATGCTGCTATATACCTGGAAATCTCCTGCCTTAGCTGACTCACATCACCGTACACACGCAGTTCGGCAACATTGTTCAGCCCTAGATTCATGAGCCCGAGGAGCGACTTCGCATCCACGATAAGCCGGCCTCGTTTCATGTCCATTGTGATATCATATTTCTCAACAGTGTTTAAAAAGCTCAAGATCTCTTCAGGATTTCTGAACGTCACGTTAAAACAATTCATTGCTTTAATCTCCTTCATTTACCTTCATTAGTCTCTTAACAGTGTATCCAAATATTCTATCTCTATTCAGCATAATCATAATAACATACTTTTTCCTCCCTGTTAGGGGGAAATTTCCCAAAAAAGCGGAAAATTTTAATGTTTTATTGAATTTCTTTTCTATACTCCGTAGGGAGCATTCCCACCTCTTCCTTGAATACCCTGCTCATATATTTGGGATCCGAATACCCTGCAAGTTCCGCGATCTGATTCATTTTCAAATGAGTTTCCACCAACAGCTCCTTCACCTTTTCGATGCGGTATTTCCGTACGGTTTCGGTAAATGTACTTCCGGTTTCCTTTTTAAACTGGGCACTCAAATACTCTTCCGACACAAACAGTTTTCTTGCCGTCTCCTCCAGCGTGATCCCCTGATTATAATACTTTCGGATCAGCACCTTCGCCCTCTTGATCAATTCGCTGACAGAAGGTTCTTCCGTCTTTGGCTCAGAATAGTCCAGAAACGTCATAAACTCACTCATATCTGTCTCGATCTGGTTCCAGGTATCCGCTGACGCGATCCTCTGCAGGATCTTCTGGATACCCAGTTCGGACTCTTCTTTCTTATCCTTCTGTGAAGCCACCAGGCTCCAGTTAAACCGGATCAGGCTTTCCTTGATCTGGGAAGGCAGATGATTCTCCTGCACCAGATGGTCATACAGCCGCTCATAGCAGCTGACCAGGTCCTCCCAGTTTTTTTCGCGCAGAGCCTGCTTTGCCCGGTCCTCCAGTTCCAGCGGGTACTTGATCGGCACGATCTGCTGCTTCTGGATCACCCGCTTACAGAGCAGTGCCCGGTCTGGAAAACACAGATTCCACTCCAGCTCCTTTTTCATCTCCGGAATCACCCTGGATGCGTCCAGGAGATGTTCCATCCTTCTCCATACACATACCAGCGGCTTTTTCAGATTATCACACAGCATTGGCACAACCGATTTACTAAAGTATGTATACTGCGACTCTCCCGCATGCTGCCGGTACAGGATCATCAGCAGCATGTCCCAGCCCTTTAGCTCCCGGATATTGGCAGCAAATTTTACCGTATGGTCTGCCACGTGTTCCAAAAGCTCCTTCGCCAGATCTTTTTGCTGCTCATAGCCTTTTCCCAACCAGACCATGAACAGCTCAGCCGGTTCCTGTACCGTAAAACCATATTTTCCACGTGTCTGCTCATGAAAATATTCATCCGGCTCAAGCTGGCCGTTGATACATCCCATGAAAATATTTTCCAGTGAAAAACCATATTCCTTATGCTGATCCCGCCGTATCTCCTCATCCACCTTCTCCAATGCCCTCTTAAGCTCTGCGATCTTCAAAGGTTTCAGCAGATAATTGATGATCCCCAGCTCTATGGCTTCTCTCGCATACTCAAACTCCGAATACGCCGAGATCACCAGGACTTTACACCGGATCTGCTCATCCTGAAGCTTTCGGATCATGGCCAGTCCGTTCATATCCGGCATCCGGATGTCAACAATGATCAGATCCGGACGCACACTGCGGATCAATTCATATCCGCTCTGGCCGTCGTTCGCCTTTCCTACTACTTCATACTGCGGGTTAATCTGATGGAGAAGCTTTACCATTCCCTCCCGAATCGCAGCTTCATCCTCAACTATTACAATTCGCATGCTTTCCCCTCCTTCGCCATGCG